>JAHFAO010000333.1 GCA_023250515.1 Deltaproteobacteria bacterium | reverse complement strand
TAAGCTCGTTGGTCGAGATGGAGAAGTGCTGCCACAGCCCCGGCACATCTATAAACTTCAAATCCACAATCTCTACCTTGTTCTTCTTGGCAAATTCCAATACTTCCTTGGGTGTCATCTCGTCGCTCCTTTCACTTAAGTGCTATTAGTTTCACCTACTAGGTGCCTGAAATTCCGGGTAGGCCATAATCCCATGCTCGCCGATATCCAGCCCTTCCATCTCCTCCTCACGTGGGACACGGAGACCGATGGTTGCCTTAATGAGACTCCAAAAGATCCACGACGCCACAAAGACAAAGATCCCCACGCTCACTACACCGGTGAGCTGAGCGAGGAAGCGTGTAAGTCCGCCACCAAAGAAAAGGCCGTCGCCAGTGGTCCCGGGCATAAACTGTTCTTGGGCAAAGAGACCAAGTGCCAGGGTCCCCCAGACTCCACAGGTCAGATGGACAGAGATGGCACCCACCGGATCATCCACCTTGACCTTGTCAAAAAAGAGCACGGAGAGGACCACCAATATACCGGCAATTAACCCAATAATGAGGGAACTCGGAACACTCACAAAGGCGCACGGAGCCGTTATAGCCACAAGCCCCGCCAACGAGCCATTGAGAATCATCGTGAGGTCCGGCTTGCCCAAAAAGAGCCAGGCCATAATGGATGCAGCTACTGCGCCGGCGGCTGCCGCGGTGTTAGTCGTAACAGCGATTCGGCCAATGGCACTCCAGTCAGCGGCCATGGTACTTCCCGGATTAAAACCGAACCAGCCAAACCAGAGGACAAAGGTCCCCAGAGTGGCCAACGCAATACTATGTCCGGGGATGGGGTTGATCTTGCCATCCTCTGTGTATTTTCCAATGCGGGGGCCGAGCATCATAGCGCCAGCCAACGCCGCCCACCCGCCGATGGAATGAACCTGAGTCGAACCCGCAAAGTCAAACATCCCTAGTTTAGCCAACCAGCCACCCCCCCAGATCCAGTGACCAACAATCGGATAGATGATCCCTACCATAAAAAAACTGAAAATATAAAAGGCGCCGAACTTGATCCTTTCAGCGACGGCCCCAGAGACGATGGTTGCCGCAGTCCCGGCGAAAACCAACTGGAAGAAAAACTTGGCCCATAGGGGCGTCCCCGTCCAGTTCAGAGCCGCATAGACCCCTTTATAAGCCTCCCCCATAGCCGGACTGTTATCTGTTCCTCCCACGAACCAGAGCCCCTGAGTTCCAAAGAAAGGTGTGCCATCTCCAAACATGATGCCAAAGCCCAAAATGAGAAAGGCTAAGGACGAGACCGCAAAGACAATAAAATTCTTAGCCAGGACGGTAACAGCATTCTTTGCCCGGCAGAATCCAGTCTCAAGCATGGCAAAGCCAAGGTTCATGAAGAACACCAGGAAAGCCGTTAACAAAGTCCAGACCGTGTCCATAGCCACTTTGACACCGCCGAGCTGATCCAAAAGCTCTTGGGTAAAAGGTACAGGGGTTTTCCCTGGCTCCGCTTTTGGCGCAGAAGGAGCGGCAGGAGATGCCGGCGCAACAGCCGGAGGCTGAGGAGCTTGCTCGGCGAGAGCCGGGGCCGAGACAATTACCGTGAGGATCCAAAAACTAACAACGAAAAGCCTCCGAAGCCTTCCATGCTTACCCATGTTCAGTCCTCCTTGACTGAGAAATGCTTCACCAGCGAAGCTTTCAGGCACCTAACATAACTGCCGCGTCGAATGCAAGAGAATTTTCCTTCCGTAAAAGTATGGCCGACCGGTCGCTTAGGACGTTGGGAAGAGTTTGGCTCAGAAGCGTTAAAGGGACCTTAAAAGAAGGGCGACGATCGGGCCAGTTACCATAGCGCCTTCGGCATCTGGATACCTTGGAAGTCGTCTTCTCCAAGCGGCTTGTCTGGATTCACTCCGATCATGCGGAGCATCTCATAGAGCTGCCGCAGGTGATGCGCCGTATGGCTTAAGACTTGATAGAGCAGCTCATTGCCGTTGGTCTCTCCGGCATAGCCGTGGATCGGCCTCTCGAGCTCTGCGGCGGTCAGCCGCGCGGATGCCTGCAGAATCCGG
>JAHFAO010000195.1 GCA_023250515.1 Deltaproteobacteria bacterium | reverse complement strand
TCGAGAGGGAGGGTGGACTTGGCCGCCCTCCCTCTTGTCCGGCGAAGGGGAGAGCTCCGCTGACTGTCCTAATCCCTCGCGCTTCCTTTTCCTTCCTGCGCGTCTGATTCCCCAGTCTCCGTCGCTTCTACGCCAGAGTCCCAGGGTGTGCTGACACTTTTAACTGTGACGAGCCAAGGGAGGTCCTCGGATGGCGCCCTTCTGAACAGAAGATCGCTTGTGCGTTGGATCCGCTGAATCTTAAGGAAACCCTCGAAACGATAATACGAGGAGTAGGAACAATGCCGGTCTATGAGTACGGGTGTGAGGCGGGCCACCGCTTTGAAGTGACCCAAAAATTCAGCGATGCCCCCATCACCACGTGTCAAGCCTGCGCCCAGCCGGTCTCTAAGCTGATTTCGGCGCCGGCGATCATGTTCAAGGGGTCCGGTTGGTACATCACGGACTATTCGGACAAGCTGAAGCCGACGGCCGCGGAGGGAAACTCAGAGAGCACCACCGTACCGAAGAAAAACGGCTCGGAGAAAGAGGCCGCTAATCCCGCATCCCCGCCTTCTGCCTCCGCGCCAGCACCCTCCCTCGACTGCGCCGCTTCGACGCCCGACTTTCTTCGCAGCGATGCATCCGTTGGTTCTGAACCCAGGACCGGAGCCTCTGGTCGGAGGCGGGTATCGGGACATGGACGGGTCCCTTAGCGCCTGGAATGCCGGTTGAGGACTGAGGACGTCGGTAGGGTAGGCTGACACCGTGAGCGGTGTCGAGCCTGGGAGATCAACAACAGATGAGCTGTTCACGTTGTCAGGATCTGATGGTGAGGATCGACTTGGAGGATGCAGGAAGCTCGACATACTGCTTGTCCGGCTGGCAACGCCTCCTGTGTGGCGAGGTCACCGGCGCCGGCATCAAAGCCAATCGGGAATGCCACCAGGCACCGATGGGGAACTGGATTCATCCACAAGGTACCTAGCTAGCGAGAGCTGATGCTTCAAGCCCAAGGGGTCTAGAGATTGTAATGGAGGTGACAAGTGGAACTAGCGATGTGGATTGTTGTGGGGATCGTCGCGGGGTTGGGGTGTATTGTCTTAGTGCCCGTGCTGGTGGTCGGGACCTGGTTTGTTGTCATGACCGTGATTCTGGGGCTGGCTGACGGGACCATCTGGTTGCTGGATCAGGGGTGGAAGAAGAACGGGGGTGGAACAAGAAATGGGAAGCTACCCCTGCTTGTCGAGTATTTGCCGTCGAGTATTTACCTCAGGGAAGATGTTGAGGCGGAGCGCGGCGCAGGTGGCCCTCACATGACCCTGAAGAAGGCAGTGTAAGCTCAGATCAAGCAAAGGGAGGTTAAGTACCATGAGAACCTATCGGTTCATCAAGCGCACCGTCCTCGCCGCGTTGCTAACGCTGATCCCGTGGGTCCCGCTACTGTCAACACAGGCGGCGGGTCAGCCTGCGGGCATTCCTGAGATCATGGAAGCGCAGCCTTCCATTCACCAGGACGCACCTGTTCTGGGGCTACCCCCGGCCCAGGCCACCTGGGTGGACGACATTATGAACGCGCTAGGCTCCTACTTCAAAGTGAACTTTCCCACCTCCGATTTTACCTCGTACCTGAAGAAGTTGACCCTGGTACGGGACGCCGTGGACCGCGGGGATCGGCGAACTGTGGGGGTTGAGATGGGCGCGTTCTTCACGATGCTCACCAATCGGAGCCATGGCATTAGCAAGGGCGCGGCGGATGAGGTGGCTAACTTCACGCGGATCGTGATGCCAGTCCAGGAGTACGGGATCTTCTTCCCCAGGTCCGGGCCAGAGAAGTACGGTACAACGGTTCCAAGGTCCCGGTCTGAGCACAGTAAAGAGATTTATTCTACTCCTTCAGACCATCCCCTCATCCCATCCCTTCCCTACTTCCCATCCCTTGGAAGGGATTGGTGAGAGGGATGGTCTAAGTCAAGGGGCGGGTCTGGGGCACTCGGATGCCGAAAGAGAGGAGATCATCATGTCGCTACAGCAAAGGACCGTGGCTGACCGGATCCTGAAAGCAGTGCGACGCGCTCCCGGGTGTGAGCTCGATGACTTGGAACCTGGCTTGCCGGGCCTCACCTGGAATCAAGTCTTTCTTGAAATCGATAGTTTGAGCCGAACAGGACAGGTGCATCTGACGGCGAAGGGACTGGGAGTCTATACGGTCAGGCTGCCGACCAAGGAAAGTCATAGCAGGCCCAAATGGCGCGAAGCGATCCCTACACCACTGACGGAGTGCCCATGTCTGATCTAGACGGAGCCAAGCACAAGTTGAGCGAGATGGTCAGATCGATGAATCCTCAACTCGCGTGTAAGATTCCGGAAGAGACGGTGAATGGTTTCTTTCAGATCACCATTACAAACAAGCAGAAAACGCTATGTTTACCCCTGTCCGAGGATGATCTTTTTGATTTCGTAGAAGATCCGACCCGAATGAAACAGATCCGCGGCAAGATGGAGCAACTGATTCGTGATCTGAGGTCGTAAGCACCACCACCGTCCTCTAGTACAGTGCCTGGAGGTGGGACAGCTGTATGGGTCGCTGGGCCACCTGACTCCAGCCGGACGTACTCGCTTTAACGACGAAGAGGAGGACGAGAGCTATGAATGTCCAATCTACAGTTCATGGTCACATCGACATCACTGACACGCTGGTCAGGCTGTACGCCTTCCTGGCGCAAAGCTTGGACCACTGCCTGAACGAGGCCGCACGCGCAACCTATCCGGAGCACGAACTTCAGTCGCATCTCTCGTCCACACGAGCCAAGATGATGGAGATGCTCTCGGTGAACCGGGTGGTCAAGGGGAAGGTAGAGCAGGAGTGTAATCGGGTGCTCTCGCTCATCGCGGCGTGCCTCCCGGACGGAGCCGGAAAGACGGCCGCGATGGATGAAGTGAAAGCGGAGCGGGCCGTGCTGAAAAACAAGACCATGGCCTTGAGTGATTTGCTGGCAGTCTTTCGAGCAGCCTGACAGGTTGCTGAAAATGGCCCGCCATGTCGTTCTCGGCGCGGAAGTCGAGGCGGCGGGCAACAAGAACAACGGAGGGCATCATGAAGAACACACCACGGATCTACCTACTCACGCTGAACTCACCATCCCACAAAGCCCTTCGGCTTTGGACGGGGAGGAGTATCCATAAACTACGCCACTGCTCAGTCAAACAGATTGGAAGTGCGCTGGTCGAAATGCAAAAGAACGTGGATGATCTGCAAGAACAGATGAGGACGCTTAAACAAGTGAAGGAGCAGTTGGCTTCTGTGTCACCGGCAGGGGGTGGGTAGACTTTGAAAAAGGACTATGCGTCTTTAAAGAAAGACTTCCCGTCCAGGTTTCCTAAGGATCGTAGGGTGGCCGAACCAGTCAATCAGAAAAGGGGAAGATGTAATGATTACTATGACGTCGACGGCTGAAGAGAACATTCGGGAGCTCATGCGGGAGGAGCAGGACACGATTGGTTTACGAGTGTACGTCCGGGGCGGCGGCTGTCATGGCTATCAGTACGGGATGTCGTTTGAATCCAACATGAGCGACGACGGCACGGTCATCGAGAAGGGTGATGTGAAGGTCATTATGGATTCGCAAAGCGCCACGCTGCTGAGCGGCGCTGAAGTCGATTACGTGGATAGCTTGCAGGGCTCCGGCTTTGCGATCAAGAACCCGCTAGCGAAGACGACCTGCGGGTGTGGCAGTTCATTCAGCGCATAACTTCATAGCGTCCTAACGTCAGGAGGTAGAGATGAACATTTGGCGTGCAGAGCTCACAGTGGGACTATTTTTAGTACTCATGTCATGCTCTCTTCTAATGACATTCTTTTTGTCTCGATAAGAGGCCCGTAACTAAAGAGCGAATCCCATGGCCATTGCGGTACGCTCTATCTTGAGGTGCTCAAGCTGATGTGTTGGGTCGGGCCAATCGACAAGCGGTGAAGATGGAAATCGGGTTCTTTGGTTGGTTAAAAGGATGGGAGGGAAGAAAAATGGTGATCATCCTGAATACTATTTCTACTGAAATCGCCGTGTCAGAGCAACAGTCTATTGCTGACCGGATTCTTGAAGAGGTAAGGCGCCTATAGTGCTCCTGATTGTGAACTCGATGCTTTGGTGCAGAGCCTTCCAGAATTAACCTGGCAAGATTCGGCGTGAGGCTCCTATGGAGAGCCCGCCAAAATCCTACCCCCTCATTCGATCACCGTCCCGTCGATTTTCAATCGGCTTTGGAGTATGCTTCTGGAGGGTCAAAAAGAATTGTTTCTAAACCCAATTTCAGCGAGGCTTATCACATGCGAATGTGCCTGCTTTTGCTTCCACTCCTAATCGGATTTCCCATATCAGGCTTCGCTCAGTTTATGGATAGAGGCGATCATGTTGAGGTGGCGAAAGGAACCAAATTATGTTCTAACATTAAAATAGAAAATGAAAAGGGGTCTCAAGAGCCAGGTCGTGTCTTTTGGAGAGTGACAAGCAAAATGCGATCAAATGGCACTCAGACTGTAGCCGCTTTTACCCATGAAAAGGTTTATGATAGCAAAAGTGGCGATACAAGGATCACGGAGAGTGTATTTCAAGAGGATTATGCCACTTTCTTTAAAAGAGACCCGGAGCATAAGGGGATGCTTCTCATGATCAGTCCACAAGATGGCCGAGTCGAAGCTATCGTGGAGGTTTGTGAGAAAAAGAAGTAGTTTGTTCGTGCACCTCACGGTGTGTGAAAAGATTTGATTGTGACCAAGGATCTGACTATGGAAATATCTCTTTGTTTGTCGCTCTGTTTGCAGGCCATTTTCAGAAGATTTCTGGAGCGAATCCCTGTCACTGGACTGGCCAGGTTCGAGCAACCAACCAGGGAGGTTTAGGGTTTTGGGCCTTCACGTGGCTTCTACTTGTCTCAGGGACTGTAGGGGATAAACATCTTGTCTATGATCGTCTTTCCTTTCTTTCGTGGAACGCGCGGGACCTCTGAGACCCCGCAGAATCATTGAACTATCACAGCCCCGATAATACCGCTTGACTACGGTGCTCATTGCGCGTACCGTCTTCCTGTGAGGTGGTAAGTTCCGCTGACTGTCCTATCCCTCGCGCTTCCTACTCCTTCCTGCGCGACCGATTCCCCAGTCTCCGCCGCTTCTATGCCAGAGTCTCTGTGACGAGCTGATTTTTTATCGCTAGTGCACAGGAGGACGGGCGCCTTTCGTGTATCGAAGGCCAGTCCTGTGACCTGGACGGTCTCTGGTCTCTGCCATTACTCCATGTAGGATCGTGACCGTCGTTCGGGTAGCCTGACGCCGTGAGCGGTGTCGAACCCGGGGAGGGCAACAGATGAGTTGCCGACGCTGCCAGGGTCTGATGGTGACCATCCGGTTGGAGGATGCGGCAAGCTCGACATGCGCCTTCTCCGGCTGGCAATGCCTGCTGTGCGGTGAGGTCACAGACTCCGGCATCGAAGCCAATCGGGAAGGCCATGGGGAACCCAGGCGGAACGGAGCTCGCCCTCCTGGCACCGTGCCGGTGGGGTTTGGTGTTCTCAAACGTGAATAGAATAGAGATTGATGGGGCTAAGGCACTGTAACCTCAGAAGAAGCAAAGGGAGGTAGCGTACATGGAAACCTATCTGTTCATCAGGTCCACCGTCCTTGTCGCGTCGCTAATGCTGATCCCGTGGATCTCTCCACTGTCAACATATGCGGCGGATCAACATTCGGGAGGGGCCACCCATTCCGCTTCTGCGGGAGCGCTGGACGTTGCGGCGGTGGGCGCAGCCGAGGACACGCTGAAGGCCTGTCTGGCCAGAATTCCGAAGGACGCCACTGCCGGTCAGCACATGGTCGCCAAACAAGGCTGCGGGCAGGAGGATGAGACCCGT
>JAHFAO010000194.1 GCA_023250515.1 Deltaproteobacteria bacterium | reverse complement strand
AGGGGTCCCAGAAGAACGCTGGGGCAAACCCGCAGCAGACGGGGGCAGCTAGACCATGCGCAAACTCAAGGAGAGGCGAGTGTATGCAGACCATCGGCTTAAACTCATCAACCCACAGGAAAGCGTATGGAGGAGGACTGCGGCCTCGAACCGGACTCGGGAAATCCGACCGTCCGGGATCATAGGGGGGCTCTGAGAAACACAGGCCATGGAGGAACTAGGCACCCATTCCACTTATCGAAAGAGTGGAAATGGAAACTCTCCTCCTAAGGCGCTGTGCGCTCAGTTTCTATCCCGATCAGAGGCCCAAACTTTCCTTGATATCTACGTGTGCCGATTTAGCATGCGCAACGTGACCCATAGTAAATCTGTAGGGTTCTTCGAAACCCAGTTCCAACGGCAGATTCGAGAGCAGGACTATGCGCTGAACCCATTCGAGACCCTGGCGCTTGATTACCTCAGAGGGACGGTTCTCGATCTTGGCTCCGGCCTTGGCAATCTGAGCCTGGAGGCAGGACGACGAGGCCACCGTGTCGTGGCAGTCGATGCCAGCCCTGCTGCCGTTGCCCGCATCCATACCGACGCGCAACGAGAAAGGCTTCCGGTACAAGCCATCCAGGCGGACATTGAGCGAGGGATCATCGACCAGTCGTACAACACGATCGTGGCCATCGGATTGCTCATGTTTTTTCGTCGTGAGCGCGCCCTCGAACTGCTGCAAGCCATCCAAGAGCATGTGAATCCCGGAGGCCGGGCCATCGTCAACGTGCTCATTGAGGGTACCACGTACGTGGGCATGTTCGACCCCGACAACTACTACCTCTTCCCGCCCAACGAACTCGACCACCGATTCGCCGGTTGGAGTATCCTGGCATCGCGACAGGAAACGTTTCCCGCGCCTGGGGGAACACGCAAGGTGTTCTCAACGGTGATCGCGGAGAAGCCGAGTCGGCCCTCCTAAGGCCCCGCTCAGGATAAGTGTCAAGGAGAAGAAAGGCTGAACGTCCTCAGCCAGTAGTTGGTCAGCCTGCTTTAGGTTGCATTTAGTAGATGATTCCGTAGAGGCAATTCACAAAAGGGGCGACAACATGATAATTTAACCTCGAATGCCAGACCACCACACCTTTCAGCGGCGCGGAATTGTCGAAGGATTTTTTGGCCCTCCGTGGAGCATGCCTCACAGGGCCGCGCTCTTCGAATTCGGCGCCAACAGAGGTATGAACACCTACCTCTATGCTCCCAAAGACGACCCGTATCATCGTGAGCGATGGAAGGAGCCCTATCCAGAAGCCGAATGGAAGGCACTTCTCCAGCTCATCCGTCTAGCCCAACAGTACCGAATCGATTTTGTTTACGGTTTCCATCCCGGTAAAGGACTCTGTTTTGCCTCTGAGGAGCCCATGGCTTACCTCCTCACTAAAGCGGAGCGCTTCTACGATGCGGGTGTGCGTGCCTTCGCCGTTCTCTTCGATGATATCCCTTCACAACTGGGACACGAAGAAGATAAGAAAGAATTTGACGGCAGCTTGGCTAAAGCCGAAGGCAAATGGCTAAAGAGAATTTTAGCACGACAACCGAACACTTGGACCAATGTGGAATGGTGGATCTGTCCTTCCTACTACACAGAAGATCCCTTACTCGCCCGCATCTTCGGCCGCTTCGAACCGTCATTTTTAGAAACCCTGGCGCATCATTTACCCAAAGACGTTGCTTGTCTCTGGACTGGTCCTTCCGTGGTTTCGAAAACAATCAGCCTGGCCCATGTACGGAAGGTCGCTCAGCATCTCAAGCACCGCCTGATTCTGTGGGACAACTACCCGGTCAACGATCTCGCCATGAGCATCGAGATGCACCTCAGTCCGCTAACCGGGCGCGACCCTCGATTGCCCGAACTCGTCTACGGCTACTTGAACAACCCATTGCTCCAGGAGACGCTCAGCTTCATTCCGCTCGCCACCTGCTTTGATTATGCGGCGGATCCTGCCTCCTATAACCCTGAGAAAAGTTGGGTGAGGGCCATTGCAGAAAGGTTCGGAGATGATACGCTTTCATATTGGCAGGCCATCCGTGAGTTTTGTGAGCGAATCAACAGATTAAAGGATAAGAACCAGGCCTTACGCCTATCACCCGAAGAGCGGGCTGCGCTTGAGGTAGCATGCCGGTATATAGCGGAGAACCCGGACAAACGCTGGACTGAAGAATTCCGCCCTTGGTCGGACCGGCTAGAGAAGATCTTGACGCGAAAGTTCGACTGAGGGAGAATCTGCGCTGTAGTCACAAGGAATATATGCAAAGGGACAGAATCATCGTTGTCATTCTGGTCACGGTCTCGGTACTCGGAGTACTCCAGATGCCATTGGAAGGAGCCTCGCTTGAGAAAATAGATGTGAGCTACGGCGCCATATCCGGCTCGATGGCGCCTATATGGGTGGCGAAGGAAGCGCGGATTTTCAAAAAACAGGGGTTAGAACCGAATCTTGTATACATTCCTGGCGGCCCTCGAAGCGTGATGGCACTGCTAGGCGGAAGCGTT
Organism: Deltaproteobacteria bacterium; assembly: GCA_023250515.1. Classification (GTDB taxonomy): domain Bacteria; phylum Desulfobacterota; class Binatia; order UBA9968; family UBA9968; genus JAHFAO01. The sequence goes on along the minus strand of JAHFAO010000194.1, from coordinate 3,356 downwards.
CAATTCGTAAATCACTCAGCCATGCCTTCCCTCGAGGCTTATCAGAGGGGTGCTGATACAGTACTCATTGCTTCCCCGATGAATCGTCTGGATCACTCCTTGGTGGTCCAGCCCCATATAACGAAAGTTGAGGATCTGCGCGGAAAGATAGTAGGAATCAGTTCTCTGGGTTCATTGACTGACGTTGTGCTGCGGGAGGGTTTGCGTCTAAATGGATTATCCGAGCGAGATATGACGATTTTGCCTGTGGGTGATTTAAGCGCCCGCCTGGGCGGTCTTCGCACGGGAAGGATTCACGGCGCCATGGTGGCTGGCGTTCAGGATTTGGCAGCAACCAAGATGGGTTTCAGACAGCTCATCGATTTTTCCAAGCTTCCCATTGAAGTTTCCGGCTCGAGCATTCTTTCGAGGCGCTCCTATGTTTTCAAGAATCAGGATACTACCCTGAGATTTCTCAAGGCCTGGATTGAGGGGATCTATATTTTTAAAACAAACCCGGAGTTCAGCCTCGCTACCATACGGAGATTCGTGGGAACTCAGGATTCCCAAGTTCTCGAGTCGATCTATGCTCGCTATAGAGATAAGCTTTTAGAAAGACCCCTGCCGTCTGTAGGCGTAGTTAAATCGATGCTTGATCTCTTGTCTCGTAGCAGTTCTGAGGCCCATGAGGTGAACCCGGACGGCTTCGTCGAGGGACGCCTCATGAACGAGTTGGAAAGATCCGGCTTTTTTGAGGAAATGAGTCGGCAATATCGCGTTGCACAGAAAAGGAGGGACTAATTATGTTCGCGAACATGAAACATATGGCCATTGTGAGCGATAATTACGCGTTACTGGGAAGATTCTACGAGGCCGTCTTTGGCATGAGATCCTCACGCTCAGCGAGACCGGAAGCCGCTGTCGTCGTGGGCGACGGTTATGTGGGAATGAACATCAACCCGCGAAGAGCGGGCCGCCAGGCTGGCTTTGACCACTTCGGCTTCGAGGTCGAAGATGTCGAAACGGTTTTTGCGCGGCTGAAAGAAAAATACCCATCTATCAATGTGCTGAAAAGGCCCAGCAACAGACCCTTCGCCGGACTCAGCATGCATGACCCCGCAGGAAATGTTTTTGATCTCTCACAGAAGGGAATGGAAAACAGAACGGACGTCTATGAGGATGGGGAGTGGAACCAGAACCGCACCATCAATCACTTCGGCCTACGAACGGTGATCCCCGAGACCGTAGCTCGGTTTTACGTGGATGTCTTCGAACTCCAAGCCTTAGAGAAACCTGCCGGCGATCCCAATCCATGAATTGGACAAAGGAACGTCCCATAGCCGATTCGTCCGGACACGCTCAGATGTCAGCGGGAGAAATCATCGCTCTGCTCAAAGAGGCCCGCGCGCGGACTCTCGATTTAGTCGCCGATCTGACTGACGAGCAGATGATCGGGCCTTGCCTCCGCATCGTAAACCCTCTGCGCTGGGAGATCGGACACGTGGCATGGTTTCAGGAACTGTGGGTCCTCAGGAACCTCCGCAAGCAGAGACCGCTGCTCGAAGGCGGAGACGCCCTTTACAATTCTGCCGATGTCGCCCACGACACGCGGTGGGACTTGCTGCTGCCGTCAAGGGAGAAAACGCTAGAGTATATGCAAGAGGTGCTGAATCGGGTCATCGAAAGTTTGGGCACTCAGGTTCCGGGCGCAGAAGAAGTCTATTTCCACCTCTTGGCAACGTTCCATGAGGACATGCACGACGAGGCGATCACGTACACTAGGCAGACTCTGGGATACCCCCCACCCAGATTTAAGGTCCCTCCTGATGAGGAACCCTCTAGAGATATGGCGGGTGGTCCATTACCGGGTGATGCGGAAATTCCTGGCGGGGCCTTTATGTTAGGGGGAACCGCCGATCTCCTCTTTATCTTTGACAACGAGAAATGGGCACACCCGATCATCGTACCACCTTTCCGCATTGCTCGAGCAGCGGTCACGAACGCCGAGTTTGCAGCCTTTGTAGAGGACGGAGGGTACAGGCAAAAAAGGTGGTGGAGCGAAGCGGGATGGACCTGGCGTGAGCAAGTCGGCACGGAGCAACCGGTCTACTGGGAGCGCCGCTCTGGTGGGCGCTGGTACCAGAGAGTATTCGATACCTTTGTGCCACTGAGGGAGCACCACCCCGTCATTCACGTCAACTGGTACGAGGCAGAGGCTTATTGTGAGTGGGCTGGCAGGAGGCTACCCACAGAGGCTGAATGGGAGATGGCGGCATGCTCCGAGCCTGCAGCGGATGGGCGCGGAGTGATCGGGCGCAAACGGAGGTTCCCCTGGGGTGATGAGCCGCCCGCACCGGATCGTGCCAACCTCGATTGGCGCGCGATGGGCTGTGTGGAGGTTGGAGCGCTGCCGGCCGGAGACAGCGCCTTTGGCTGCCGCCAGATGATTGGCAATGTGTGGGAGTGGACGGCGAGTGCCTTCCTACCCTATCCCGGATTTGTCATCGATCCCTACAAAGAATATTCCCAGCCTTGGTTCGGCAACCACAAAGTCCTGCGCGGCGGCTGTTGGACCACACGTTCGCGCCTTATCCGCAACACCTGGCGCAACTTTTACACTCCTGACCGCCGTGATGTGTGGGCCGGTTTCCGCACCTGCGCTAAGTAGGATGCCATGAGGATCAGGCTTATCACACCGGCTCCAACGAGCGCTCGCAACGGCAATAGCGTCACCGCCCTTCGCTGGAAGCACATGCTCAGCCGATTAGGGCATCGGATCATCCTCGAGCAACGCTACGATGGCGGCCCTTGTGACCTCATGATCGCCCTGCACGCGCTTCGCAGCTTTGAGTCCATTCAAAGCTTTCGAGAACTGCATCCGGGACTGCCGTTGATCGTGACCCTTACAGGGACAGACTTGTACCGTGATATCCGGACAAATGCAAAGGCTCAAAGATCGCTCGATCTGGCGACCCGGCTGATCGTTCTCCAATCCATGGGAATTGCTGAGCTCCCGAAACGGCTGCATTCCAAAACCCGGGTCATTTACCAGTCTGCCCCACGCGTCAACGGTCAGGTATCCCACACAAGAAACGGCTTTAAGATCTGCGTCATCGGTCATTTGCGGCCGGAAAAAGACCCCTTGCGTACGGCGATGGCGGCCAGGCACCTTCCGGCCTCATCGCGTGTACGCGTGTTCCATATCGGTCGTGCCCTAACCGACGAGCTGAAAGCACGCACGTTGGAGGAGGTCTCGCGCAACCCGCGCTACCGCTGGCTAGGAGATCTGCCTCATTGGAAGACGCGGCGGCTACTAGCCAGCAGCCACCTGCTCGCTCTCACTTCCAGAATGGAGGGGAGCTCCAACGCTCTGTCCG
>JAHFAO010000061.1 GCA_023250515.1 Deltaproteobacteria bacterium | reverse complement strand
TCCTTTCCACCCTCCCTCCCCCCCATCAGGACTTTATCGAAGGAAAGGCTATAGGGGAGAGAAGAACTCATCCTATCCATGACAATGATATGCGTCAGAGAAGCTAGTTGTCCCTTGAGATTCAAGAGCCGGCCTGCGGCAACTTCGTCCTCGACAAAGATCACACGTGCGCCTGAGTGGCCAAGGATTTTGAGGATCATGGTCTCAGAAAGAAGGGAAGAGCATATTCCCCGGAACAACCGATCCGGGCCTGACATGAATCTTGGCCCAGATCCGCTCCGCAGCCCTTCCTTGGGTGCAGGGGACCATGAAAGGATAACCGAAGATCTCCTGAAATTGTATGGAGAGGGAAAGGAAAGCGGCATTGGCCTCGGGCGCCATCTCCAAAGCCGCTTCCAAAGTTCCGAGGCCCAACATGGTCGTCACCTGTGGGGTACTGATGGAACTGACGCCGCTGTCGGTTTTCAGGTCCACATAAACCATCTCCTGAGGGATAAGTTCCGTGTTATAGCAAGCCGCCTTAAGGGTCTCTTCCCTTTCTTTGAGAGTTGTCTGCTTCAAGGGTCGCACCGCAGCAATCTCGTAAGGGACTGAAAAGGGAATACCCTTAAAGCTTCCTCTCATGCCGACTCCTCCCATGGCACAACTCTACGCGCGCCGAGCCACAGAGGCCCGTCTCCTGGAGCGCCTACCCTGAAGGAGAATCACGGCCTGGCGCACCATACGCCGCTCCGTAGGGTAAGAGAGTCTCTTGATGGCTTCCTCAATAGGCAACCAACAGGCCTCTTCAACCTCTTCATCGTGCCGGCGCACATCGCCCTTGAGGCAGCGGATCAGATAAAAATAGACCCGCTTGAAGATCCTAATCGTTTCCCCTTCCTTGGTCTTGTTTGTGTACCAATAGGTAATATCGCCGAGCTTGGCAACTGCCTTGCCTTCCAGTCCGGTCTCCTCTCGGACCTCCCTGAGCGCTGTCTCCTGCGTCCCTTCACCTTCCTCCACGTGCCCTTTAGGCAGACACCACCGATCGCGCACGCGGATCAGGGCTACTTCTGCAACTCCCTTTTGTTTCCGGTAAACTACGCCTCCGGAAGATATTTCTTTGATCGTCCGCAGCGATCCTCCCATCTACTGATCGATTCCCAAGAGCTGCTCTTCCAGCCATTTGAGATAGCCCTCACTCCCCTCCAGGATGGGTAGTGCGATGATCTCCGGGACCGAGTAGCTATGGAGCTCCTGAACCCTTCTTTTCAGGCGATCAAAGAGTTCTCTTTTGGTCTTGATGATGAGCAGCTCCTCCTCGCTTTGCTCCACCCGGTCCTGCCAACGGTAGATGGATTGCACTGGTCTTACGCGGTTAACACAAGCTGCCAGTCGTTCCTCTACCAAAGCGCGCGCCAGTCGTTCTCCCTCATCCGATGAACCTACAGTCACATAAACTACGATAAATCCATTCATAGGGTGCGATCTTACAACCGGCTTTCACCCGCAGTCAATCTGATTTTAATACTAGCTATCAGCGATCAGCCTTCAGCTTTTGATATGAGGCTGACAGGTAACCTCGATCCGAATTAAATTTCCCTCTCCCGTTCGCACCACCTTCATCCTCTCCCTCCAAAGGAGGGCGAGGAGCTTATTAGGAACCGTCGGAGGATCATTGTCAGCAAAGAGGTTCTCGGATGACTGCTTATGGCTGAGTGCTGGTCGCTTGTGCGTACGGGGTTGAGGGATAGATCCAGTTAAGGTTATACAGGCGCATTAGAGCGTTTCATGAAAACGAAAGATGCCATACGCAAAGAAGTCTGGGGGCTACTGGAACAAAAAAGGGTGACCCGTTTTCCTGGAGCTGAGGGAAGAATACCCAACTTTACTGGGGCGGAAAAGTGCGCCCAGTTCCTCTCCCAGTTTCCCCTCTGGAAGGAGGCCAGAGTCCTTAAAGTGAATCCGGACTCCCCCCAGAGGGCCATCCGCCAAAGGGCTTTAGAAGAGGGAAAAACCATTTATATGGCGGTGCCCCGACTGCGCGCCCCAAAGCCATTCATCGAGCTGGACCCAAAAAAACTAAAAGTCTCACCTTTCCACGCATCCACGATCAAGGGCGCAGCCAAACGTGGCCGGGCTGTCTCCCTAGAGGAGGTCGAAAAGATCGACCTGATCGTCTGCGGCTCGGTTGCGGTCAATCGAAATGGCGCCCGCATCGGCAAAGGTGGAGGCTATTCGGATCTGGAATATGCGCTCCTCAGAGAAGAGAAGAAAGTCGATCATCAAACCCCCATTATCACTACGGTTCATCCCCTGCAGGTGCTGGACATAGAGATGCCCATGACCGAGCATGACATCCCTCTAAATGCCATCATCACTCCAGAGGAGGTGATATCCTTAAGACCCGATTTCCAAAAGCCTAAGAGAATCTACTGGAATCTTCTGCCAGCAGAGAAGATCGACGCCATCCCGGTATTGCAGACAAGGAAGAGGGAACGTTGAAACCACAAACTATCTATGTTAACTGATTTAATTTCAAGGATTTTATCACATGCCCAAAATCGACTTTGCCAAGGGAGACGGGCTCGTTCCGGTCATCGTTCAGGACTACCGCTCCCGAGAGGTCCTAATGGTGGCCTACATGAACCGCGAAGCATGGGAAAAGACCCAAAAGACCGGAAAGGCCCACTACTACAGTCGCTCCCGGCGGGGGCCCTGGCTCAAAGGGGAAGAGTCCGGCCACTATCAAGAGATCAAAGACGCTTTTATCGACTGTGATAATGACACCCTTTTGATTCAGGTGAAGCAGCTTGGGGGGGGAGCTTGTCACATGGGCTATCGAAGCTGCTTTTTTCGCAAGAAGCAGGGGAGAAACTGGAGGACTGCGGCGAAGAGAGTTTTTGATCCAGGGGAGGTCTATAAAGCAAAGTTAAAGGGATGAAGGGATGAAGGGATAAAGGGTTGAAGGGACAAATCATTACTCAAGCCGAGGTTATATAAGTGAAAGAACTCAAGCTAGGCATCCCCAAAGGGAGTTTAGAGGAGCCTACCATTGATCTCTTTAAAAAATCAGGCTGGAAAATCTCTGGCACGAGCCGTAGCTATCTTCCCTCCATCGATGACGAAACGTTGCGCTGCAGTCTGGTGCGGGCACAGGAGATGTCCCGCTACGTGGAGTCAGGGGCCTTGGATGCGGGGATTACGGGAAAGGACTGGACTCAAGAAAACGGGTCAGACGTACACATGGCCGCTGAATTGGTCTACTCCAAGGTCAGCTTTAAGCCGATCCGATGGGTCCTGGCCGTACCCCAAGACTCACCGATTAAAAAGATCGAGGATCTCAAAGGAAAGAGGATCGCTACAGAGATGGTGAATTTCACACGCCGTTTCTTCTCTGAGCGGAAGATTCTCGTGGAGGTGGAGTTTTCCTGGGGAGCAACCGAAGCCAAGGCCGCAGAAGGATTAGTGGACGCGATCGTAGAGGCGACCGAGACTGGAAGCACGATCCGTGCCCACGGGCTAAGGATCGTAGCCGAGCTGCTTGAATCCAACCCGCAACTGATCGCCAATAAGAAGGCCTGGAGCGATCCTTGGAAGCGGAAAAAGATCGAACAGATCAGCCTTCTGCTTCAAGGCGCTTTGGCGGCTGAGAATAAGGTCGGGATCAAGATGAACGTGGCCGAGCGTGATCTGGAAAAAATCATCCAGCTCATTCCCAGCATCACAGCGCCAACGATCGCCACCCTCTATCCAGCGGCCGCTCTTCAGGGCGTGAAGTGGTTTTCTGTGGAGAGCGTGATCTCCGAGGATGTGGTGCGCAACCTCATCCCTAAGCTCATTCAAAACGGAGCCGTAGGGATTATAGAATATCCGCTAAATAAGGTGATTTGAAGGCGAGACTGACCGGGGACCGGGGACAGCTGACCGGTCGGCCGTCTGCGGTCTTCCGTCATTCTACTGACTGTTGCCTTATGCCTGTTGCCTTTCTTGCTGCGACTCCCGCCAGAGGAAGTATTCCTTGGCAATCTCCGGAAAGAGGGCGTAGGAAAGCACATCTTCTTCACTGCTAGCTAGGGTCCCGATTTTCCTACGGGCCTGTTCCAATCCTGGTTTAAGGAGGTCGGCAGGCCGACAGGTAATGGGCTCCTTCTTCCCCAGGACTTTCTTCCTTAACTCTTCACTGATTTGTCCTGGTGGCTCACCGTAAAGTCCCATCACGTAATTTCTCGTCTCCACGGCAACCACGGAATAGCGTTTGCCGGTTAGGACATTGAGTGCGGCCTGCGACCCGCAAATTTGACTGGTGGGAGTCACCAAGGGGGGATAGCCCAGATCTTTTCTCACCTCTGGCATCTCGGCCATCACTGCCTCCAGCTTGTCTTCCGCATTTTGCTGGCGCAATTGGGCCACGAGATTAGACAGCATGCCACCGGGAACCTGACTGGATAAGATGTCCGTTTTGACCTGGTTGTTGATCGGACTTTCAAACTCGGCGTATTTCCGCCTGACTCCGTAAAAATAGTCAGCAATTTCCGCTAAAAGCTTGAGGTCCAATCCGGTATCATAAGGGGCATCCTGCAAGGCGGCCACAACGGCCTCCGTCGCCGGCTGCGAAGTTCCCTGGGAAAAAGGGGAGATGGCCGTGTCCAAAATATCAGCACCAGCCTCTATGGCCATGATGTAGCTCATGGGCGCCATCCCGCTGGTGCAATGGGAGTGTATATGCAGGGGAAGTGGTATCCGCGACTTAAGTTTCTTCACGATGGCATGGGTTACATATGGAGCCAGCAATCCCCCCATATCCTTAAGACAAATGATCTGAACCCCCATCTCAGCCAACCGTTCCCCCAGGCGGAGGAAATAGTCCACCGAATGGACGGGACTGACGGTGTAACAAATCGTTCCCTCTACGATCTTGCCGGTCTTAAGCGCCGCTTCTATCGCCACCTTCATGTTGCGCACATCGTTCATGGCATCGAAGATCCTAAAGACATCGATCCCCCCCTCGGCGGCCAGCTCGATAAATCTCTCCACGATGTCGTCCGGGTAGTTGTGGTAGCCCACCAGGTTCTGCCCGCGCACGAGCATCTGAAAGCGTGTCTGCGGCATCGCCTGACGCAGCTTGCGCAGCCGCTCCCAAGGACACTCTTTAAGAAAGCGCAGAGAGACATCAAAGGTGGCACCGCCCCACATCTCCAGCGACCAATAACCCACCTGATCAAGCTTCCCGGCCACGGGCAGCATATCCTCGGTGCGCATCCGCGTAGCCAGCAAGGACTGATGGGCGTCCCGAAGCACTGTCTCTGTAAGCTCGATTTTCTTACCCATTCTACGCTTCCGCTCGTTTTGCCCTACCCTCCGTAGAGCTCTTTTTGTTTCTCTTCCAGCCTTTTCTTTTCCCCAGCATCGATGACATAGACGCCATTGACTGTCTTGATCTTTTCCGGATCATAGAAATACTCCGAGATCTGAGCGCCCTCTTCGAACTCGTACATTTTGATGGCGTCCCACGGGCAGATCTTTTTGTCTAGCCGATCCTCGGACTCCGTCCCTATGAGCTGGAGCTGGAATTTCTTGGGCATTGCATCCGGGTCGAGCGGCTTTTTAGAGCTGTTATAGTACCTGCCGGCGTACTCGTAGTAGATCTCTCCGGTCTCCTTGTGCTGGTGGATCTTAGTTAGGTCATCGCTGTAGCACATCTGGCAGCCTATGCACTTGTCATTGTCTACCCATACCCGATATGGTTTTAAGCCCCCCTGAGGCACCTCCTCATAGAGCAAGTTGATACAGTTCTCCACGGGACAATGCACCTCACATAGCGGAGATCCTGCGCAGCTCGAACAGTTCTCATCCATCACGGCAACAAGAGCCGTGCCTTTGCGTTTCTTTGTCACCTCAACTGCCATGCGATTTTCTCCTTACCTTCTTATACCGGGCGTGCAAAAAGAACGCCCCGGCGACCAAAAGCAACACCCAATAATAACGCACAAGCTGAAGTTGGCCCCATTCCAGCCAATAAACAAAATTGGGCGATTGTACCATGAGACTCCTTAAAGCCTTCTGAGCACCAGCATAATCCCGAGCCTCTCTGAGCACTTGAGACAGGCCGTAAAGGGCCCCCTGATCGTGGGGATTGATCTTCAAGGCCTGTTCAAAATCGTTGCGGGCCTCACGCCACTTCTTTTGCTGGGTGTAAACCCATCCCCGATTGCTCCAGGCCTCACTGTAGTCCCGGCGCAACTCTAGGGCCTTAGCAAAGCTCTCAATAGCCTTTTCCGAATCTCCCTTCTTCCTGAAGGCCACACCGAGGTTATTGTGGGCCTCGGGGAAATCAGGTCTCAAATGAACGACTCTAGCATATTCCTCGATGGCCGAGGCGTAGTCCCTGTGCAACTCCAAATTAATCCACCCAAGAAGGGTCCTGGCCTCTATATGATCCGGGGCTAAGCTCAAGGCCCTCCTAACATGAACCTCCGCCGCTTGGACCTCACGCAACCTCAGCGAGGCAATCCCCAAGAATAGATGGAGGTCTGGCTCATTAGGATACCTCCCTAAGAGCCCCTCAAAGGCCCCCTTCGCCTCCATGGCCTTTCCTTCAGCCAAGTATCTCTTACCTTGCTCCCACTGGCTTCCTTCGCGGAGCAAGGAGCTGCTTTGCCCGTACGCTAGAGAAAAACTTATCCCCAAGGCCCCGACAAGAGACAATCCCCAGACCTTTAACATCTACCCCGATCCAAGTAGAAAGCTGGAGGTTAAAGTGGTTACGCGCACTCGATGTTCAGTGATTCTAAGTTCCAAATGAGCCCCTATTGTGGCGAAGACCATCGCCATTGATTTCGGATCGGGGTCTACTTCCACATATCATTAGGGATCTCGGCCTTTTTCCCTTCTGCGGTAAGCTTATCGTTCCGGTAGGCCTGTCTTAGGCCAATCCAGGTGAAAAAGATGACTAGAAGAAGCATCCCGACAATGGGGATGTTATCGGGTTTGGTAACAATCTCCAAAAAGTTTTGTAAGCCAGTAGGCTCTTCCATAAAACCTAACCGCCTGTAATATCAAGATTTTCGATAAATATTAGAAATCCTTGGTAATGTCAACGCAGAGGGGAAATTTTTTTACAATAAGGCATGTAATTTTCCGTCTAAACGTGTAAAATATCAGTGAACTTGGCAGAGGAAGGAAAATCAGAATGAAGATTCCCGTGCTTCTTGACATCGTTTCCAGGTTGCTAAGGGGATGGACTCTAATCCAAACAGGTGTCTTGGCTGGGCTCCTTCTTCTTTCACCGCCGGCGACACAGGCATGCCCGCTGGTGATCCGGGTAGGCGCGAAGCAGAGCCTCCAGGCGATGATGGGGGGGTACTGTCGGATTAATGGGACCCAAAATGCTCCCACACCGATCACCGGCTCCCAGGTACGGCGACGGGCCTTCGTCAGCAATAGTGACGGAGATAGCGTTTCCATCATTGACCGGGATACTTACCAAGTCCTAAAGACCCTCCGGGTGGGCGATTACCCCCACCATATGATAGTCTCGATGGACGGGCGTTACCTCTACGTTGGCAATACCCACTCCGACTCCGTCTCTGCAATCGATCTGGCGACTGAAAGCATTGTAAAGAACCTTCCCCTCCTTGACCCATACAACCTCTACTACACCCCGGACCAGAAGCTCCTTGTGACAACCTGCACTCGCCTGGGCCGGGTCGAGGTCCACGCCATGGATGAATGGAGCCAGATAGGCGAGGCCAAGGGCTGGAGAAAGCTGGCACAGATCCCGACAGGCAAGGACCCAAACCACTTCGCGTTCAGCCCAAACGGACGCTACATGTATGTCAGCAATGAATACTCTCACCAGCTCTCGGTTATTGACCTTCAAGAACGCAAACTCGTCCGGCAGGTCGATACGGGTCGTAGGCCGGTTGATGTCTCGCTTGCCCCTGGAGGAAAAATCCTCTTCGTTGCCAACTATGGTGAAGGAAGGGTCACCGTCTATGACACTGAGAGTTTCAAAGAGCTGGACCGAATTCAGACCGGCGCCGGCGCCCATGGCATGGCCATGAGTGTTGAGGGGAAAAACCTCTTTGTCTCCAACCGGGACGCCGCAACTGTCTCGGTAGTCGATGTAGCCAGCCGAAAGGTAATGCAAAGCTTCAAGATTCCTCAGGGGCCAGACATGATGGAGGTAACACCTGACGGTAAGGAGCTTTGGGTCACCGGCCGATATGGAGCTAACGTTTACGTAGTCGAGCTCGCCACAGGCAAAATCACCCACCGGATAAAGACGGGGGCTTCCCCACACGGCATCGTTCTTATCGACCTGGCCACTCCCAAGCAAAATTAGGGCATCAGGCTGTTGATGCAGCCACCTTCGGGCCTAATACCACGCCGGAAGGATGTCGCGCCACTGGCACCATTGAGCGTTCCTAAGCGACCGTTAGCGGATGAGTTGGTACGGCAGCTCATGCCAAAGGCCCCGTTATTTACAGTTGTCTCGTTGGGTAAATCAAAGATACGGTCTCCCGTATCATTCCCCAGGTTCACGCCAGAATTTTGGGTCACAAAGACCCCATCCCTACTGTTGCCATCTTGGATGGTATTGGAAGATACATCGGCATGAGAAGCACGGTTGACCAGAAGCCCGGCGCCCAGCGGTCATTGGTGAGATCTCTGAAAAACCCATCCTTCACCCTTCGACAGAGCTCAGGGTGAACGGGTAAGTATACGAAACTGTGCTTAGTAGCCGTTCGTGCCGAGCCCTTCGCTATGCCAGCCGTTCGTCCTGAGCTTAGTCGAAGGATACGGCCGACCTACCCAGGACAGGCAAGTCGAAACACGGACGGGGGACTTTTTCAGAGATCTCTTGGTCAAAAGGTGTCTACTAGATCCTTCAACCGCTCTTTGGCGTCTTGGAGAATCGGTTCTCCATCGCCTGGAAGGAGCGCGTCGAAATCAATGTCCAGCAATGCCCGCACACTCGCGCGCAGCCGGGCCGGATCGTCCACCACCTTGTCCGGCAAAAGCCCACATCCGCCAGGCGGCTTTCCGATCACGGCATCTCCCACGATTAGCAGCTTGCGTTCTGGCCAGTGGAGCGCGACCTCCCCGAGAGATTTCCCGGGGACTCCGACAACAGCCAACGGCCCGACCTTCTCGCCGAGCCGGAGGTCATCGTCAAGCTCGGTCCCTTGGCTCCGGGCATGGGCAGCGTCAGCCGGGTGGATTGCAGTCCGCGCCCCAGTGCGGGCCCGTACTTTATTGGCGGCGCGTGAGTGGTTGCGGTTCGTAAGCAGAATCCTGGCAACACCGTACCGGGCGATTGCCTCCAGGTCTTCCTCTGTGGGTTCGACCGGATCGATGCAGAGATTCCCTCCTGGATGGCGGATGAGATAGCCGTTAAAGTTATAGCCATGGGGCTCGGAGAACCAAGGCCAGGTAAAAATATTGTTTAGGATCTCTCTCATCTTTTCTCCAGCCCTCAGCGATCAGCCATCAGCATTCAGCAAACACCCTGGAGTACTGGAGTAGTGGAGTATTGCGGCAATGGTGCTTGAGTTCCAACCATCACTCCAACACTCCATCCATTCCGAAGCTCGGAGCTGACTGCTGACAGCTAATGTAAATGCCTGTGTCCACGGCCCCACTCCGCATGGCGGAAGATCAGGGATTTGATCACAACCGGAACAGCCTTGGCATCGGGGATCTCTTCTCCAATGTCAATAAAATCAAAATCCTTGAGATCGATCCCATCAATGGAAATGATGCCTGAACCTGGTGAAAGCTCCCTCTCGATAATGTTGCCCACTAGCTTTGCGATATCCGCATCAAAGACCAGAACCAGAGGCTGTCCTCTATTAACGTGCTCTTTCATCGCCTCTACCACCCCTGCCGCCAGAGTTCGAATAAGAGGATAAGAAGGCCCGAGTTCCCAATGAATGGCCAAGGCAGCAGCCCTCTCACCGTCATGGATATCGAAGCGCTGCAAAGCCCGTTCCACTGCACTCTGCACATCTACCGCCGCAAGCGGCTCCTTCTGCATAATCTGGGGAGTAACGACCTGCAGGTTCCTGAGAGGAAGTAGATCGGGGTGAGAGAGGAATATGGTGTTTCCGCTGACCTGAACCGTATACTGGGAAGCGCCGATTACGGTGGCTCGTATGCGCACCTCGGCTGTCTTCACGGCGATCTTCCCGGCCAGCCTCTGCGCCCGTTCTTGGACGCGTCGCCCGAGATGGTTTCCCAGGTCACCGAGATCCCCCTTCTCAAAGCCATAGATATACTCGGACACCCCACCGGAAAACATCACGGCATCGATGCGGTCTTTGAAAGCGACTTCTGGCGTGAGCATCAAACTCTGGGTCAAAGGAGAGAGTGAACCTCGTTCCAGCACCTCAAAAAGGCAGTCACAGAGGACTCGCGCCATCTTTTCCTTCTCATCTTCTTTCAGCGAAGCTCCCAGGGTAAGCTGCACCCCTGCCGCTTCTGCTATCTTGAGCCCGGCATCCTCAATGCGATTGATCCTGCCATCCTCATCCAGGGCGACAAGCCGCGCTCCCACTTCTAGGGCGGCGGTATCGATTACCGCTCCTCTCTTTACAATGGCGATCTTACAGGTGCCCCCGCCGACATCCACATTCATAACTGTAAAATCGCCGCCCTCGTTGACGGTCATTGCCACCGCGCCGGAGCCATGGGCTGCCAGGATCGCCTCCAGGTTATGCCCTGCGGTCGCACAGACAAACTTCCCAGCCTGAGCAGAGAAGAGGGCGGCAATAGCTTCGGCATTCTTCTTTTTCGCCGCCTCGCCGGTAACGATCACCGCTCCGGTATCGATATCTTTTGGAGTCAACCTGGCCTGATGGTAGGCCTCATGAATGAACTCATCCAGTTTCCTCGTATCAATGGTGATCTTGTCGAGATAAGGGGTGAGCAGAATCGGAGATTCATATAGGATCTCCCGCTTAACCACCACAAAGCGGCTGGAAAGCGCAATGCCCTGGCGGCGCAGGATCAGGCGGGAAAAAATGAGATGGGAAGTGGAGGAGCCGATGTCGATTCCTACGGAGGTCAGAGATATACGCTCTGAGCGCCACATGGGATGCTCCTCATCCAACGGCATATCGGCGACATCCTCATGCTCCCAGTCATGCTCGCCGTCATGCTCATCATCATGGCCCTCATGAAAAATCAGTGTCTCATTTTCCAAATTCAGCATCTCCTATAAGCTTCCTTTCTCCTAATCTTCTACTCCACCGAGTAAAAAATTTGCATATCATAAGATCGTCTGACTTGCCACAGGTGCCTATTGCCTCCCGCTCTGAGGAGCAGGCCCTTCTCTCTGAAGTGGGATAAGCCCTTCCAATCGCGACTAAAGTACGATAGACAAGAAAAAGATTCGATAGTAAGATGGTTTTATTTGACTGACCATGGGTCAAGAAGACTATAGAGAACTTTCTTCTTTTCTAGGCCGATTCGTCCGCCGGCTCAAGATGCTCAAAGGGGCGGAGGGGCTCTGCCTGACCGGCATATGTCTTCTTCTCCTTTTTTCCCTCGGTCTGGGGATCCAAGAGATCAAAGCCATTTTCCCTTACGCCCCCATAGCCTATAGCATGCTATCTGCCGTCCTCCTGGTTCTTCTTTTGGGCTGGACCCTTTTCCACTGGTGCCAACGGGTCTCTCAGGAACGGGCTGCCCTCTATATCGAAAAGAAGTGTCCTCATCTCAGGAACAACCTCATAAACTCTCTACAGCTCTATCCACAGATTGCAGACGAAAAGCGGCCCCAGGAGATCTCCACCTCCATGGTCCTCGCCCTGCTCCGCGCGACGCGAAAGCAGCTCCACTCTCTACCAGTGGAGGAGCTGATCAATACCCAACGGATCAGGGCTGAGTGCCGTCTTCTAGGGATACTCTTCATCCCCGTCGTCGCCATGGTCCTTCTCAATCCATCTTCAGTGGGCGAGACCTTCAGTCTGTTGATTCACCCCCTGAAGGATCTGCCGCCCTCCCATACTTCGATCAATGTGACGCCGAAAGGTATCCGTGCCGTGCGCGGCTCTTCGGTAACCATCCAGGCCACTGCCTCAGGGGCCATTCCGAAGTCCATGGAGCTTATCCTCTGGTCTGGTGAGAATGAAGGCCAGGAAGGGCCTGCCCAAGAAAAGCATCTTATGGAAGGGCTGGGCGCGGGAAAATTCTCGGGCACGATTCAGGAGCTCCAAAAGAGTCTCCGGTATCGGGTCGTTACTGGACCCTTTTCCTCTCCCAGCTATACGATCGAGGCTATTGACCCTCCTGAAATCGGCAACCTGAAGATCACGCTCTACCCGCCCCACTACACGGGGCTCCCGACACAGACCTTCCAGGGGGGAAATGTGGAAGGGCTCAAAGGCTCCACTCTCCGTCTCGAGGCCTCAATCACTAAAGAAGTCGCCAAGGCCAAGATCCTCCTCGACGGAGGCAGAGAAGTCCCCTTAAAAATCGACGGGAGGAGACTCCAGGGCAATCTCGTCTTATTTCAATCCCAAAGGTATCAGATCCTGGTGCAGGACCAGCTTGGTTTTCGCAACACACCTATCTCCTATGAGATTCAGGTCCGTCCGGACGGCTTCCCCACTGTTGAGTTCTTAAGACCCACGGAGGACCTTGAAGTCAACGGAGATGAGATCCTGCCGCTGGAATTCACCGGGAGGGATGACTTCGGCATCCAGGAGGTCGCCCTGTCCGTAAGGATCGACGACCGCCAGGAGAGACTCCCTATTCAAAAAGACGGGAATAGAAAGCTGATCCCCAGGGAGCGATTCAACTGGGACTTAGGAAAGTTGGGCCTGCGCGAAGGAAGTGAAGCGATCTACCACCTCGAGGTCTTCGATAACGACACCATCTCCGGTCCTAAAATCGGCTCCTCTCGGTCCCTGAGACTCCGACTGAAGAACCTCAAAGGAGAGCACAAACAGGTCGCCGAGATGATCCGTGACCTCTCAGGCCGGATGATCGACCTTCTGGCCGACCATTTGGAGAAACCCCCCTCGGGGGAAAAAGAAGCGATCCGCCAAGGAGAGGCCGCCGATAAGGGGTTTGAACAAAAGGTCGATGAGATGATGAAGCGCATCGAGGAGGTGATGCAGCGGACCGAAAAGGACCGTCTTTCGGACTTTGCCACCTGGTCAGACCTTGAAGCGCTAAAGCGCAACCTCCAATTCACCAAAGAGGAGCTGCTTAAGAAAAAAGATCAGGCATCCTCCCCGGAGGAAAAAGCCAGACTCCACGATGAGATCTCCTCGGAGCTTGAAAGAATGTCCCTGCTTTCGGAGGAGATCAGCAAGAGGCTTAAGGGCCAAGAGGTGGCCTCAACAGCACAGGACCTCATGAGGAGCCAAGAGCGCCTTTTAGATTCCCTGGAGAGACTCAAGAGTGGCGACAAGAACCTGGATGCAGTCCTCAAGGAGATCTCGCAGTTGGCCAACCTCCTGGGATCACTCCAACAGGCCTTGTCCCAGTTCGCCTCTCGCCTGCCCGATGAGTTCACCAACAACGAAGCCCTTCGCGGACTCAGCTTCGGGGAGATGTTCTCCGCTTTGGAAGAGATCCGGAAGAAACTCATGCAGGGAGACATCGAAGGGGCCATGCAGCTAGCCCGGGAGTTGTTCAACCAACTAGCCTCCATGGTTGCCGCCCTCCAGAATGCCCAGCAATCGGCCATGTCGTCCAGTTTGGGGAGGATGCAGGGGGAGATGATGCGCTCCGCGAGCGAGCTGCAGCAGATCCTGCGGGAGCAGCAGGAGATCCTGGTCGATACCGAAGGGGTCAACAAAAAAGGATTGAGGGAGAGAGATGAGGTTCTGAAAGAAAAGCTGGATCAATTCCAGGCCAAGGCCTACGAGGAGCTATCCCGCCTGGCAGAGCTTTTTCCCGATGAGGAGAGAGAGAGCAGGAGCGGGGAGGGACCCCGGAGAGACTCGCTCGATGAGGCCACGGTCAATCACCTCGTCAAAAATATGATCGCGCGGCTGCTGAAAAAGGATTTCTCTTCTTTTGCTGAGATCATGGAAATGGCCCGAAAAGAGCTGGGGAAAAAGCGCACCCCTGAGCAGGAACAGAAAGGGAAAAAGGCCGAGGCCAGTTTGAAGGGGCTCAAGGCTAACCTCGAGGCCCTGTTGGAGGGACCACTGGCGGCTCTCAAAGAAGAGGACAAAAAGAGACTACGCGATCTCTCGCACCGGCAGGGAATTCTTAAGGACCGGACTCAAGATCTTCACGAGAAGTTGGACTCCCTCTTCCAACTCTTCCCATCGCTCGACCCGCAGATCACAAAAAATATTCAAGAGGCAGGGAACTCCATGGGAAAGGCACAGAACCGCCTAGGCGATCTCGACGCAAAAGGCGCCGTACCTCCGGAGCGCGAGGCCCTCGATCGTCTCTCCCAGTCGCAGCAGCAGATGCAAAACTCCATGCAGCAGCTCGCGCAAAGGGGGCAACTCGGAAGGATGCCAGTCTCCCGTCTATTCCGTATGGGCCGTTTTCTCCCTTCCGGAATGCTTGTTCCCCTTCCCGGCATGCCCCAGTTTCCCCAATTTGAAGTCGAAGGAGGAATCACCGGGCTGGATACGGAGAGATTCCGGCTCCCGGGCAAGGACGAATATAAGGCGCCGCGCAGTTTCCGCGAAGAGATCCTAGAGTCCCTCAAGCAAGGAGTTCCACCTCAGCTAAAAGACCAAATCGAGAGCTACTTTAAGAATCTCTCAGAGTAGTCAGGAATCCAGAAGTCAGAATCCGGAAATAAAGAAGGATTTCGCTTGCAGCAAACCAAACGCATAACTCTGTCTCTAGCTCTGTCTCTCCTCGCCCTTTTAACCCTTTATCCTGATCCGGCTAACGGGCAGGCTGAGGCTCTACTAAAACAGGCCGAGGAACTGCTGGAGGCATGGCGGTCGCCCCAGGCCGACGAGATTGCTTCCCGGCTAGTCCGCGAAAATCCCAAGTCGCCCGCGGCCTTCGATCTTAAGGCCCGCGTTGCCTTCTATCAGGGTCGGTATGAAGAAGCCCTTCGCTCTCTGGAGCAGGCGTTGGCCATCGAATCCGCAAACGAGCGGCGTCAGGCACTGCGTCTCTTAACCCAACAAACTATTGACACAGTAAAAAAGCTCAAGCGCCACGAAAGTGCCCATTTTATTCTCTTCTTGGACGAAGATAGGGACGGAATCCTCGTCCCACATGTCTTGGACACTTTGGAGAAAAGCTATCAAGCCATGGGGCAGGCACTAGGCTACTTTCCGCAGGCGAAGGTTCGGGTGGAGATAGCGCCTGACGCGCCTACATTTAAAGCTATCTCCGACCTTTCGCTGAGAGATATTGAGGAGACCGGGGCTGTAGGGATCTGCAAATTCAATAAGATCATGACGATTTCGCCACGGGTCCTCGTCCAAGGCTACCGCTGGCTCGACTCGCTGAGCCACGAATACCTCCACTACGCGATCGTCGGCCTTACCGACAATAAGGCGCCCATCTGGCTACACGAGGGCATGGCCCGCTTCTATGAGACCCGCTGGCGGCGGCCGGAGCCGTCCAGAGATGGAGAGGACTACCTCACCCCTGCCAACCGGACTCTTCTGGCCCAGGCGTTGGAGAAGAATAAATTTGTCGGTTTTAAAAAAATGGAACCTTCTCTGATCTACCTGGAGACGCCTGAGGAAGTCCAATTGGCCTATGCAGAGGCAGCCTCAGCGATCGATTTCATAATTCACCGTAGGGGCCAGGCTGGGATCCGTGATCTCTTATCCGAGCTAGTAAAAAGGCCGACACCAGAGGCCATTGAAAAGGTCCTGGGAACCTCTTTTGCATCCTTTGAGACTGGGTTGAGGGAGTTTCTCAAAGGAAAGGGGCTTAAAGAAATAGAGGGGAGTCGGGTGCGCAAGCTTAAGGTCAAAGGAAATCAAAAAGAGGATGAGGAAACGGTGGAGCTTAAAGAGATCCAGTCCATCGTCGCTCGCAATCGAACCCATCTAGGAGACCAGCTTTGGGAAAGGGGAAGAATCATCGCCGCAACCCAAGAATACCAGCGCGCCTTGCAGGCAAGCCCCCATTCCCCTATTATCCTGAACAAATTGGCGCGGGTCCTGATACAGAGGGAAAACCACAAAGAGGCCCTCCCCTATCTGAAAAAAGCCCAAACTCTGGAGCCGGATCACGTCGGCACGTATGTTCAGTTGGGCCGTCTCTACCACGCGACGAAAAATTATTCTGAAGCCAGAATCGTCCTAGAGGAGGCTATTCAGATCAACCCCTTCAATCCAACCATCTACCGCCTCCTTTCCGAAATCTATGGCGCTTCGGGGGAACAGGATCAGGCCAAGAAAGCCAAGTCGACCTTGGATCGACTCATGAGAGCAAGATAAAGAGGTCAAATGAATGGAGCCAATGGAGATTAGGGATCAAGAGATCGCAGCGATCGAGGACTTTGCTGCCAAAAGGGACTCGATGCTGGGTGAGATCCGCAAGGTGATTGTGGGTCAGGAAAAGGTGATCGAAGAAGTTCTAATTGCCCTCTTCTCCAGAGGTCACTGTCTCCTTGTAGGAGTGCCCGGTCTGGCAAAGACGCTCCTGATCGGCACCCTGGCGGAGATCCTAGACCTCGATTTCAACCGGATTCAGTTTACCCCGGACCTTATGCCCTCAGACATCACCGGCACTGACATCTTGCAGGAAGATGCGGTCAGCGGGAGAAGGAAATTCCAATTTCTAAAAGGCCCGATCTTTACCAATATCTTGCTGGCAGATGAGATCAACCGCACCCCTCCAAAGACCCAAGCAGCCCTGCTTCAAGCGATGCAAGAGTATAAGGTTACCGCCGGCGGAACGACCTATGCTCTGGACTTGCCCTTCTTTGTCCTGGCCACACAGAATCCCATTGAGCAGGAGGGAACCTATCCCCTGCCGGAGGCGCAGCTAGACCGCTTCATGCTCAATATCGACATCCAGTACCCGCCCTTTGACGATGAGGTCCAAATCGTCATGCAGACCACCTCGGTGGGCAAACCCACACCCCACAAGGTTATGGACGGGCCTGCCATCCTCCGCTACCAGAATCTGGTGCGTCGGGTGCCCGCCTCGCCGTTTGTAGTGGGCTACGCGGTCTCCTTGAGCCAGAAATCCCGTCCCCATAATCCCGAGGCGCCTCAGTTCATCAAGGACTATATCGAATGGGGCGGAGGCCCAAGGGCCTCGCAATACCTGATCCTCGGCGCCAAGGCGAGGACCATCCTTCAGGGCCGTTATGCGGTATCGATTGAGGATATCCAGGCCTTGGCCCCCTCCGTGCTCCGCCACCGCATCATCCCCAACTTCAAAGCCCAAGCCGAAGGCCTCTCCTCCCTCGACATTGTCGGCCGCCTATTGAGCG
>JAHFAO010000060.1:12434-17386 GCA_023250515.1 Deltaproteobacteria bacterium | reverse complement strand
CCACCACTTGGGTCACGCGACAGTCAGCGACCATGGAGGTGATGGAGTACGCCTCGTACCGGTCCAGCGGAACCATCTTTTGGTTCGCCAGGAAGTCTACAGTCTCGCGGACCGCACTGACCATCGCTTTATTCAGGTCCTCATCGAATCCCATCATGATCCAGTGGGTTTTGGTCTCCATTCGTGGCCACTCGAGTTTCATGTCCTTGCGCACAATCAACTGCATCACAATTTCGCGGAAGGCGCACTCGAGCGCCGTAAGGTTCACCTCACCGTTTCCCTGCCGGCAGTGGGAGTCGCCGGTCCAGACAAGGCCCCCTTTGAGCAGGACTGGGATGAAGATGGTGGTTCCCTCCTGGAGCTCGTTGAGGTCCATATTCGAGCCGTTTTTCCAGGGCCGGAGCGTCGAGACGGGTGCCATAGGGTCCTTCGCCCCGCCCTTGCGGGGCGCGGGGTCGTTAGGATCGATTCCGACAGCCAACGTACCAGGGAACGGCTTTAGATCGATCATGACTCCGGGTTTAAACTCGGCTTGACGGTTCTTCCAATCAAGATTGAAGTACTTGACGAACCCTTCGGGAAATTCGGGGGCCAGGGCGCCGATTGTGGGGAACTCCTTGCCTGGGAGGTTGAAGTTGACCCCAAATGGCTTAGGAGTGATCCTCAAGAGCCGGATTTCCATTACGTCTCCAGGCTCAGCGCCGTTGACGTAGATCGGACCCGTTACAGAGTGAGGCCCCCCACCGGGGTTGGCCTTCCTGAGCGCAACGATCTCCTCCATCGTAGTTCCCGGCTGGATCTTGTTGTGGGCGTGCATCATGGTCTCGACGGAGACGATGTCGCCGGAATCGACGGTAAGCTTGGGGGATTCGTTAGGATCCAGCCATCCCCACTGAGTGGTCTCCAGCGTGGCGGCAAGCTTGTGGCGCTTGGGCTGCGCCTTTGTGGGCTGCTTAGCTTCACCTGCGAGAGCCGCTAACGGGTAGAGACCCGCGAACAGCAGCAGGGCAAGAGCGGCGGTAATCAAGTGCTTTGTATTAAAGGTTGCCATAACGTGACTCCTTTCTTGAGTGGATTCATTCAACAACAAGTAAGCTAGCGGGAAGAGATACTATGTAAACCTACGGGCCTTGGCAAGAGAAAAAAAGGTCTCATCGGCCTGACGGCAGCATGGAGAAATCCAGAAACTTCTGCGGCTCTAGATCTGTCGGGAGCGGCCGGTCCTGACGCAAGATGTCAAGATATCCACGCACAACCTTGGGATTCAGACGGCCATCTTTGGTCAGCATCGAAGTCAGGGTCTCGTAGGTCCGCTCCGCCTCGCTTGGCGTCACCTTAAATTTGTCCGCAATCATCTTCGCCGACTCAGCTCGGTTCGCGCGCAGCCAGGAAACTGCCTCAAAAAGCACGGTGATCGTTTTTTGGATCCGATCACGATGACCTTTGACCTCCGCCTGCGATGTGACCAACCCCACATAAGGGATGTCGACGAGGTCGCCGAGAAAGAGGAACTTCTTAAACCCGAGGGAAACAGCCTTGTCGTCGAAGGGCGGTGTCAATACGGCCCCGGCAACCTGACCGCTTGTGAGAGTGGCGAAGCTGGTAGCAGTTCCGCCTGTAGAGATGAAAGCTACGTCCTTTTCCTGAAGCTCCATCTTCTTAAGCCCGGCCAAGAGAAAATAGTAAGGCGAAGTCCGAATTCCAGAGATGGCTAATTTTTTGCCGATGAGATCCTGCGGTCTGTAAATCTCCTTGCTCGTAACCAGTATCCAAGGCGTCCCGTTATAGAGGTTTAGGACGACCACCAAGGGAAGGCCGGAGACTGCGGCAGACAGGCCGGTAGAAACAGAGGGAAAGAAGTTGATATTTCCATTGATCACTGCCTGTGACTGAATGCTTGTCTGCATCTGGATATACTCCGCTTCCAGTCCAACTTTCTTAAGAAAACCCTTTTCTTGCGCCACATAAAAGGGAAGATAGGAGAAGGCAAGTGACGGAAAGCCGATCCGAATTTTCTGTGGGCTCTCCACTGACCAGGCCAGACCGGAGAAGGCAAGGCAAAGGGCAAGCATAATCACCAAGAAATTTATTTGCATTATCGCTCTGCCCCTTGCACCAGCGCTTTCGGCTTTTCCTCCTCCCAGCTTTGCCGGGCAATTCTTATGGCCCTGGGTTCAGGGAGGTTTTTGAGATCAAAGAACTCAATCGCATTCCGACCAAGGATTCTTTCCTTCTGGGCGTTATTCAGGTCGCGCGCTTCGAGGATATCCTTGACTGAGTAGGGAAAATGGCAATCCCAGTGGCAGTAGTCCGAGGCGTAAAGCACGCTGCCCGGGCCCGCGACATCCAGGACGCGATCGAGACCGCTCTCTTCAGACTCACAGGTGAGAACAATCTGATCGCTTCGAATAATCTCGCTCGGCCGGCGCTTGAGGTCGGGCATCTGCGGCGCCAGCTTCTCGACGTGTTCGTCCAAGCGCTCCATCCAGTAGGGGAGCCAGCCTGCGCCGCCTTCCATAAAACCGACCTTGAGACGGGGGAAGCGGTCGAAGACTCCCTCGCCGATCATGTGCATCATCGCGATCATAAGCTCAAAGGGAAAGGCGGTCATATGCACGTAGACATACTTGAAGAAGCGTCGGCTGCCTGCTCCCATGACCCCAGACACCCCAGGGACGCCATCGTGACCGGTCTGTGGATGGACGCTCAGCGTCATGCCGATTTCCTGCGCCGCCTCATAGATAGGGTAGAACACGGGGTCGCCCATGTTTCTTCCGTAGACATTGGTTGGAAGCATGGTGGAGGTTGCGCCAGCCTTGGCGAGATACTCAAGTTCCTTCACTGCGGCCGGAGGATTCTGACAAGGAATCAAACCGACTGCCCTAAGTCGCTTCAGATCGGCCGAGCAGTATTCCAACAGCCACTCATTCACGGCGTGGCACAGGGCTGCGGCAAGCTCTCCATTCATGAGGCCGTTTACAGTGAGGGCGATTTGAGTGCCAAAAAGAACAGCAACGTCGATTCCCTCTAGATCCATGTCTTTAAGACGCTCGACAGGGTCAGTCATCCCGGGCCGAGATTTACGCGCCTTCTCGGTAAAGGGTCCAGTTACACCTGGCCCTGGCCCTTGCGAGGTCGACCAGATCCTTCCTTCTAGCAGAATACGCGGGTAACCCTGGTTGTCTTTGAGTCTAACGGGAGCCTGGGAGCGCCACTCCTCCGGGAGGCGGCTCGCTAGATTGACGTCACCTTCGTTCACATGTCCATCGGCATCAATGACTAAGATATTATCGAGACTCATAGTCCTTCCTCCTTGTTATCTTGGGCATAACAATGGTCCGCAAAGCCCGCCTTATATTGTGTGCCTCCTCTGACTGCAACTATCCCCGAAGTCTGCGCTCCCGTAAGGAAGCAAGAATAGCTGGCGCAGCCTCCTCATAGGTCTTGCCCGACTTAATGGCGTTGCATATGAGGCAGCAGGTTGCCAGGTTCTCCGGAGCATCTGAACCGCCCTTGGATATTGGAACTAAATGGTCCAAAGTAGCATTCTCAGCAGATACCCGCTCCCCGCCTCTCTTGCCGTGCAGAAGCTGACCTTCAATTTGGCGAGAGTCTAGGCGCCGTCTCAAGGGCTGTCAAGAGCGTGTGCACGTTCAGCCATCCAGTGAGCTCGACATGGAGCTGTTCAAGTTAAGAGGCGGTTGACCCGAGGTTTCTTATCGGCTATTCAAGCAGAAATGATGGAGAGTATCCTTAGAGGTTGCCTTCAGGGCAAGGCGCTTACGAGACGCGAGGCGGTTTCTCTTTCAGCCGTTCGGGGGGAGGAACTGGCTGCCCTCCTCGCAGCCGCCTCGGAGTTGCGCGACCGTTATAAAGGCAAGACCGTAACCTTCTCTCCCAAGATTTTCATCCCGCTCACCAACCTGTGCCGGGATTTCTGCGGCTACTGTACCTTTCGCAAGGCGCCGGATGAGCCCGGTGCGAAGACAATGACGTTCGATGAGGTTTTACGCGTCGTCCGTCATGGAAAGCTCCTTGGATGCACCGAGGTTCTCTTTAGTCTGGGGGATAAGCCCGAGGCGATCTACCCTGAAATGAGACATTTTCTGAAGCAGATAGGCTTCCGGCGCACCCTCGACTATCTGTATGATGCCTGCAAGCTGGTGCTGGAAGAGACAGAGTTGTTGCCTCACTCGAACCCCGGACTCATGGGGAGAAAAGATTTGGAAAGGCTCAAGCATGTGAATATCAGTCTCGGTCTCATGCTGGAGAATATCAGCGAGCGGCTCATGCTGGCTTCAGGCCCTCATTTTGACGCGCAAGATAAGAAACCCGCTCTTCGCCTTAAAACTATCGAAGAGGCCGGGAGACTTCGCATACCTTTCACCACCGGGCTACTCATAGGCATCGGAGAAAACTGGGATGAGAGAATCGACTCCCTCTTTGCCATCCGCGAGCTGCATCAGCGCTACGGTCACATCCAAGAGGTCATCATTCAGAATTTTCGTGCTAAGCCCGAGATCCCAATGCGGGATCATCCGGAACCTTCCCTTGAGGAGATGCTCAAGACCATCGCTTTGGCGCGCCTTATCCTTGGAGGGGACATGAATATCCAGGCCCCTCCCAACCTGACGCCTGAAAGCTACCAGCTCTATCTCCATGCGGGAATCAATGATTGGGGAGGAGTCTCTCCGCTTACCCCGGACTATATCAACCCGGAGGCCCCCTGGCCTGCTTTACTCGCTCTAAGCAAAAAGACAGCAGAGGCCGGTTTTGTGCTGAAGCCCCGGTTGGCCATTTATCCTGAGTTTATTTTCCAAGGGGAAAAGTTTATCCCACCCTCACTTTTGCCTTATGTGGAGAGGTTATGCGGTGCGGATGGTTTGGTAAGAGGGCAACTGTTCCAGGAGTCCATGGTCTCTGAATCTCAGGGTGAAGAGGGGTAAAGGGAT
>JAHFAO010000060.1:5221-12334 GCA_023250515.1 Deltaproteobacteria bacterium | reverse complement strand
GCTCTTGTCGTTGTCTGCAACACTGCTGACGACTTTGTCTTGCACGGCCTCTACATCTCTCCTGATCTCGATACGATCACTTACACCCTGGCGGGAATGGGTGACACGACCAAAGGGTGGGGGATAAAAGATGATACTTTTGCGGCGCTGGAATGGTTGGGGAGATACGGAGGGGAAACCTGGTTTAAACTTGGAGATAGAGATCTGGCGACCCATATTACTCGGTCACGATTTTTGAGTGAAGGACTGAGCCTCTCGCAGGTAACGGAGCGCCTTCGTAAATCACTTGGAGTTAAGGCTGTTATCATTCCGATGTCTGACGATCGAGTCGAGACTCGGATAGTGACGCCAAAGGGTGAGATCCCTTTTCAGGACTTTTTCGTCAAGGAGCGCTGGGCGGCAGAGGTAAAAGAGATATCTTTTGTTGGCGCGGAGAGGAGCCAACCTGCACCGGGCGTGATTGATGCGATCCAGGAGGCGGCCGCTGTGATTATCTGTCCGAGCAATCCGGCAACCAGTATAGGTCCCATCTTGGCGGTTCCAGGGATCAGGGCGGCGTTAAAGAAAACTGAGGCGCCGGTTCTGGCTGTAAGCCCAATTATTCAGGGGGCTCCGGTGAATGGACCAGCACACAAATTGATGGCTGCCATGGGCTTTGAAGTTTCGGCCTTTGGTGTAGCTAAAGCCTATGCCGACTTTCTCGACATGATTCTAGTTGCGCCTGAGGACAGGGGGCTCCAGGAGAGGATCAAAGAGCTGGGGGTCAGGACAGTGGCAACCTCCATACACATGCATTCGCTTACTGACAAGAGGCGGCTCGCGCGGGAAGTTTTAGCCCTAGTTCGTGGCTCGTGTTCGTAACTCGTGGATGTGAGTGGCTGCGAAGGCGAGCACGAGACACGAGCACGAAACACGACTTATGAATGTTGCAGCTCTGATACCTGCCAAAGGTTTTGCCAACGCGAAGCACCGGCTTGCCCGGCTCCTCGATGCCGCGCAGCGCGAGCTTTTGGTTGAGGCGATGCTAAGGGATGTCCTTAGCCAGGTCATTTCGGCCCGAGGGCTGGAAGAGACCTTTGTTGTAACAGGAGATAGCGGGGTTTCTGAGATCGCCTCTTCCCTGGGGGCCAAGGTGATTCGAGAAAAAGAAGAGAGAGGTGAGACTGAGGCAGTGGTCTTCGCCCTCGGAGAGTTAAAGCAAAGAGGTATTCAGACTGTCCTGATCATACCTGCAGACATCCCCTTGGTTCGTTCCAGTGACGTTGAGATTCTACTTGAGCAGATTGCGGGACATGATTCCACGACACCCTTTGCCCTACTGACTCCTTCCCACGATCACATGGGGACCAACGCCCTTTTACTCTCTCCTCCTGATTTGATCAAGCTTCGCTTCGGTTATGACAGTTTCTCCTACCACCTGGGCGAAGTTGCCGCCAAAGGGCTGCCGCTGCGGGTCCTGGAGAATGACAGGATCGCCCTGGATATTGATGAGCCCCAAGATCTGGAGCGTTTCTTGTCAGCGGGAATCAGAGACAGCGAGAGCTACGGTAGAATTCTTAGGATTGGGAGATCATGAGGCGGCTGGAGATCATAGGACTTGAAGGTCTAGGTGGGGTACGGCAGGGTGATTCCATCGGTAGACTCATCTACCAGGCCTGTTCCCGACATAGGATTACGCTGGTCGATGGAGATATCCTGGTCGTGGCCCATAAGATCGTTTCCAAGGCTGAGGGTCGGATCATCCGTTTGGATACGATTCAACCTTCGTCGCGAGCCCTGGAACTGTCCCACGAACTGGGCAAGGATCCCTGCCTCTTGGAGATCATCCTAAGAGAAACCCGTCGCATTATCAGGGTGGGTGGAGGAACGATCATCGTCGAGACCCACCACGGTTTTATCTGCGCTAATGCGGGAGTGGATCTATCTAACGTGGGTCTGGGTCAGGTCGCCCTTTTGCCCCTAGATCCTGACCGTTCGGCAAGGGAGATCAGAGAAGAGGTGAGGCAGCTTAGCGGAGTAATGCCGGGGGTCATCATCAGCGACAGCTTCGGTCGCCCCTGGCGCTTGGGTACGGTGGATGTGGCCGTTGGCGTCTCCGGCCTTAAACCCTTGAAAGACGATCGGGGAAAGAACGACCGCTATGGCTACGAACTCAAAGCCTCGGTAGCGGCAGTTGCCGATGAGCTCGCTGCGGCGGCGGAGTTGGTAATGGGGAAGAGGGGCGAAATCCCAGTTGTAATTATTCGCGGTTACAGCGTAGAAGGAGAGGATGGATCGGCGAAGGAGCTTCTCCGTCCGGAAGCGGAGGATCTCTTTCGCAAGTTCTGAAGCCGCTATATGGAAAAAGAGATCGCTATAGCCATTGTAGGAGGGACAGGTAGCCTTGGGAGCGCTTTGGCGCTACGTCTAGCCCGTCCCGGCATCAGAGTTATTATTGGCTCGCGCGATCGGGAAAAGGCTAGAACCGTTGTCGAGTCGCTCAAAAAAAGCCTTGAGAGTGGGACCCTAGAAGGGAAAGTCAATCGGGAGGCGGTGAAAGAGGCGGAGTTTGCTGTTATTGCTGTTCCTTACGAGGGCCATGCCACGATGGTCACGGAGTTGAAAGGTCAACTCGCAGGTAAGACGGTTATTGATGCCGTAGTTCCTTTGAGGAAAGGTAGGCCCTTTGTGCCTCCCGCCGGCTCTGCTCTGCTTGAAGCGCAGGAAATCTTGGGTGGCGAGGCCCCGGTAGTAGGTGCGCTTCATAATATCTCGGCTGTTGATTTACAGCAGCCCAATGCCCCTCTTGGTGATGTGTTGGTCTGCGGCGACAGCGACGCGGCCAAGCAAAGGGTCATGGAGATCATTCACAGGATAGGGGCACGGACCTTTGATGCCGGGCCGGCCGCAAACTGCTATGTCGTTGAAGGGCTCACTGGTGTCATGATCTATCTTAACCGCAAATACAAGTCCAAACATGCAAGTGTGAAGGTCACAGGGATAGGAGAATAACGGACAATCTAAAGGAGGGATTCAACATGTTTGAGTTGAGAAAAGTTCACGCCTCTTTTGTTTTCTATTCGATTTTAGTCCTACTAATGATTGGTACCCTTCTGGTAGTTGATGGGTCAAGTCAGACCAAAGTACTTGGTCCCATCAAGGAGGTAAAACAACCCCGCTAAAATATACTCCGGGAGTCAAAGGGACCGTGTCTTGGGCAGCCGACAAAAGTAATATCGTGGTCAAGTATGAGAGGAAAAGAAAGTAGCACGCTGGGTAGCGCATTGGAGCCATGAGCCAAAATACTTTTATCGTAGTTAGTGGCATCCTCTTCGGGATTATTGCCATCCTGCATTTGGCCCGGGTCATTTATGGTTGGCCAGCTCAGATCGGCACATTTGTAGTGCCCATGTGGGTTTCGTGGGTGTCGCTACTGGTAGCCGCTTATCTGGCTGTTAGTGCCTTCATCCTCATAAGAAGAAAATAGTGGAGGATACCGTGCAGCTTCCCCCCATAGCGACCACTACCGTAGGGAGCTTTCCCCGACCATCCTGGTTGGCCGATCGAGAGCGAGGCGAGGTGACCTTCCGCCTGGAAGGTGCGGCGCTGCGAGAGGCCCAGGATGACGCCACTATCGTAGTGCTACACGAGCAAGAACGCCTAGGGGTCGACCTCCTTACCGACGGAGAGCAACGCCGAGCTCAATTTATCTATCACGTGCTCGCCAGCATGGAAGGTTTCGACCTTGTCAACCGTCTTCCGAAGGCCATCCGGCGCCGCACTGACGTGGAGCGGTTGGTGCCACGCGTGACAGGCCCGGTGCGTCGGCGTGCTTCGGCCGTAGTGGAGGACTTGCGTTTTGCCAAGTTGCATACTTCACGGCCAGTCAAGATGGCCGTGCCGGGCCCGATGACGGTTGTCGATAGTACCTACGACGAGGCCTACGGTGACGAGGCGGCGCTAGCCATGGATGTCGCGGCGGCACTAAACGAGGAGTTACTTGAGCTGCAGGCGGCTGGCTGTGACATAGTGCAGATCGACGAGCCGGCCATGACGCGCTACCATGAAAAGGTAGCGGCCTATGGTGTACGTGCCCTCGACCGCTGTTTAGATGGCTTGGTCATTCCTACCATCGTTCACCTTTGCTACGGCTATCCGGGTGGGGGTAAGCGCCAGCATGAGTACGAGTATCCAGAGCTGCTGGCCCTTTTGATGGAAAGCCGTATCGGCGGCTTCTCTCTCGAGTTCGGCCGCAGCAACTTCGATCCGGCGCTGATACAGGCCTGCGACGGTAGGCTAGTGATTTTCGGGTGCGTTGATCCGGGCGACTCGCCACCTGAACCGGTAGAAAGAGTAGTCGCTCGTGCCCGGGCTGTCCTCGATTACATGGACCCTGCGCGCCTTCTCCTCGCCCCCGACTGCGGGCTGATGACGATCAACCGTGACCTCGCTTACGCCAAAACAAAAGTATTGGTTCAAGCCGCCCACGAGTTGCGTCGTACCTTATGATCACCTTTTGGAGGATATTTACCTGATCATAAGATGATTTACACCATTGGCCATTCCACTCGGACACTGGACGAGTTCGAAAGCCTTCTCGAACAGTTCAGAATCGACCTGCTTTTCGATGTACGGACAGTACCCAGGTCTCGCCACGTCCCACACTTCAACAGCGACACACTGCTGCGCGCACTGAGCGAGAAAGGGGTTGAATACCGCCATGTGAAGCGGCTGGGAGGACTGAGAAAGGCCGTTGAGGATTCGCCCAATATGGGGTGGAGGAATGCCAGCTTTCGGGGCTTTGCCGATTACATGCAGACGGAGGAGTTTAGAAAAGGGGTAACCGAGTTATTGGATTTGGTCGCCGAAAGGAGAGCGGTCCTTATGTGCGCCGAGGCAGTCCCCTGGCGCTGCCACCGTTCCCTTATTGCCGATGCCCTTCTCGTGCGGAGGTGGGAAGCTTGGCACATAATCTCACAGGCGAGTCTGCAGGCCCATGAGTTGACTCCCTTTGCCGTTGTCGAGGGTGATCGGATTATTTATCCCAAAATGAAAGCAACGGGGCGCCGGAGTTGAACATTCCTTAACTCTTCATTGTAAGCGATACAACAATTTCCTGGACTGGTTGCGGCCGAAAGGGCTTGATCCGGGTAACCGGAGAAATTTGCATTTTATGATTCTGGGAGATATGGGTAAGAGGGCTTTAGAGTCGAGCTTAGATAAAAAACAGGGATAGCATGGAAGTTGCAAGCTACCTACCTGTTACCGTTGATAAGAGTCACCTTGTCACTATCGGCGAACGTCTCTATTCGGAGAGCATCGAGCTAATCCGAGAGCTGGTCAACAATGCCTACGACGCTGACGCCACGCTGGTCAAAGTAACAGTGACCCCCGAATCCATCACGGTCGAAGACAACGGAACCGGCATGGATCTGGAAGGACTCCAACAGTATTTTGTGATCGGCTCCCAGGAAAAACTCATGCGGCCGAAATCGCCTGTTTTCAAACGGGACCGAATTGGTCAATTTGGCATTGGAAAATTCGCCACCCTGTCAGCATGTAGCCGCTTTATTGTTGCTACTCAAAAGGGAGAGTTTGCCGCTCGGGTTGTCTTTGACAAAGAAGAGTGGTCTAGGGTTGGAGGAGAATGGCGACTTCCCTTAGAGGCATTTCCCCCGGACCCCGAGAGAGGGAACGGAACAACGGTGACCCTTCAGGGGCTTACCAAACGGTTCGATCCTCAAGATGTAGAGCGAAAGCTCATCGAGGGAGTCCCGCTAAAGGCAGCAAACTTTTCTGTATCTCTGAATGGGCTCCGTGTCCGTCCCAAAAGCCTCTCCGGCCATCGTATTCCTTTCCTGGAAGGAACTGAGTATGGTCCCGTTACGGGTGAGATTGTAATCCTTCCAGCCTCGGCTGCTTCAACCGAAGACCTCGGCATCGAGGTTAAGGTAAAACAGGTTACAGTTCGGCGGGAACTTTTCGGGGCCGAGCTTTGGGGTAAGGTCGCATCTAGAATTCGTGGTGAGATCCATGCCGACTTTGTGCCTATTACAAGCGACCGCACCGGCTTCGTCCTGGATTCCGCTGAATATCAAGCATTCAGTCAAACCATGCAACGGGTGATAAATGAGGTTCAGTCTGTTTTGAATCGGCTCACAGGTAAGGGAGAGAAGAGGGCCGCATCCCGTGCCCTTGGCGAGGCCATGGAACGAATCACTCGTGCGCTCATTAAAAACCCTGACTTTTCACCTTTTGGGGCTCTTCCCGTCGGTCAGGCTGGGGGGATTGGTGGGGCGGCAGCTACCCCGTTTCACAAGGAAGGTATGCAAGAAGGGGAAATCGTCAGACTTGAAAAGCGCCAGACAAAAAGCTCGAGAAGAAAGTCTCCAAAAGTGAAGCGACTTACTCCTGACGCCGTGGTACGCCGGCTCAAGTTTGGTCAAGCAGGAATTTCTTGCTGCCTAGATCACTTCGGAGAGACCGGGCCAGAGTGCTTTAACGAGGGGACCATTGTATATATCAATCGCGACCATCCTTTGTACAAAAGGGAGGCTAAAAAGCCCGGTGCTCACACTATGCATATAGCTCGGCTTCTTACCCAGGAGATTGCCCTTATGAAAGACCCACGCAATCCGCGCCAGGCTTTTGAGCGCCAATCCCAACTGCTGCGTGATGCCTTCATTGATGACTAATTGTTTAAAATTTTTTCAGAAATATCCTAGGAACGGGCAGGCCACGCCTTTTTCTGCGATGACCGGCCTAGCTACCATGAGGGCCTCAGCTAAGGATATATAGCCTAAGACACTGGCCTTCTTTTCCAAAAACCTCAAAAGCTGAGTTGGGTTTGGCTGAGCTAATTGTTATCCGAGCGCACAGTATGGACGGAAATGTACAAAAATAGGACAAAAAAACACATTTACTACCACTCTACTCCTATCTACTCCTAAAAATTCCCTTAAAAACCAAGGGGTCGTAGCTATAAAGGATCGTGTGGCATAGGGTTTGCTGTTTAGCGAAGTCGCTTTTAACAAGACGGAAACCCTGGGATGCGGGGAGGCTCAACGATGTACGGCACCCCTGCTTGGGATCAGGTGGCAAGGAAAGTGATGTTGGTCCCTGCGTTTTCGCGGC
>JAHFAO010000060.1:0-5121 GCA_023250515.1 Deltaproteobacteria bacterium | reverse complement strand
TTTCGCGGCGGACCAGTTTTTTTCTCCGCCGCAGCCCAGGGTGGTTCGTACCCGGGAAGCGGTCCTGCCCGAGAGAGAGGCACGCCAACATCCTCTCTCCAGTAGAGGACCGCTTCCGCGGGGTTCCAGAGTTAGCAGTGTAAGACTCACCGGGGCCCATTCGTGGTGCCCGTGCTCAGCCCCTACCTAATTAACGGCGATACACCGAACGATGGCTCAACCTCTTCGGCGTCCACCACAAATCGCATAGGCATCGAGAAATAAAAACCCCGTTAAAATAAAACGGGATTTTTGCGTAGTTGCGTTCGGCAGAGTATAATCGTGTTCTTCACAAAGTGTTGAATTAATTGAGTGGCTAAAGCGTCAATAGAGATGAGTGTGGACTTTCCGGCAGAATGTTTCCTGGAATCAAGGATGATCTGAATGAAAAGATTTAGAGGTTCGGTAGGCCTCCTTCGGGCTGTAGGGGTTTTAATCCTCGCGGTTCTGGCCACGGGCTGCGGGGCACCCACCTCGACGCCGCGCCGGCCGCCAGATGAGCCACGGCGCCCTTCGGCCCACCGCATTGATCCGTGGCAGGCGGAGCGACTGCAGCGAGTGATGGTGCCGCTGCTTCGGGTTACAGATCACCCTCGCCGCTCGAGTGAGGTTCGAATCGGCATCATTGATGACCCAAGCATTAATGCCGCTAATGCGGGCGGTGGCGAGTTCTACGTTACCACTGGTCTCCTTGGAAGGGCCAACGACGAGCAGCTAAGGGGGATACTCGCGCACGAGATTGCTCACGACGATCTCGGCCATGTAGCCAAGGCCCAGGTCCTAGGCACCGGGCTGAGCTTGGGTGTGGTTCTGCTCGAGCAGCTTATCCCGGGCAGCAGTGCGCTCACCCCAATCGCAGGCACACTAATTGCCCGCGGTTACAGCCGGTCAGATGAGTACGCAGCGGACCGCCACGGGGTAGAGCTCTTGCGTCGGGCCGGTTATCCAAAGGAGGTCATGATCAACGCGCTTGCATGGGTTATGCGCGCATCAGGGGATAGTGGCGGCGGGTTTTTGTCCACACACCCGGCAACGGAAGATCGCATCGAGACCTTAAGGAGATTGCGGTAAGCGTAATAGAGATGGTGTCGTTATCGGATTAATGACGGATCGGTAGGAAGCCATGAGTAAAAAAACTTTTATCGCTAGCGCCTTCATTCTGTTAAGAAAATAGATAGTTCTCCATCCCAATCCATAATTGTTAAGATCCATATCCTTTGTTTCATTTCCCCCTTTTCTGACTCTTGGGATTGACAGGCTAAACTAAATAGAGAACCATTAGTTTCTATCGGCCTGGACACTTTGTGTTCTGAAGGAGGTGTCATGGACCAGCCAACGATACGTAACTTAGTGCAACGTTTGGACCGTTTAGAGCGGGAGAACCGCCGATTGAAGCGCATGGGGACCTTCGTCCTGCTGTCATTCCTTATAGTGGTAGTGATGGGCCAGGCGAGGCCCACTAAAGTAGCCAAAGTAGTCGAGGCCGAGAAATTTCTTATTCGGGATAAGGGCGGGAAGGTTCTCGCAGTGCTTGGATTGGACGTCAATGGAGGCCCAAATCTTTTGTTCTACGACAAGGACCAAAAGGTCCGCGCCAAGCTATATCTCTCGCCTTCAAACGAACCATTCTTTAGCCTCCACGATAAGGACGGAAACTTCCATGCGGTGCTCGGTGTGGGAGCTGACGGATCACCGGGGCTTGGCCTCGGACATAAGAACGGAAGGTCTGGCGCGATGTTAGGGGTCGATTCTAATGGCACATCGGAGCTGCGATTATTAGATAAAGAAGGAAGAACTCACATTGAGTTATTTGTGGATGTAAACGGCTCACCGTTTTTAAGACTTTCCGACGAAAACCAAAAGGTTCGTGCACTACTGGGGGTGGATAGCAAAGGGTTGACAAAATTGGGGTTCTTCGATCAAGAAGAAAAGCCCCGTGTTGCCATGGGTACCTCTCTCGATGGCTCGCCGGTGCTTGGCTTTACGGACAAGGACGGAAAGGTTATCTGGACAGCGCCAAAATAGGAGTTGTTTTGAGGTTCTCTCGTCATGTCTGAACGGTTGTGGCCAAGGGAGCAGCTATTCTTGACGCAGGAAGTGTTAAACGATCTCTGCGACAAGTGCAAAAATCCATTTGTCACCACCTGTCAAAATATGAACATCGAGGAGGACCTAAGCCCCTTGCTCGTTTCCGCGTACCTCCCGCTCGCAGCATGGCTAAACAGACGCCGAGGAAAACAGGACGGGCCGCTGGTTGTCGGTCTCTGTGGGGCCCAAGGCTCAGGCAAGTCGACGGCAGCAGAGCTGCTCAAGACGGTTCTTATAGTCGGGTTCGAACGACGGTTGGCGGCGTTTTCCCTGGATGATCTCTACAAGACCAAATCCGAGCGGGAAATTATGTCGCGGACCGTTCATCCTTTGTTTGTAACTCGCGGAGTGCCGGGGACCCACGATGTCGGCTTGGGAATTGAGACCGTCGAGAGGCTCAAAACTCAGAGGTCGGTGCAATCCACCCCGATTCCCGTCTTTGACAAAGCAAGGGACGACAGACAGCCACGGTTGACTTGGCCGAGCTGCAGCGGTCCGGTCGATGTGATCATCTTCGAAGGTTGGTGCGTCGGCGCACTCCCTCAGTCGGATCAAGCGTTAGCCACGCCCATAAACGACTTGGAAAGGGAAGAGGATGCCGACGGTGCCTGGCGCACGGCCGTCAACCGAGCCCTGGCACAAGACTATCAAAGGTTATTTGCTCTCATCGACGTTCTTTTAATGATCAAGGTGGACAGCATGGAGAGGGTCTTCGAATGGAGGCACTTACAAGAGCACAAGCTGGCCAAGAAAGCGACTGAAGTTGGTCTCTCCATGAGAGAATTAAGGATCATGTCCGACCACGATCTCAACCGCTTCATTATGCACTTTGAGCGCATTACCCGCCATATGCTTGTTGAGATGCCCCAGCGGGCTGACCTTGTCCTCTCCTTGGACCCAACCCATCAACCGGCAAAAGTTCTGATTAATAAGCCCATAACCCCCTGAGAGCGAGGCAAGGCTACTCTTCTCTCTAAAGGGATCAGTTTTCGCTATGTCCCAGGCGCACGAAGGCTGACGCTCTTTTTTGTCGCTTGGTCCATCTCTTCGGGAGTGAGCAGAACCGTGGTCCTAACCTGAACCAAGCCAGCGGCATTGACGGCCAAAGAGGCAGCGGCGACGCTCACGTTGTCTGGTAGATCCACAATCGCAAAGGCGTCGGTCTGGCCAAAGGCGAAATACAAAACCTCCAGCTTGCCGCCGACTGATCTGAGGAGTTGCTCCACTGCTTCCCGCCTCTTCGATCCACCCTCCTTGATAAGCCCCTTCACACCGTCCGTTGTGTAGGAAGCCTCGATAAGATACTTGGGCATATAAAACCCTCCTTTCAGTTGGAATTGTTCAAAAGTCCAAAATTTATCTCTGTCCCTGTCTTTCTTCGTTAATCCAAAATCGAAAATCGGCAATCGAAAAGCAAAATAAAAGCCCGACGCGGAACAAGCCGGCCGGGCCTAAGAATTACAAATCAAAGTTGCTGCCAGACCGGGGTCGGCCGGCAAAATGTAGCGAACATTGCCCTTATTTCACTGTTCACATGCCCTGTCAACTCCAGTTTCTGAGACCTCCGAAAAACTGCCTCGTCACCCTTCGGCAGACTCAGGGTGAGCGGATAAGTGCGCAACCAGGAACCGTTCGTGCTGAGCCCTTCGTCTTTGCTCAGGACAGGCCCTTCGACTCTAGCCGTTCGTCCTGAGGCTCTCGAAGGACGAACTTCGCTCAGGACAGGCCTGTCGAAGCACGGACAGAGGACTTTTTAGAGATTTCTTTCCTCCCTGTTCAGCGCTTCTTACAGTAAGCGCAAGCACTGTGCCAATCCTGGGAGACCGGCCTAGATTTCAAGTAAGTTACTGAACCAACAGGAGAATTCTTTTGGGGCTGAGCTCAACCAGGACTGCTAGGAAAATAAAGAGAGTAGCCTTTTTGATCCGCCCGTGTAGCAAAAATGCTACAGCCGACTTGATGTTTTGGCTTCAAGACTTTGAGAAGGTAACCGCTCTTTTGGGGATTGGACTGAAGGGCAATGGACAAACGAATCGTTGAAATGAGATAATTAGGGCAGTTTCCGCAAATAGGCTTTCAATAACTGGGGAGGCAAAAAGATGAAAAGTCTTATTCGCTGTTCGCAAAGACCAATTGCTTTAGGGATCTTATTCTTAATTCTGATTCCGCTTCCAATCTGGGCGGATGGCGAGCCTGCCACTTCCCACCGTATTGATCAGCCATTCCCGGTTCAGCTAGGGGCCTCAGGAGGAAACATAAACGATATTAGTAAAGGTTTTTGTTATGGTGGAACCTTGGGAGCGTTAGTGCAAGATGCAGCTGCCCAGTATATCCTCAGCAATAACCATGTCCTTGCAAGGACCAATCAGGCAACTATTGGGGAAGATATCATTCAGCCTGGCCTCATTGATCAGGTTCCAACCTGCGCAAAGGATACCAATGATGCCGTAGCCGACCTGTCTGCTTTTATCCCAATTCAATTTAAAACCAGGAAAACTATCCCCACCAATACGGTAGATGCTGCCATTGCCCAGGTTAGAGCAGGGAAAGTGGATGCAGGGGGCTCGATCTTGGATGTTGGGGTAATAAGCAGCAACACCTTGCCCCCTGCCCTTGATCTGGCTGTAAAGAAGAGTGGACGCACCACAGGGCTAACAAATGGAACCATCAGCGCTGTCAACGTGACCGTTGATGTGTCTTATGGTTCAGGAAAAACTGCCAGATTTGTCAACCAAATCTTCGTTACTCCAGGGAGCTTCATTGCAGGGGGTGATTCTGGCTCTTTAATGGTCGAGAATGTGGATACAGCACCGCATGCCGTAGGGCTCCTCTTTGCCGGGAGCAGCGCTGTCGCAGTCGCCAACCCTATTCAGGTAGTCTTAGACCAATTTAGCGTTGGTATGGTTGGATCTACGCCTTTTTCAACCAGCCTTTTGACTCGGGCGATGGCCTTCATGAGGAAGTTCTTCCGAGTTACCGAGAGCCATGCTGCCA
>JAHFAO010000059.1 GCA_023250515.1 Deltaproteobacteria bacterium | reverse complement strand
CCTTCTGCGGCCACTTCTTCTTTCAGGTAGTCGGCAACGTACGCGCTCAAGAGACGTTGGGGACGGTCAGACAAGTACATCCGAGGCAGGTAACCGTGGTTCAGCAAGCGATCGAGATTGATCTCTCGGCCGATTTCTCCCGCAGTGAGGCCATGGAGCTTATAGCGCACCGCGCGTCCACCAAGGAGATTGGCCTGACCGCGCTTAACCTTACGAGCGCTTGACCCGCACAGGGCGAAGTGAATACCGCGATTCTCGTGCAGCCAGTGTGCCTCGTCGAGAAGCTGGGGCACCTTTTGGACCTCGTCGATCACTACCTGGCGTATAAATTCACTGGCTGCGAGTTCGGCACGGAGCAACTCAGGATTCTGCAGATAGCGGCGGTACTCTTCGGCTTTGAGCAGATCGATCCACACGGCATCCGGGTAGGCTGCCTTTAGCAGCGTCGTCTTCCCCGTCTGGCGGGGTCCCCACAGGAAAAAAGTCTCCGTACCTTGCTGGGGAAGCCGAAGGGCACGCGTGAACATGTACTTCAGATTATCATGATAATATGAAGTGTCAAGGCGTATTGGGGGTCGAGGGTATGGGGGTCGTCAAAAATCATTCGCATGGGTGGCGGAGGAACCAAGCCACAATGCAACAGCCTATTAAAATTGAAGGAGTCTGCCGAAGAGAAGCAGTCTCCCGAGGATCATGGAGCTTGTTTCCTATAAAGATCAAAGACTATTTATGGTGTTCGCGGGAAAAAACCCACTGCTACCGGAACATCAGTGGTGCCGGGGACATGTTCCTCGAGATGAGCAGCCTTAAGGTAGAGCTGTGCCGATCCACCGCCGTCCAAGTTAAGCAGATCTGTTGTGATTACCAGCCATTGTCCGGAGCCAAAAAATTCTTGCAATTCCACCCAACTCAATCCGCCCAAGAGGCTGTCTGTGACCGCAATGATCAGCCTCTGCTCCTTATCGATGCCGATCAAGGAGCGCCGGCTCTGCTTGCCTGCGCCGCGCATGACAGACAAGGCCGTCTCTTGGGTGAGAAGTAAGGGCCCAGCCTGCAGTCCCTCATCCACCTGTGGGGAGGAAAACCGGTCCCGATGGATGATAAGGGGGAGTCGGTCCTTGATGCCAAAGATGCCGGTATAGAGAGAGCTCTTGGAAATGTGAGGGTTCACCTCATTGGTGCCGGTCTTAAGAAATCCAAGGGGCCGTCCCTTTTCGTCAAAATAGTTGGCATTGATCATTCCCATGGCTCCGCTCTTTTCCGCCAGGGTTTTGACGTCGGCGCCCCTAAGGTTGTACTGCAGGCTGCGCACAATCCGCGGGACAATCCAGCGCGTATCAAAGCGGGCAATCTTTAAGTCAATCAAGTGGTGCGGTTCAGCACGCTCGAAGATCACCTTCCGGAACTCAGCTCCCTTTTGGATAGCCCTCCAGTTCCCTAAGTCAGTGATTGTCAGACCTGGACTGTTTTTTAACTTGATAGGATGAGGGGGTGATTGAGTGAAACCTGGGACGGAAAGAGCGACAAAAAGGATAGAAAAAAGGCAACTTGATCGCCACTGTGCCATTGGGATATAGATATATCAAAACGACTTGGGAAGAAAAAGAAGTGGCAACTAAAAAGAAGGTTTCCATCCGGATTAACGGTGTCGGTTATGCGCATGAGGTAGAGCCGCGTCTCCTCTTGGTGCATTACCTTAGAGATGTGTTGGGCTTGACGGGAACCCATATTGGCTGTGAGACAAGCATCTGCGGCGCTTGCACGGTCATGCTCAACGGCGCGGCGGTAAAATCCTGTACGGTTCTGACGGTTCAGGCCGATGGCGCGGAGGTCCTGACCATCGAGGGTCTGGCCAAGGGGGAGGAACTCCACCCGCTGCAAGAGGGCTTTTGGGAATGTCACGGGCTTCAGTGCGGATACTGCACGCCCGGTATGATTTTATCTGCCTACCAGCTCCTTTTGCGCCACCCGGAGCCCACAGAGGAGGAGATCCGCCACGGTATCGATGGGAATCTCTGTCGCTGTACGGGCTACCAGCATATCGTGGATGCGGTCCAGTATGCGGCGCGAAAGATGAGGGCAAAGATTTGAGTTTCGGCTTTCGAGTTCAGGTTTCGGTTACTGTGCTCGCAACTTGGGAGGCTGTTGAAAGAGTGGTTTGCATGCTTCGACCCTTCGGATTCGCTCAGGGCCGGCTCCCTCGACTGGGCCTTTAGTCCCGAGCTTGTCGAGGGATCAGCATGAACGGAAAATTATCAATGATTTCATGACTTCGTCCGTTCGCCCCTTCGATAAACTCAGGGCAGGCTCTGAGCCCTTCGACTTCCGCCGCTCGTCCTGAGCTTTGTCGAAGGAAGCGGCGGGATCAGGACAGGCGTGTCGAAGGGTGAGCGGAGAGTTTTTCAACAGCCTGGCGCAACTCGAAACCAGAAACTTCAAACTGGAGATAAACCATGCCTATAAGTAAATTGGTTGGTGCCAGGGTGAAACGGCGTGAGGACCCGAGACTTGTGCGTGGACTTGCCCACTACGTGGACGACATCGACCTTCCCAACACCCTTCATGTGGCGATCCTGAGAAGCCCCTATGCCCATGCAAGGATCAAGAAGATTCAGACTGATGCGGCGCGCAGACATCCGGGCGTGGTTGCGGTTATCACGGGGGCAGATATCCGCGACCAAGTGGGCCTGGTGCCGGTCGCAAGCGAGAATCCTAGTCTCAGGGTTCCTAAACACTACGTTCTGGCAGTGGATAAGGTCTGTTTTGTCGGCGAGGGAGTGGCGGCGGTAGTGGCTGAGGATCGCTATACGGCACGGGATGCTCTGGATCTCATACGTGTCGATTATGAGTCTTTGCCTGTGATTTCAGATCCTGAGAAAGCTCTGGTTCCAGGCGAACCAGTCATCCATTCTGAGTGGCCAGACAATGTGGCCTTTCGCTGGACACTCAAGCAGGGAAACCTGGCCAAGGCCTTTCAAGAGGCTCACAAGGTCGTGAAGCAGCGGCTTATCCACCAGCGCCTTGCCCCTATCGCCCTGGAGCCGCGTGGAGTCTTGGCCCGCTATCTGCCCGGCGAGAAAGAGCTCACACTCTGGTCCTCCACTCAGATCCCCCACCTTCTTAAGACGCAACTTTCCCTGATGCTCAAGCTCTCGGAAAATCATGT
This sequence comes from Deltaproteobacteria bacterium, assembly GCA_023250515.1. GTDB lineage: Bacteria > Desulfobacterota > Binatia > UBA9968 > UBA9968 > JAHFAO01. Next base: position 14,250 of record JAHFAO010000059.1, on the reverse strand, counting down.
GCGCGTTATTGCCCCCGAGGTAGGCGGCGGGTTTGGCAGCAAGCTCAATGTTTACGCGGAAGAGGGTCTCGTGGGCTACCTCGCCCTTAAGCTGAATCGTCCTGTTAAATGGATTGAGGGGCGCAGAGAAAATATTCAGGGGACGATCCACGGCAGAGGTCAGGTGGGTGAGGCGGAAGTGGCGGTGAAAAAAGATGGGACCATTTTAGGAATCCAATACAAAGTCATTGCTGACATTGGCGCCTACCATCAGCTTCTTACGCCCGGGATTCCACCGCTCACCGGCCTCATGCTCTCCGGCGCCTACAGAATTCCTGCTGTTGCTATTGAGGTCACTGGGGTCTTCACCAACAAGATGGCGACTGACGCCTATCGCGGCGCGGGCAGGCCTGAGGCAACCTACGTCGTGGAACGGATGATGGATCGGGTGGCGCAGGAGCTGGGGATTGACTTAGTCAAAATCCGGCAAAAGAACTTCCCCAAACCTAAGGAGTTTCCCTTTAAGACAGCAACCGGTCTCGTATATGACAGCGGCAACTATCAGGCGGCCCTCGATAAGGCCCTTAGGCTTGTTGGCTATGAGAGGTGGCGGCGCGAGCAGAAGAGGCTCAGGAATCAGGGAAGGTATCTGGGAATTGGTCTCTCTACTTATGTGGAGATCTGTGCCATGGGGCCATCGGCTGCGATGCCTGCAGGGGGTTGGGAAAGCGGCACAGTGAGGGTGGAGCCCACTGGCAAGGTGACGGTCCTTACCGGAACCTCGCCCCATGGACAAGGGCAGGAGACCTCTTTCGCCCAGATTGTGGCTGATGAGCTGGGTGTCGATCTCGATGACATTACCGTGATTCATGGCGATACCGCCGTGGTCGCCAGTGGTATTGGAACCTTTGGCAGCCGCGCGACGGCGGTTGGCGGAACAGCGGTGCTTCAGGCGGCAGAGAAAGTTAGGGAGAAGGCGCGCGCGATTGCCGCCCATCTCCTTGAGGCGGACCCCGAAGATCTCGTCTTTTCCGACGGCAAATTCAGCGTCAAAGGGGTGCCGAAGAAGGGGATAACCATCCAGCAGATCGCCTTAGAGGCACATATCGCAAAAAAACTGCCTAAGAAGATGGAGCCTGGACTTTCAGCCACATCTGTCTTTGAGCCCTCCAACTTCACCTTCCCCTTTGGCACGCATATCTGCGTAGTCGAGGTTGATCCAAAGACTGGCGGGGTTGAGATAAAAAAATATGTTGCGGTGGACGATTGCGGAAAAGTTATCAATCCCTTGCTTGTGGATGGCCAAATCCAAGGCGGCATCGTCCAGGGTCTGGGACAGGCTCTCTTCGAGGAGGTTGTCTATGATGAAAACGGCCAGCTCTTGACCGGTAGTCTCATGGACTACGCCCTGCCTAGAGCTGGCGATTTGCCGCGTCTGGATTTGGCCCGCACAGAGACGCCTACTCCTGTTAACCCATTGGGGGTTAAGGGAGTGGGTGAGGCAGGCACCATCGGCTCCACACCGGCCATTGTCAACGCAGTAGTCGATGCGCTCTCGCCCTTTGGCGTGACCCACATCGATATGCCCCTAAAGCCGGAGAAGATCTGGCAGCTTTGCCAGTCCAAGGAAGCTGCCAGCGTTGGAGGCGGTCGATGATCCCGCCGGCGTTCGACTACATGACCCCTGCGACCCTAGATGAGGCGATTCATGCATTAGCATCACATGGAGAAGACGTGAAGCTTCTGGCCGGAGGGCATAGTCTACTTCCTATGATGAAGTTAAGGCTTGCTGGCCCCAAGCTTCTCATCGACTTGAGTAAGATTCCCGGTCTTGGTGGCACCAAACAAGAGGGTGATAAGATCACCATCGGCGCTCTCACCACGCACTATCAAATAGAAAGCTCAGAACTTCTCAAGGAGAACTGCCCCCTTCTGCCGCAGACAGCGAGAGCGATCGGGGATGTTCAGGTGCGCAATCGGGGAACGATCGGCGGGAGTCTAGCCCACGCGGATCCAGCAGCAGATATGCCTGCAGCCATCCTAGCCCTGAATGGAGAACTACGAGTGAGAGGGTCCAAAGGGGAGCGTTCGATTCAGGCGAGTGATTTTTTTCTCGGGCTTATGACTACTGCCTTGAACCCTACAGAGATCCTCACCGAGATCCGAATTCCTGTTTTGTCCGGCCGCTGCGGCACGGCCTATCTAAAGGTGCCGCAGAAGGCCTCCGGCTTCGCCATTGTGGGCGTGGCCGTTTGGCTCAGAGTAGATAACAACGGACGCTGCGAAGATATCGGTATCGGGGTTACTGGTTTGAACGCCAAGCCCTTTCGTGCCGGACGAGTCGAGGGACGGTTGAGAGGGGAAAAATTGGCTCCTAACCTTATAGAAGAGGCCTCCTCTCAAGTCATCCAAGGTGTCGATCCTCTGGACGATCTTCATGCCTCGGCTGCGTTTCGTAGCCACCTTGCGCGCGTTTATACTGCAAGGGCTATTCAGAAGGCATTAGAAGGGGTAGGGGCATAGGGGGAGTTATGCTGGAAAAAATTTTCGCTCCTTATCGGGACTATGCGCTTTTTGTTCTACGGTTTTTTGTAGGCATCGTTTTTCTCGGCCACGGCGCGCTGAAACTTTTCGGCGGCCTCGGAGGCTTTGCCGGATTCCTCCAGCAAGCCGGTATTCCCATGGCGGGAGTCATGGCCCCCATCGTAGCCGCAATTGAGTTTTTCGGCGGCTTGGCAATTATCCTTGGGACGAGCACGCGGCTAGCGTCGCTTTTGCTTGCAGGAGTTATGGTTGTGGCCATGATCACTGTGACCTTGCCTGGGGGATTCGCTGGTGGCTATGATCTCAACCTCGCCCTCCTCGGCGGCCTCCTCGCCCTTCTCCTTGCCGGCCCAGGAAAGCCTGCCCTCGGCGGGGATCTGTAGTTTTTTACTACTGACGGGATGGTTGCTTGGTCTTATGATTTGATGGCACGCCTACCTGCAGCATTCAATTATCTTATCGCCACACAACGAGACTAATCAGCATATTGATTACAGCTAGGACAATAGCCGCAAGGATTGCCGTGGGAAAGAAACGGTCGAGGGTGAAGCCCGGTACGAGGGCCGCGGCGAGCCATAGAATGAACGCGTTGATAACAAATGTGAACAAGCCAAGCGTCAAAATGTTCAGGGGTAGCGTGAGCAAGATAAGAATCGGTTTTATCAGCGCGTTGAGCACGCCAAGCACGAGCGCGGCAATGAGCGCTGCGACAAAACCGCTGACGTGAATTCCCGGTATAAGATGGGCCACTAGCAGAAGCGCCAGGGCATTGAGTACCAGTGTGACCAGAAAACCCATGCTCCCTCCTTTGTTTCTTCCGCTCTATCTCCATCACTTTTCGCCTTCATATTACTGGATGACGGTCGCTTCCCCTTTCGCGACCTCGATTTCACGTATTTTCGCGGGCAACTTGAAGGGATCATCAAGATTTAGCCCTTTTGGATTCTCCGGCGTACGGGAGAAGTAACTTACGAGTTCCTGAAGCATCGTCTTAGGGAGAGGGATGCCAGAAATCTCGGACGCCTCAACCTCGAAGCGAGCCATGCCTTGACTAGTTCGAAGCACACCTTTCACACTCACGGGTAACTTTCCGGACAAATAATTGAAAGGGTCGAACCAGCGGCCAGAGTTCCGGTTTCTTCGCACATCATCCATATCTACCATAGCCCGCCCTGTTAAGCGGCCCTCCCCTAAAATAGCCACACGTGGATCGGTAATCCCTGCCGGAATTTTGTCACGTGCATGAAACACAAAGTAGGAATTGACCTCGGCTTCGGTTACCGCTGTCCTGCGCGGGGAAGTCTTCTCCTTGAGGCCGTTTTGATTAATAGCGTCTATCTTGTTTTGAAGATTGTCGGCCTCGCGTTGTGAGAGCGTGACGTTAGCGTTGCTCAGAACGCCAGCGCTCACGGCAAAGGTCGTGATTAGCAAGGTTATGGCGAATTTTGCAGTATGTTTCATCAGCGTACCATTTCTCTTATAAGATATGCTGGACTTCTTAAGCTTTCAATATGATGTGGCCTGATCAATACCCATTTGATGATCCAGCCGTCGAGCTTTGAGATTGCTGGAAGATTGATGGTCAGAGACAAAAAAGAAGGACAAAAATTAGCAGGGTTGTGCTAAAATATATTTACCTATGTGGAAGACCACACGATCGATTGTTGGAGTTTTTTTTCTTTGCTTTAGCTTTCTTTGGTGAGGTCACTGCGCAGATTTCCAGCACAGCCCAACGAGAGGCGACGCGTCTGGAGCGGCTTGCTAACAAATAACTCCACCCCTTCTGAGATCATGACTGTCAATTTGCAGTTGGGGATATTCTATGCCCTCCTGGCCGGCACCCTCTGGGGAATAGGCCCGCTTTTGCTCAAAAAGGGGATGGCCCTCTCGAATGTAAGCACGGCTACCCTCATCGAGCAGTACGTCTCTGTCATGTTCCTAGTTGTGCTGGCCGCCGCTCAGGGAGAACTCCTTCGTCTGGATATCTCCGCTAAGGCCTTTTGGGCCTTCGCCGCCGCCGGCATGTTAGGTGCGAGCTTCGGCAAGATCTTTTACTATAAAGGCATCGATACAGTTGGGGCTTCAAAGGCGACCTCGGTTAAGAACGGCTCTCCGATCCTCACTACCATTTTAGCCGTGATCTTCCTGGGCGAGGAGTTGACCTTTCCTATCGCTATTGGGGTTGTCTTGATTGTTATCGGTGTCCTGGTCCTAACTAAAATTGAAGCCAAGGGAGGTGAAAGCCCCAGCCCCGCTGTGTATTTCTTCTACCCTCTCCTGGCAGCGATCTGTTTTGGCATCAATCCAGTTTTTAAGAAGATCGGGGTGGACGCGGCTAGCCTCCCGATTATCGGGGCCCTGATCACCCAGTCCGGAGCTCTGATCGTCATACTCACCGTCGGCCGCTTCCTTAAGATCCGGCCAAAATGGGAGAGGGTCCCGACTAAAAGCCTGATTTATTTTGCTCTTGCTGGTATCACCGAGGCGCTGGGCTCTTTGTTCACCTTCTATGCGCTGAACTATGCCCCGACGGTGCTAGTCTCACCGCTCTGGCGCATCTCGCCTCTAGTGACCTTTATTTTAGCCCACTTTACTTTGAAAGGGATCGAGGTGGTGACGCTGAGAGATGGAGTGGGAGCAATCTTCACCGTCGGCGGGGTCTTCGTTCTCAGCCAGGGTTGATGGAGCCCGGTTGAGGTGGGTTCTGCGGAGTCATTTCAAAAACCACACGATCCAGGAGTGCAGGAGAGTCGCGCAGGCTAAGGACACGCCCGCGGAGATTCTCGTCAGTTACTTGCCGTGCCTGACAGGGAAAACGCTCGCTTCCCACTTTGACTTCCACGGCAGGGTTCTTAAGCAGATTACGGCACCAGTGTTTGCTCTGAATCCTTCCCGACGAGGCGTAAAATCTGCCATCGAGATAGACAAGCCTGAGTTCCACTGTGCGGGGGAGACCCGTGCGCCGACCGATGGTTGTAAGCTCCCCCACAAAGACGGATTCATTTCGAAGTTTCATCAGCAGTTAAATATATTGGTTCGCGAATACACCTGCAAGTATCCAAGAGGCCGATGGGGCTTGCCTGCCACCGAACTTGATCTTTTGCTGCTCCGAGGATAAGGTTGGCGCATCATCAGAGAGGGAAAGAAAAAATATGGAGTCAAAAGCCCCACAACTCGGTATTAAGATGAGCCGTGGAGAGGCCAAGGCCTATGTCGATCAACTCAATGCGAGGGTATTGCATCGATGGGAAGAGCGGGTAACGCGGGGGGCCTTCATGACCTCTCTTAGAGAAGGGACCTTGTCTCTGTCAACCATCCGTCTTTTCTTTAAAAACTGGGGTGCCTTCACCGTGGAGATTAATACGCTGATTGCTGCCTCCTACCATAAACACATCGGTTTCTTCAAAAGGCATACGGACCTCTTGGGACCCTTCGGAGCTAAGGTGGCCGATGAGTTCGTCCATCCGAAACCTCCAGGCCATATCCTCGTCATGTTGCAGACCGCCGAGGCGCTGGGTTTAACCAAGGAGGAGGTCCTGCGCCAACCAATGCTGCCGGAAGCGCGAGCGATACTCGATTTTAAGCGGACTCTTTTATGGGAAGGGACGGTGGCCGAGTGGTGGTTCTCTTTGCTGACAGAGGAACCGGTCGGCCACTGGGCGGCGAGTTGGTATCGGGCCCTCACCAGCCATTACGGATTTAGCCGGGAGCAGGCGATCTACTTCTCTACACACGAAGAGGCGGATCTTAAGGAACACGCTGAAGGGGTCATGGGCCATGGCAGCTTTAACCGCTTAGTTATGCAGCGCATTCTCGAAGATGGCTATGCGGACGTACGTGAGGGGTACACTCTGGAATACTGCGCTCTAACTGCGGTCGATCTATTTGGCTTCATGCATCGCGGGGTATATGAGCAGGGTTTATCCGAAAGACCAAGGGATTGATGTCTCGGCTATTCTGACACCTCGGAGTTATCTATGGCACGACAAAATTCACCACAGGTTCGATCTTCAACGGTTCGGTTCGGCAGCGGGATCGCCGCCTTCCGCGCCCTACCCAAGGCCAAGGGAAAGCGGCCTGCCGTGATCTTTCTCCATGAGAGGTACGGGGTCGTCCAGCATACCAAGGACCTAGCCTTGAAGCTGGCCCAGGCAGGCTATGTAGGTCTCGCCCCGGATCTCTTCTGGCGCTTTACCGGTGATAAGAAAGCCGTGGAGCGTGGTGAGGTTAGAGTGGAGCTGCGCGACGATGAGGTGCTTAAAGACTTAGGCGAGTCGATCGATTACCTAAGCGGACTTAACGCCGTTAACGCCTCCCGAATCTCGATCATAGGTGTCTGCCAAACCGGACGTCAATCCGTTTTGCTCGGCGCCTATAGAAATGATCTTTCTTCTTGCGTTGTTTTTTACGGAGCTGCAGGCGGCAGAGAGTGGACTACGGATGAGTTCAGACCAGAGCCCATTGAAAGTCTCATCAAGAAGGTTTCCTGCCCTTTCCTAGGGGTCTTCGGCGAGGCGGACCACATTATTTCTCTGGACGATGTCCTTAGATTCCGCGGCTGTCTTGAGCAGAACAAGAAGAGCTATCACATCCAGCTTTACCCCGATGCGCCACATGGCTGGCTCAACGACACGATGCCGGGAAGGTATCGCAAAGAAGCAGCCAAGGACGCCTGGAAGCTTCTCCTCTCGTTTCTTAAGAAGACATTTAGTAACGGCTGGGAGAGGGATAGAATCCTCTGGACTTTTGAGAGTAATTTTTCTCCCGACTACGACTTTAAGAGAAATGTAAGGCTTGAGTAGTCAGCTAGATCTTTTTTTCTTTCCAGCCTCCGCGGCGAAACCAAAGCGCCATCGCGATACCCCACGCCCCATAGGAAAGGGCGATCGCAAGCCACACACCGAGCACCCTCAAGCCCATGATGCGAGGCAGGGAAAAAGCGAGAGGAATCCTTAATCCCATAAGCCCGATACCTGTAATCACCAGAGGGGAAACCGTATCACCCGCGCCTCCCAGGGATCGCTCAAACACCATCCCTATGGCCATGAAAATAAAACCCCAATACATGACTTGCAGATAAGGGATTCCTAGCCGAATGACTTCAGGATCGATGGTAAAGAAACCCATGACCTTTTCCGGGATAAAGATGAAGAGCAAGCCGACCATCGCATTGAGCAAGACATAGATACCTGCCACTACCCAGGCGCTTTGCTCTGCCCGACTCGGTTTTTGGGCGCCGAGGCTCTGACCCACAAGAGTGTCCGCAGCGGTGCCCAATCCCCATCCAGGGCTTTTGAAGGCAAGGTCGAGGCGAAATCCGATGCCGTACACCGCCACGGCCGCAGTGCCGAACTCGGCGACGATGCGAATGAGGATCATGGCAGCGACAACTTCAAGCCCCCGCTGGAGTACACGAGGGAATGCAATTCGGGTTAGGCGCCCCATCAGATTCGGTTTCACGCGAAGACTGCGAAATATCTCCGGGCCAATTGTAGTTGACCGAAGAAAACGAAGGAAAAGTAGGCAACCCCATGATTCAGCAATAATCGTGGCCCAGGCTGCACCGTTTACGCCCAGAGGCGAGATTGGACCCCAACCGAAGATGAGTATGGGAAGCAAAGCCATATTGACGATATTCGAGTAGATCAGAATCCTCATCGGAGTTCTGGCATCACCCGCGGCTTCAAGGATCGCCTTGCAGCTGTGCATCAGCAGGGTTGAAAGTCCTTCGCCGATCGCTATGATACGTATGTAGTTTACTCCCAACTGAAGGACTTCAGGCTCAGCGCCCAGAAGGACAAGGATCGGCCGGGCAAAGAGCGAGCCTGCAATGCCAATGAAAACTCCGAGCATCAGTGACAGTAAAAGGGATTGAACGGCCACCTCTGCCGCAGCTTTCTCTTCCTTGGCTCCTATAAAACGAGAGATCATGGCCCGAATGGAAGTTCCCAGCCCGGCCATAATCATCCAGATAATGTTGGAGATCATTCCCCCCATAACCACTGTCGCGATTGCCGCAGATCCCAACTTGGCAACAAAATAGATATCCACCACATGATAGGTGGCGATGAGAAGATGGCTCAGGGTTAAGGGCCAGGCGATAACCCAGATGTTTTTAATAATGCTTCCTTCAGTGAGTCTTCGACCAAAAGGTTCGGCCATAGAATGGCCACTATATAGATAATCGCATCAAGGGTAAAATAGTTTGGCAAGGCGTTTGAATTGGCAAGGCGTTTGAAATGGTTATTAGGTGCTTGACTGGAAGTCCGTGGAATGGATAGGTTAGGAGCAGTCCGGCCACTGCGTAGAAACGGCCTAGACGGAAAAAATTTGAGAGAGGATATTCATGAGAGGATGGAGAGGTAGGATTGGGGCTGTGAGCCCCACGTATATTGATGATGCAGAGGACTGGTTCAAGGTCTTGCCAGAAGGGGTGAATGTTATTCTGGCAACGCTGGGCGTGGAGGAACACACGTCCAAGGACTTCCAGCAGGCGATAGAGCTTGTGGAACGGACGGCGCGCGGGCTCGTCAAACTGGAAGTGGGCGCAGTCATCCTGGGCGGGGCGCCGCTTGCTATTTTGGGCAAGGACGGAGGGACCAGTGGCATTGCGCGTAGACTCGAAGGAGAGACCGGCGTTCCAATGATGACCAGCCAAGAGGCTGCGATCCTCGCCCTTCAAGTTTTGGAGATAAAAAAGCTCCTGCTGGTGACTCCTTACAAGGAGAGTCTGAATCAAGGGATGATCGCCAATCTCGAAAAAAACGGCTTCAAAGTGATTTGCCTTAAAAGCGCGCTTTGCCCTGGGCCGAAGGAAATGGCGCAACTGCCACCTGAAGTCCCTTATCGCCTTGCCAAAGAGGCGTTTCAAGAATCGCCTGATGCCGATGGAATTTACATTCCTAACCCGAAGTGGCAGACGATGGAGATCATCGAGCCATTGGAGGCAGATTTGAAAATCCCTGTCGTGACGACCGTCCAATCCTCGGCATGGTGGGGGCTAAAACAGCTTAAGGTCAAAGAGGCGAGACAGGGTTACGGAAGACTTTTAGATCATCTTTAGACGCTTTACTCCGCATCCGCTTGTTTTTGCGGAGCTGCGGCCTGAAATGCGGTCAGGTTCATGCAGCTTTCATGTATCCGCTCAATCGTAGGATAGGCGCTTAAACTACAGTCAAAGCGCTTGGCATTGAAGACCTGCGGTACCAGACAGATGTCGGCAACGGTTGGCGAATCGCCGTGACAATAAGTCCCGGTCCTAGGATCTTTGGCAAGCCGGGCCTCAAGTGCTTGGAAGCCTTCATGGATCCAGTGCCGATACCAATTGAGCCGCAGATCTTCGCTTTGCTTTAAGGTGTCCTTGAGATAGTTAAGCACGCGCAGGTTATTTAACGGGTGAATCTCGCAGGCTACGAGTTGAGCAAGCGAGCGCACGTAGGCCCGATCCTGAGGTGTTTTAGGGAGGGTGGGTGGATAGGGGCACAACTCATCAAGGTATTCGAGAATGGCTAGGGACTGGGTAAAGACCTGCGCATCGTGTACCAGGGTCGGTACCAGACCTTGCGGGTTAAGCCTCAAGTATTCAGATCGCTTCTGTTCGCCGCCGTCACGAGTGAGGTGGACAAAGTGGGGTTCGTAGTCGATGCCCTTCAGATTGAGTGCGATGCGGACTCGAAAGGAAGCGGAACTCCTGAAGTAGGTATAGAGCTCTATCTTCGGCACGGTTGGACCTCCTGATCTATTGCCCCGAATATGGATTTTCCCTTCGCATCGAACATCTCGATGCGCACGCGATCCCCGTAGCACATAAATGGCGTGACAGCTTGGCCCGTGTCGAGAATTTCGAGCAGACGACGTTCGACTAGACAGGAGCACCCTCTCGCGCGATCGGCGTTGGAGACAGTGCCCGAACCAATGATAGTCCCGGCGCCGAGTTGACGCGTCGCGGCAGCATGGCTGATGAGGGTGGGGAAGTCAAACTGCATGTCCATTCCCGCATCGGGATCGCCGAAAAGGACATTATTCACGTGGGTGACGAGTGGCAGATGCACCTTGGCTCCATCCCAGGCCTCGCCGAGCTCATCCGGGGTCACGGCGACCGGCGAAAACGCGCTCGCGGGCTTGCTGTGCAAAAAACCGAAGCCCTTAGCCAGCTCTGCGGCAATCAGGTTACGCAGGGAGACGTCGTTGACCGACATCAGCAGCCGGATATGGTCCACAGCGGCTTCACGCTCAACCCCCATCGGAACATCGTCGGTCACAACCGCGACTTCGGCCTCGAAGTCCAGGCCCCATTCCTCGTTCGCCAAGGGGAGTGCATCACGCGGGCCGAGAAAACCGTCTGATCCTCCCTGATACATCAAGGGATCGGTCAAAAAGCTGGGTGGCATATCTGCCCCTCTCGCCCGGCGTGCGCGCTCAACGTGGCTTAGGTAGGCGCTGCCGTCAAGCCACTGGTAGGCCCGCGGCAAAGGTGAGGCGAGTGCGTTGAAGTCTAGAGCAAAGCCCGCGATTGTGCCCCGGTTGAGAGATTCATAGACGATCGCAAGCCTCGGCGCTACGCGATTCCAGTTATCCAGCGCGGCCTGGAGTGTCGGCGCGAGATCCGGGACCGTGACGGCGCGCATAAGATCGCGGTCGACGACGATCAGGGTGCCGTCTCTGCCGCCCGATTTCAGTGAGGCGAGCTTCATCCGCCGTCGTCTTTCCAGGAATCCACATAGCCGCTCCACTCGACACTCTCGAGAAGCTTCCCGACGTCGACGGCGTCGCGGACATCGATCATCACGGCGACCTCGTTGGTTTCGCTGCTTCCTGCCTTCTTGCCAGCCGCGAAGGCCTTCGGGTGAGGCCCATGGGTGATGCCGCTCGGGTGCAGGGTTATCATCCCGGGGTAAATATTGTCGCGCGAGAAGAACTCGCCGCGGTGGTAAAAGATCACCTCATCGTAGTCGTCATTGTTGTGAAAGAACGGCACCTTCGAGGCGCCGGGATCGCTTTCCAGCGGCCGCGGGCAAAAAGTGCAGACCACGAAGCGGGAGGCGAGGAAAGTGGTGTGCGCTGAAGGCGGTACATGGTAGCGGTGACTCATCAATGGTCGGATATCGCGCCAGTTGAGCCTGACCGGCATCAGAGTTCCATGCCAGCCCACGGCGTCGAGCGGGTTAAAGGGATAGGTTACCGTGCTCAACGCGCCGCGGCGCTTGACTACTATGCGGCACTCGCTTTCCGTTTGCTGCGCAATGAACGCGTCATCTATGGATGGAGTGTCCAGCACCGCCGGGTCAAACACCGCCTGGCTGCCCACGATACCCTTTTCCGGGAAGCGGTAGCTGTCGTTGCTGGCTTCGATCAATAAGACCGCCAAGGGCCCATCGGTTTCTATGCGCCAGAGGGTTCCCCGGGGCAGCATGATGTAATCCCCTTCGCGAAATGAGAGATGCCCATAATCACAAAACAAGTCGCCTGCCCCTTGGTGAACAAACAATAACTCGTCGCCGTCACCATTCCGAACGAGGTGGTCCATGGCCTTGTCGGTACGCCACAGCCGTATCTGGATACTCGTGTTACCCAGCAGCGTCGCAGCATTCCAGGGCGAGCCGGATAACTTTTTCAGTTTGGTTGTGTCAAAGGCGCGCGGACGCACCGGGCCTTCAACCCCAATCCACCCCGTGGGTGCATGGCGGTGATACATCTGGGTCGATGGACCGTAGAAGCCCTCCTTGCCCAGCTCCCTCTCGTAAGTGTCCTTCGGTAGATCTGCATGCGCCTGGCGAGAAGCAATGCCTTCAACCTTCGGCAGCGAGATCCAGTGCGAATTCGGCATTTCAGATCACCCCCCGTTTCATCTGATCGCGTTCGATGGCCTCGAACAGTGCCTGGAAATTGCCTTCACCAAAACCCTCATTGCCCTTACGCTGGATAATCTCAAAGAAGATGGGGCCGATTACGGTCTCGGTGAAGATCTGCAGCAGTAAGCCCAATCCCGTACGCGGCGAGCCGTCGATGAGAATCCGGTTGCGTTTGAGGCGCTCCACATCCTCGGCATGGCCCGGTATGCGCTCATCGAGGTTGTCATAGTAGGTATCTGGCACGTCCATAAACCCGAGCCGATTTTCCCGCATCTTCTCAACGGTCTGGTAGATATCGTTCGTTGCCAACGCGATATGCTGGATTCCCTCCCCATGATAGGCTCCCAGGTACTCCTGTATTTGCGATTTGTCATCCGTGGGCTCGTTGATGGGGATGCGGATCTTCCCGCAAGGGCTGGTCAGCGCGCGTGACTTGAGGCCGGTTGCCTTCCCGTGAATGTCGAAATACCGGATTTCCTTGAAATTGAATAGACGCTCGTAAAAGCCTACCCACTGATCCATACGGCCCTTGTGCACGTTATGGGTGAGATGATCTACCTGGGTTAGGCCGGCACCTTCAGGTCGCGCCGGAGCACCTTCAATCGGGATAAAGTCGACATCGTAGATTGAGCGATCGCCGTAACGGTCGATAAGATAAATCACACTGCGCCCGATGCCCCTGATGCCAGGGATATTTAGCTCCATCGGTCCTATTTGACTCTGGTAAGGTTCCGCCCCGCGGCTGGTGGCTCGCTTATAGGCATAGGCGGCGTCCTTGACTCTGATACCGAACGCACATACAGACGGGCCGTGCACCTTGGCAAAGGCCTGGGCGAAGCTATGCGGCTCGTGGTTGACGATGAAGTTGATGTCACCCTGACGATAGACGAAGACGTCCTTGGAGCGATGGCGCGCGACCAGGACGAAACCCATCCTTTGAAAAAGCTCTTCCAGGGAACGCGTATCGGGGGCGGTGTACTCGACGAACTCGAAGCCGTCGGTACCCATAGGATTCTCGGGCGAGTTAGTCATAGGAGCGACCTCCACGACCCAATTATAAAATTTTACGTAAATGATCAGATCTTAGCAAGAGAAATAAAGGGCTACAGCCCCATCTGCGAGAGTATGGCACGCGACATCGGGCTCTTCGGATCGGCCAGAAGCGCTGGGAGCGAGTAGTGGTGGACCCCTGGAATCTCAAGATACTGGCAGTCAACGCCGCGTTCTTTGCACAGGGTGAAGAAGTCCATCGACATCTGTTTCCAGCCGTGAGGTTCTTCCTGTCCCACGGCGATGATGAGAGGTGTGTGAGGAAGCGGCGGGTGGAGCATCGGGCTGTTCTCGCGCGCGGTCTCCGGTTTCAGTCGAATCTCCTCATTGACACTGATGTGAAAGACGGGGTCGAGATCATAGACGCCGGTGATGGCGACGCCACCTTTGATTGTGTCCACGGGCAAGCCCTCCGCCTTCTCCCAATCATGGGCCAGCGCCATAGCCACCAGGTGCCCGCCGACTGATGTCCCTGATATGTAAAGCCTGGACGGATCGCCCCCGTAGCCGGCGATATTGCGGTAAACCCAAGCAATGCCTGCCCGTGCCTGTCGGACGATGTCCGTGACTGTGACGGTAGGGCAGAGGTCGTATTCCAAAAGTACTACAGTGGCGCCGGCTTTCACAAATGTTCCCGCAACAAAGCTGCTGTCATCCTTGCTCCCGCCGCGCCAGTAGCCGCCGTGGATGTAGACTTGAACCGGCCCGTTGGGCTTATCCGCCGGAAAGATATCAACTACCTGACGTGGACTCTTTCCATAAGGGACGTTAAGCCATGATTTAAAATTTTCTCTCACTACCGCGCTCGCGTTGGCTCTCTGCTCGG
>JAHFAO010000193.1 GCA_023250515.1 Deltaproteobacteria bacterium | reverse complement strand
CTCAGCATGAACGGAAATTGCTATCATTGTGCATTCCTCCATTCGCCCCTTCGATAAACTCAGGGCTCTGAGTCCTTCGATACGCAGGCCGTTCGTCCTGAGGCTCTCGAAGGAAACGGCCTGCTACTCAGGGCAGGCCAGTCAAGGGTGAACGGATGGTTTTAGACTATTTTGTCCCAATGTATTAACTCCAGGAGTAAGATAAGGAGTGGGCCATGTTTGATGATCTGCGGAGTTATTTGTCCCATTTGGAAAAGGTAGGGCAGTTGCTTCGAGTCGAAGAGGAAGTCGATACCAAGTTCGAGATTGCCGCGGGCATTCGCAAAACTTCAGATATCCGGGGACCAGCCCTTTTGTTTGAAAGGGTTAAAGGGTTTCCCGGCTGGCGGGTTCTAGGTGGACTGTTCGCCACACGCAAGCTCATTGCGCTTGGGCTGGGCATACCCGAAGACCAACTTCTGGAAAGATACCTCACGCTCGAAGAGGAACGTATTCCTCCTGAGATGGTCAAGTCGGGGCCGGTTAAAGAGGTCTGCTGGAAAGGGGACGAATTAGATCTTTATCGCTTGCCCATGGTCATCCATTCGGAAAAGGACTGTGGTCCCTACATCACCATCGGCGTTCAAATTGGAAAGGACCCGGACACAGGGTTCCGGAACGTATCCATTCATCGCATGCTTCTACTCGGCAAAGACCGCCTTTCGCTTTGGGCGCCGCCTGACCATCACCTCGGTCGGATGATCTTAAAAGCCGAGGAGAAGGGACGGGGGTTAGAAGTGGCCACAGCCATTGGTGTAGAGCCCGCGATTATCATAGGGTCCCAAGCAAAGGTGCCTTTTGGGGTAGATGAATTTTATGTTGCAGGAGGGCTGCGCGGGGCTCCCGTGAAACTCACCGGATGCGAGACAATCGATGTTGAGGTTCCTGCTTCCTCCGAGATCGTCATCGAGGGGGTTACGGTGCCCGGAGAACGAGTCCCCGACGGTCCCTATGGCGAATACCCGGGCTGCTACAGTGAGGCCAAACAGGCCCCGGTGGTGAAGGTCACAGCCATCACGATGAGGCAAAATCCGATTTATCAGACTGCCCTGACTGGGATGCCTGTTACGGAGAACCATACGCTCATTGAATACGCCAACGCCGCTGTGATTTACCGCGAGGTCAAGAAGATTTCTCCCGAGGTAAGAGCGGTGTATGTGACGCCGGGAGGAACGTTCCGTCACCACGTTGTGGTTTCTATAAAGAAGAGGCATGAAGAGGAAGCCCGAAACGTCATTCTGGCGCTACTCTCCCTCGGCATAGGCCTGAAACAGGTCACCATAGTCGATGAAGACATCGATGTCCACGATCCCCTCCAGGTGGAATGGGCTCTCAGCACGCGAATGCAACCTGATAAGGACATCGTCATCATCCCGCGTCTGGCCTGTTCAACCCTGGATCCTTCAGTACCGGTGGCGAGGACAACGGCCGGCTGGGGGATCGATGCAACGGCTCCTATGAATGACTTTGAACGATTCAAGAAGGTGAATATTCCAGGAGTGGAAAAGGTTAAATACCTGTAAGGCAGTTTCGAGTCTGAACGCGCTGTTGAAAAACACTTGGGTCACCCTTCGAGAGCCTCAGGGTGACCGGCTAAATACCCGAAATTACATTCAGCAACCGTTCGTGCTGAGCATGTCGAAGCATGAACGAAGGCTTTTTCAACGGTCTGTGAACGCGAAATCCGAAACTCGGAACCCGAGACTTGATTTGCTGAAAGCTGAGAGCTGAGCGCTGACGATGATGAAAGATTTCGAATACCTAGAGCCGACTACAGTTGCCGAAGCCTGTGGATTGCTGAAGCAGTACGGAGGAGAGGCGCGAGTCTATGCGGGAGGGGCTTATCTAAGTATAGTCATGAAGCAGGGGCTCCTCCAGCCCAAGGTCCTTGTCAACGTAAAGAAAATCAAAGAACTCAAAGGGATCCATTTTGATTCTGTGGCCGGTCTTACGCTTGGGGCCCTGGTCACGCATCATGAGCTTGAAACAGCAGAACTGGTCAGAGCAAAATTCCCCATTCTTTGCGAGGTTGAGAGGGACGTAGCCAACATCCGGGTACGCAATGTCGGGACCGTGGGTGGAAATCTAGCCTCCGGGGAACCCCTCACCGATCTTGCGCAGGTTCTTATTTCCTTAGATGCGCGGGTCAAGATTTCAGGCACATCGGGGGAGCGCATCATCCCCTTGGAAGAGCTCTTCGTTGACTACTACCAGACAAGCCTTGCCGATGACGAAATCTTGATGCAGGTCATGATCCCGCCTCTGCCGGCTCGCTCAGGAATCGAATACATTCGTTTCTCCAGTAGCTCTGTGGTCGATAAGCCCTGTGTTGGGGTATCGATTTGTATTTCGCTGGAGCCGGAAGGTCGGGCCTGTCATGCAGTTCGGATCGTGCTGGGATGCGTCGCCCCCACTCCCGTGCGGGCGCGGAGGGCAGAGCAGATCCTAGAGGGAAAACCGCTAAGTTTGGAGTTGGTGGAGGAGGCAGCCAGCTCTGCGGCGCAAGAATGCAGCCCCTCAAGTGACCTCCGTGGCTCGGAACAGTACAAGAGAGCGATAGTGCGGACTCTGGTGAGGAGGGCAACTTCGAGGACATACGAGCGGGCTTTGAAAGGAGAGTGAAATTCTTATGCTTCGACCCTTCGACTTGGCTCAGGGCTCCCTCGACAGAGCCTTTAGTCCCGAGCCCTTCGATGAACTCAGGACATGCTTGTCGAGGGATCAGCATGAACGGAAAATTAATAATGATTTTAAGCTTTGTTCCGTTCGCGCTTTGCCCTACGATACACAGGCCGTTCGTCCTGAGCTTAGTCGAAGGAAACGGCCTGCTACTCAGGACATGCCTGTCGAGGGATGAACGGATTATTCCGCAAGTTGCCAGCAAGGTAAGTGCATGAAAAAGCACATTCAGATTTGCGTCAATGGAGTTGATAAGACCCTGGAGGTCTCACCACGGTTGACCCTTCTCGAGGTCGTGCGGGAGCAGTTCGGTTTGACCGGAGCGAAGCTCGGATGCGACATCCAGGTATGCGGGGCATGCACCCTACTTCTTAACGGAAAACCTATTAGCGCCTGCTCGGTTCTGGCCGTGGATGCCGACGGTTGTCAGGTGACAACCATCGAGGGGCTAAGCGAGGGAGGGTCTTTACATCCTCTGCAAGAAGCATTCATGGAGTTCGGCGCATTGCAGTGTGGTTACTGCACCTCGGGGTTTATTCTCACAGCCAAGGCCCTCCTCGACGAATATCCCCGGCCGAGCGAAGAGCAGATTAAAAGTTATATGGCGGGGAGCTTTTGTCGTTGCGGGTGCTACCCTGAAATCCTGCAGGCCATCAAGAAGGTCGCAAGGTTATAGGAGTTCTTATGGAAAGTCTTATCGGTCAATCGGTGCGGCGGCTAGATTACGAGGCAAAGGTAACGGGAAAAGCGCATTACCTGGGGGATTTGAAAGTTCCCGGAATGTGTCATGGAAAAATCCTCAGGAGCCCGCTCCCTCATGCACGGATTAAACAGATCGATGCGTCGAAGGCCCTGAAAGTTCCTGGTGTCCTGGCTGTTCTGACGCGCGATGACATCTTGAAGGACGAGGGGATTGACCCGTATTACGGGCCGGTATTTAAGGATCAGACCATCGTGGCGGTAGAGAAGGTCCGCCACGTGGGCGATCCGGTTGCGGCAGTAGCCGCGTTGGAGGTGGAAGCTGCGGAAGAGGCGCTTCAAAGGATCGAAGTTGAATACGAGGAGTTATCGGCTCTCTTGGACGTCCACGAGGCACTCAGGAAAGGGGCTCCCCTGCTGCATGAAACGATTCGACTCCCTTCCCACGGCTTTGCCGATTTGGCTGAGCTCCGACCGGTCGAGGGAACCAATATCTGTACCCATTTTAAGCTACGCAAGGGAGACGTGGAAAAAGGTTTTTCCGAATCCGATTACATCTTCGAAGACACCTTCACGCTTCCAACAACGCAGCACGCCTTTCTGGAGCCCCATGCCTGCATCGCCTCGGTAGAGCGAGGCGGGCGAATGGTCGTCTGGTCCACGACCCAGAATCCTTTTGTCGTTCGCACCCAGCTAGCCAACATCTTCAAAGTACCAGTTTCGAAGGTTCGAGTAGTGGTTCCTTACCTGGGCGGCGGTTACGGAGGCAAGGTCTATCCGAAGGTGGAACCATTGACCGTGGCCCTGGCGATGAAGGCCCAACGGCCGGTTAGAATTATTTTGACCCGAGAGGAGGTCTTTTACACCATCACCAAGCACGCTGCAGTTATCAAGATGAAAACCGGGGTCAAGAAAGACGGCACGCTGCTGGCCCGAGAGTGTGAGGTGTTGCTTGATACCGGCGCCTATGCGGAGATCGGTCCGAGGGTAGCAAAGAAATCGGGCTACACAGCGGCAGGCCCTTATAGAATTCCGAACCTCAAGATTGATTCCATGTCAATCTATACCAACAAGCCACCGGCGGGAGCCTTCCGTGGTTTTGGCGTGTCTCAATCCGCCTGGGCGCATGAATGCCAGATGGATATCATCGCCGCTGCCCTGAAGATGGACCCACTGGAGATACGCCTAAAAAATGGTTACGAGGAAGGGAATGAGTTTGTTACCGGAGAGAAACTAACCAGCATAGGCTTAAGGCCCTGCATCGAAGAAGTAGCCAAGGCGATTGGGTGGGGATCATCAAAGGATGAAGGGTTGAAGGGTTCGTCGCCAAGCGCTATGCGCAAAGCGCTTAGTGGTGAGGGCTCAAGCTTTAAGAGGGGCAAAGGAATTGCGTGTCTCATCAAGGCTACCATCACACCCTCGATCTCCTCGGCTGTGGTCAAGCTCAACGAGGATGGGAGCGCCACCATTTACACCGGGACTGTGGAGATGGGCCAGGGTTCGGAGACAGTCCTGGCCCAAATAGTGGGAAGAGAACTAGGCATCCCCTTAAAAAATATCCAGGTCCTAGGTGTCGACACTGATGTTGTCCCTTATGATCTGACCACCTCCTCAAGTCGTTCGACTTTTCATATGGGCAAGGCCGTGCAATTGGCGGCACAGGATTTGAAAGATCAGCTAAAGCAAATCGTTGTCCAGGAGTATGGTATCCCCGCCGAACAGGTGCAGTTTTCTGAGGGAAAAATCAGCCTTCCCGAGGCTGCTATCGACTATAGAGAGGTTCTATTCAAACGATTCGGTATGCAGGGGGGAACCCTGGTCGGCCAGGGTCAGGTTAAAACCAAAGTGACTGACGAATATGGCGGAAAATCCACTTCAGCTTTTTGGTTTGTGGGAGCCGGCGCGGCTGAGGTCGAGGTGGACTCAGAAACCGGAAAGTTAAAAATCTTGAAATATGTAACCTCGGTTGATGTCGGGAAGGCCATAAGCCCCCTCGGTTGTCGGCAACAGCTGACCGGAGCGGCAATCACCGGAATGGGACAGGCCCTTTTCGAGGAAATAGTATTTGACAGCGGGCAGCTGATTAACCCTAATTTCGTGGACTACGTTCTTCCTTCCCTGGGCGATATGCCAGATGGCATTGAGCCAATCATCGTCGAAATCCCCCATAAGCAGGGCCCATTCGGAGCTAAAGGGATCGGCGAAACAGCCCTCATCCCAGTGGCGCCGGCCATCGCCAACGCCGTCTTCGATGCCGTGGGAGTGCGCATTAAAGACCTGCCCATCAAGGCAGAGAAGATCTTTCTTGCCCTGGAGGAAGCTAAGGCGAAATCGTAAACAGGTTAGTTTACTTCTACAGGAGGGGAACAAAAATGCCCAAAGACCTAAGAACCTACCTGGAACAGTTGAGGCAATCCCGCCCCAATCACATCAAAGTGGTGGATCAAGAGGTGGACCGCAAGTGGGAAATAACCGCTCTCATAGAAAAATTGCTAAAAGACTCCAGGTATCCCGAATTCCCGGCGGTTCTAT
>JAHFAO010000058.1:14964-17456 GCA_023250515.1 Deltaproteobacteria bacterium | reverse complement strand
AAAATGGTGGCCAATGAGGCGAAAAGATTCGTGGATGAGCTATACCAAAAAGTGCCCAGAGGTGGGAGGAGAAAGTCAACCGTACGCCCTTCATGATGCGCTTTATAGAGGGCAAGCTCCCTCTTAAGGTGCTAAGGAGCTTTTTCTGTAACTGGGGGGCTTACACCATAGAGATCAATACCGTTGCCGCATGCACTTACCACAAACATCTGACTTTTTTTAAAAAACATCGCGACCTGATGGCCCCGCTTGGAGAGAAGATTGCGGACGAATTCATCCATCCTAAACCGCCGGGTCACTTTTTGGTCATGCTGCAAACCGCACAGGCCCTCGGTCTCACTGAAGAGGAGATTTTCAGCCAGCCCATGCTTTCGGAATTTCGCGCCAAGATCGACTTTATGCGCAGCATCCTCTATGAGGGCACCACGGCGGAGTGGTACGGATGCGTTACCACTGAAGAGCAGATCGGCCATTGGTCGGGCGTTTGTTACAAGGCGCTCACGGATCATTATGGTTTCACGCGAGAGCAAGCAACCTATTTTGCTACCCACCACGAGGCCGACCTTGAAGAGCACGAGGAAGGCGTCATGGGTCACGGGAGCTTTAACCGGCTCGCCTTACAGCGTTTATTGGAAGCAGGCATGGCGGACGAGAGGCATACCTACGGAGTGGAGTACTGCGCGATGACCTCGGTGGACCTTCACGGGGTCATGCAGCGGGCCGCGATGGAAGAGGCTGAGAGATCTTGAGCAGGGAGGACATTCCGTCCCGCCTATCAGGGATTGGACGTTTGGCGAAAAAGTGAATCGACCGACAATCCAGAAAGCCCTTTTCATCACTCTTCTCTGCCTCATGTTTCTTTTCAATCTATGGGATCTACACCCAGAGATTCAACCGAGCCCATCACCGAGACGGTCCCCTATTCCGGGGCCGCTACAAGGCGATCCTGATCGATGCCGAGCAGTACTTTTTGTCCGTGGTCCGTTACATCCATCAGAACCCGGTGGCGGCAGGGGTTGTATCGGACATGGATCGCTACCGCTGGAGCAGCCATCGGGGGCATCTGTATAAGAGCGAACGTCCTTCATGGCTCAATACCCACTCGGTGCTATCTCGGTTTGGTCGACTTAAGGAATACCAAGAGTTTATGCACTCTGAGATCGAGAAGGAGGTAGTGGATTTTTACAAGGGAGCGTATCAGAGGGCGATCTTAGGGGATACGGGGTTTATCGAGCGGGTCAAGGAGAGGCTTGGTGACAGGGCCAGAGTGGAGGAGGAAAAGCCCGAGTCGCGGTCGATGGCGATGTATTTGTGCCGGACCTTGGGAGACCACAGGCACGGTGAGATTGGTAAGGTGTTGGGGTTAGAGAAGACCTCATCGGTCAGTTCGGTCTGTTTGAGGATGAAGGCGAGAGTGGAGGTGGAGAAGAAGATAGCCCGGAGGGCGTGGAAGATTAAAGAATTGCTACAAAAGAGCCAAGAGCGGACCCCTTTCAGATCCTTTCAGATCTTTCAGATGCTTTCAGATTACGTGTGGCCACCCCGAAATGAGTTTCATATTGGCAGCAGATTTAGCCTTGGCTTGACAGGTAGGAAAGAGGATAGTTATAAGCGGAGAAAAAGTTACAACCGTGAGTGGGGAGAATAGGTTTGACTAAAAAAGTCACAGGCATCACCGCTCAGATCGTTGAGGAGGTGGCGAAGTGCGGGATCAAGTTGGTGACGAGCCTGCCGGATACCTGGATATCTGACCTGATCGAGGCCTTCGATCAGGATCAGCGATTCATCCATGTGCCGGTGAACCGAGAAGAATCAGCGATCGGACTTTGTTCCGGGGCCTTTTTTAGCGGGACAGGGGCACTGGCATTGATGGGGGCCTCGGGTTTTATGACCTGCATCTATGCTCTGACAAAGATCAACTATACTTACCAGATTCCTCTTCTGATGTTCGTCACGCTTCGGGGCAGCTTCGGCGACAACGCCAAGTATCATGTTTCGAATGGCCTGTACCTCCTGCCACTCATGGATTCGATCAGTATGCCCTATGTGATAGTTGATACACCGGGAAAAATATCGGAGATCTCAAGGGCCTACACTCATTCTCGTGTGATGAGCCGGCCAGTCGTCGTCGGTTTCACCCGCTCCGTTCTGCGGGGCGAGCGGTGAGTACGCCAGCCGTATCCTTCGACAAAGCTGTCCTGAGCGCCGTCCGTCCTTCGAGAGCCTCAGGACAAACGGCTGGCGAGTACAAAACCTAGCGGGATGTTTTGTATAGCGACGGTCGCAAACTTACCCGTTCACCCTGAGCGTGGTCGAAGGGTGAAACAGGCAACATGACCGGAGACCGAAGACGGCAGACCGCAAACGGAAACGGTCGTCGGTCAACGGTCATCGGTCAGCTCTATTGGAGCAGAATGAAGTTTCGCGATTGTTTTGAATATATCGCAAGCCGGAGGACCAAGGAACTGGTCATCACCTCCGCCGGAAACTGT
>JAHFAO010000058.1:11185-14864 GCA_023250515.1 Deltaproteobacteria bacterium | reverse complement strand
CGGTCGTCGGTCAACGGTCATCGGTCAGCTCTATTGGAGCAGAATGAAGTTTCGCGATTGTTTTGAATATATCGCAAGCCGGAGGACCAAGGAACTGGTCATCACCTCCGCCGGAAACTGTTCCGAGATGTGGTGGGAGGTTACCCACGATGCTGACGGCGTGTTTTATCTCGAAGCGTCCATGAGTCTGGCCTCGATGTTCGGAGCGGGCA
Organism: Deltaproteobacteria bacterium; assembly: GCA_023250515.1. Classification (GTDB taxonomy): domain Bacteria; phylum Desulfobacterota; class Binatia; order UBA9968; family UBA9968; genus JAHFAO01. The sequence goes on along the minus strand of JAHFAO010000058.1, from coordinate 14,652 downwards.
TCGCCCTCGGCGTACCACAAACGCCGGTATGGGTTTTCAGCGGCGACGGGGCATTCTGCATGAACCCGGGAATGCTCATGGTCGAACATCAGATGAATCTACCGAACTTGAAGCACTTCCTGGTATCCAACCGGTGTTACGGCTCCACGTATGAGGTCCGGCTTCCCAACGCCTCATCGAATGACTATGCCGCTATGGCACGGGCAGTCGGCATTGAGCGAGTCTATAGCTTTGATAAGCTGGATTCCCTTAAACGTGACTTTGACAGTGCGCTTCTGGCGCCCGGTCACACCTTCATCCTGCTTGAGGTTGAGCAGGTTGGAAAGAAACTGAAAGAGCCGCCTATGGAAGGGCCTGAGATTAAATACCGCTTTGGACGCCACATCGAGCGGCTTACCGGCGTTCGCGTCTTTGACGAGTCCTTCTAAAGAGACAGACCGATGACCGGGGACGGCAGACCGGTCTCCCGTCTTCGGTCTCCCGTCATCCCAGAGATTTAACGTGTTTAATACCCCAGGCCGCTCTGTTTCCCTTTCTTTTTCTGGATCGCCCAGTAAACCCGCTCTGGGGTGAGCGGGAGATCATAGATTCTTGTTTCTAAAGCGTCCGCGACGGCATTGCCGATGGCTGCGGGGGTGGGCGCCAATCCAGGCTCGCCTAAGCCCTTAGCTCCGTAAGGCCCTTCCGGTTCAGGACACTCGACGATGATCGGAATCATTTTCGGGACATCCAGAGAAGTGACCAGATGATAGTCCAAGAAGGAAGGGTTACGAACCTTGCCCTGGCTATCGATGACCATCTCCTCGTGCAACGCCGAACCGATCCCCATGGCCAGGCCACCCTCGATCTGCGCCGCACAGTTCAGCGGGTTGATAGCCTTGCCTACATCGTGGGCCGCAGACATACAAAGGAGGCGGACCCTCCCGGTCTCCTCGTCCACAGTAACCTCGGCCGCCTGAGTCGCGTACATGTAAAAGGCCGAGGCGTGATCGCTGTGCCCAGTTTCCAGATCCAGATCCTTTCCTATCTCATAAGTGTAGGAGGCGTCTCCCTGAAGGACTCCATCCGTCCCGAGCTTTCTTCGAATCACCTCGCCAAAGGGAAGGTTCATTTCCGGATGGTCCTTAAGGTAGATCTTTCCATCTGAGAAGTTGAGGTCCACCTTCCGCGCCTCCAGCATTGGGCCAGCCATTTCCGCCAGCTTTTCACGCGCGTCGATGGCCGCACGCCGCACGGCATTACCCATGTGATAGGTGCTCCGGCTAGAAGTGGTCGAGGCGTCAAAGGGGATCACATCTGTGTCCAGAGGCGCCATGTGAACCTTCTCGATTGGCACCTTCAGCTCCTCGGCCGCCACCTGGGAAAGGATCGTGTTGCATCCTTGTCCGATCTCGACTGTCCCTGCCAACACAGTGACTTCCCCTTTGCTGTTGACTAATACTCCGGCGGCGGATGTGGTTGGGGTCCGAGTAGGCTTGGAGATGCAAGCCAGCCCTTTGCCTCTCTTAACGCTTGATCCCTTTATCCCTTTATCCCTTGAACCCTTTAACCCTTCGTCTTTCTTTCCCCATTCTATGGCCTCGGCCGCCTTGATCAGGGTCTCTTTCAGCCCCACATTATGAAGTTGTTCGCCCCAATAAGATAGGTCCCCGTCCACAAAGACATTTTTTAAGCGGAATTCGAGCCGGTCAATTCCCAGCCTCTGGGCCAGCTCGTCCGTATGTTGTTCACACGCCCAAGCTCCCTGGGGAATGCCGTAGCCTCGGAAGGAACCGGCTACCGGCTTGTTGGTGTATACCGCATATCCATCTACCTTGACGTGAGGGATGCGGTAAGGTCCGGGCGCCGGTAGACTGCCTCTGATACAGACGGTCGGACTTTTCTCAGCGTAAGCCCCTGCTCCCCAGTACAAGGTCATCTGGCGCGCCAGCAATGTTCCGTCTTTTTTCACGCCGCTCTTGATGTAAACGACTGCTTCGTGACGCGTGAGTGTGGAGATGAAGGTCTCCTCGCGGTTGAACTTGACCCGGACCGGCCTGCCCTTGGTGTGAAAAGCCAGGGCTATGGCGATTGGCTCCACTTTGAGTCCACCTTTGGAGCCGAAGCCGCCACCCTGAAGAGGATTGATAAGCCGAATTTTTTCTTTGGGGAGCCCAAGGGCTTCTGTGATTTCATGCAGAGCGCGGAAGGGAGCGTCGTTGGCCACCCAGATGGTGACCCGGCCGCTTTCGGGATCTACCTGAGCATGGGCCGAATGGGGCTCCATGGCTGCATGCTGGATGATTGGGACAGAGTAGCGTTCTTCCAGCGCCAGATCGGATTCACGGAAGCCAAGCTCTACATCTCCCGTCCTCAGCTTAAAATGCTCACAGATATTGGGCGTCGGTCCGCCCACGATGAAATCCATTTTACGATAGCTGGAAAAATCTTCATGGATGGCAACGGCGCCAGGCTTGCGGGCCTCCTCGGGAGAAAAATAGGCAGGCAGATCTTCGTACTCCACCTCGATCAGACGGACCGCCGCCTGCGCGGTATCCTCGTCTTCTGCCGCGACCGCCGCCACAGGCTCCCCAATGTAGCGGACCTTTCCCTGAGCCAGGAACGGTTTGTCTTTGATCGATTCGCCATGGGTCCAAGGCGCGTCTTTTCCGGTGATCACAGCATGCACGCCGGGATATTTCTTGGCCTTCTCGGTATCGATGCGCTTTATCCTGGCGTGGGGCTTGGGACTGAAAAGGACCTTGCCATAAAGCATATCGGGAAGGACCAAGTCATAGCCATAAATCGCCTGCCCAGTGACCTTCTCCTCTACATCCACCCTTGTGATCGGTTTACCGACGACTGTTAGTTCCGCCATCTATGATTCTCCGGTTTTTTCGTAACTCAATGAACCCAGGATGAAACTCCACATACGATGAAGAAATCCCCGCGTCTGTCATTCTGAGCTGAGCGGAGAATCTACTTTCCCCGCTCAGGATAAACTCCGCGAAGAATCCATTGGACGCACGAGACCCTTCGCTGCGCTCAGGGTGACATGCAGAAGGTCTTTTCAGAACAGACACGTTAGATTTCGTACTTGGTTCAATTTAACCCTGATTTGCTTGCCTAGTCCGGAGTTCTTTAGCGGCGTCCTGAACGGCCTGGACGATCTTGGCATAACCGGTGCAACGACAGAGATTTCCAGAGAGGGCGAAGCGGATCTCCTCCTCAGTGGGATTCTGATTTTCATCCAGGAAAGACTTCGCCATCATAAGCATGCCCGGGGTGCAGTAGCCGCACTGGGCGCCTCCGTCCTGGATAAACGCCTTCTGAATCGGGTGGAGCTCTGGGCCGATCTTCAGGCCTTCGATGGTGATCAGATCTGCCCCATCGAGCTCTCCGGAGAGAATGAGACAGGAATTAACCGGCTTGCCGTTGAGAAAGACGGTGCAGGCCCCGCAATCGCCGGTTCCGCAGCCTTCCTTGGT
>JAHFAO010000058.1:0-11085 GCA_023250515.1 Deltaproteobacteria bacterium | reverse complement strand
GGCCGCTCAGCCGCCGCGTTGAGTAAGGCACGTTTGGTCATAGCTCCGACCATCGCCTTTCGGTACTCTGCTGAGGAGCGCACGTCGCTGATCGGTTTGCACTCTCTGGAGGCCTCTTCACCGGCCCGTTCGGCCAACGCTTCGGTGAGGATCTGATTTTCTATCAGGGCCTCAGCCTTTCGCGATCTCATCGGCGTCGGCGAGACTGCTCCGAGAGCGATCCGGGCTTTCTCACACCTTTTCTCTTTTCCATTTAGAACCAAGGCGATGGCAACACCGACGTATGCCAGGTCCATCATCTCCCGTGGGGAGAATTTGATGTAGTCACCGCGCAAAGAAGAGGGAGTAGGAGGAATGATCAACTCGGTCAAGATCTCATCCTGCTGCATGATGGTTTTCCCCGGGCCGACAAAGAACTCTTCCAGTGGGACAGATTTTTCTCCGCTGAGGCCTGAGATCTTGGCCTTGGCTTCGAGAACTAGCAAAGCGGGCGCGACGTCGGCGGATGGAGTGGCATTGGCCATGTTGCCGCCAATGGTTGCACGGTTGCGGATCTGGATCGAACCCACCTCTGCCGCGCTCTGAGCCAAGAAGGGATACCTTTTAAGAACCAGGGGAGAAGTCTCCACCTCCCTCATGGTCGTGAGGGCGCCGATGGTAAGGGAACCGTCAGGATTCTCGCGGATCCCGCTTAAAGAGGGGATACGCTTGAGGTCAACTACATAACGCGGGACTAGCCCCTTCTCCTTGATCGCGATAACTAAATCGGTTCCGCCCGCGAGAAAGTACCCTCCAGGTCCGTTCTTTTTCTGGATCTCGCTAGCCTCCCGTAGCGAGGTCGGCTGAAAGATTTCAAGAGTTTCTGGTCGCCTCATTGCGTTCGTTAATCTTTATTAGTTATTCGTTGACTCGATTGACGAATATACGAGTAGACGAATGACGTCATGCTGGGTTGGGCCGCACCACGCACCCAATTGGCTTTCCTACTACCTCGCCATCGCGCATCTGAACATGGCCGCGCACGATGGTGCAGACTGGCATACCCTTGACCTTCCAGCCGTGCCATGGAGAGGGTTTGTTTTTGCTGTGAAGCTTATTGATGTCAATAACGCCCTCCTTGTCCATGTCCACGACCGTCACATCCCCGTCTGATCCGAGACGGATCGCGCCCTTTTTCGGGTAGATCTGCCACACTTTGGCAGGATTCTCCGACGTGAGCTTGGCGTAATGGTTCAAGCTCATTCGTCCCTTATTGACTTCGGTCAGCATCAGCGGGACGGCGGTTTCCACTCCGCAGAAACCCGAGATGCAGTCCCAGATGGCCGGCTTGGTCAATTTTCCCATCAGGTCTGATCCTTTTTCCTCCAGGGTGTGGGGAGAGTGATCGGTGGCGATCATATCTATATAACCTTTGAGAAGGCCATCCCAGAGCACCTCCGCGTGGTCCCGGCTCCGGACCGGTGGATTCATCTTTAGGAGCGATCCCACCTCCGCCATATCCTTATATTCCCGCAGTAGATAGTGGGGACCTGTCTCGGCGGTTACCCTCAAGCCACGGGCCTTGGCGTCGCGCACCATCCAGGCTGCCTGCTTTGAGCTCATGTGGTAGACGTGGAGTTTCGTCTTAAATGTCTCGGCGAAGAACAAGGCATGGTGAACGGATTCCGCCTCGCAGATATCAGGACGGGAGGCCTCCCAGTAGACCGGGTCATTTTTTCCCTCTGCCTTAAGTTTGTTCGTGTGGTATGCCATGATTTGGCGGTTCTCCGCGTGGATACCCAGAGGCAGCTTTGATTCGGCGATGAATCTAAAGGCATCCAGGCAGACGCCGTCATCGGGAAAGGGTAGATTCCCAATAGTCTCGCCGAAGAAGATTTTATATCCGATGACACCGGCCTCCGCCATCGGGAGGATCTGGTCCGTGTTGGTTTGAACCACCACACCAAAAAAGGCAACATCAGTGAAGAATCTTCCCTCTGCGAGTTTTATTTTTTCTCTCACTTTGTCTGCATCGGCTGTAGGTGGTACAACGTTGGGCATGTCCATGACCATGGTGACTCCGCCACAGACTGCTGCTGTCGAGCCTGTCGTGAAGTCTTCTTTATGGCTCAAACCGGGCTCGCGAAAATGGACATGGCCGTCGATAATTCCAGGCAAGATGTGTTTTCCCTTGGCGTCGATCTCTTCCTTGCCTTGGGGAAGAGTATCGTCAGTCCCAATGGCGACAAATTTTTCGTCCTTGATGGCAACCCCACCCTTAAAGGTGTGTTCGGGTAACACCACCCATCCGTTTTTAATAACTAAATCTGCGTTCATTAATCCTCCTTAATCTTTAGCCTAACTCTCTGATTCGAACGGGTCTTAAGACCCTTCTCTGCCTCTTGCAATCTGATCTCTTTACAGATAAAAAGTCGAGCCGGAAGAAGGTCTTATATGCCCTTCCGGGGGAAAGAGCCGGAGCCTTGTACCTATCCGATTCACCACGGTCTTGTCAAGAAAGCTTGTACTCCTTCTGACGATCTTGACAAGGCTGTAATGATTTAAATAGACTCGGCCAGTCAACGCCTATGGGTGAGTAAAGGAAACGTAAAGGAGGGCCTAAATGGCAATAACGAAATTACAGGCAATCGGTCTAAGGATGGAGTATTACCAGCCCCGTACTGGCGGAAGACTCCTGGCGCTGGACAATGTCAATCTCGCTGTCGAAGAGGGTGAGTTTGTAACCATTGTCGGTCCTAGCGGCTGCGGCAAGACAACCTTTATTAATATAGCGGACGGGTTGCTGAAACCGACTGGAGGCAAGATCCTGCTCGACGGGAAGGAGGTCACAGGACCTGGCACGGACCGCGCCATGGTATTTCAGGACCCCTGCCTCTTGCCTTGGAGGACAGTCTTCAAGAACGTTATTTACGGCTTGGAATGTCGGGGACAGGATGGCGCGGCGGAGAAAGAGAGGGCGCTTAGTTTTATTAAGCTCGTAGGGCTCGCTGGCTTCGAAGATCATTACCCTCATGAACTCTCCGGCGGAATGCAGCAGCGGTGCAACCTGGCGCGGGCCCTTACCGTGGACCCCGAGATCCTGATCATGGATGAGCCTTTTGCCGCCCTTGATGCCCAGACCCGCGAGATTATGCAACTGGAGTTGCTCCGGATTTGGAATGCGGCCAAAAAGACAGTTCTCTTTATTACCCACCAGATCAACGAGGCTATCTATCTGGCCGATCGGGTGATCATCTTCGGTGCCCGGCCGGGCAGGGTGAAGGATGTGTTGAAAGTCAATATCCCCCGTCCGCGCACCCTCGGGGTAAAACGATCGAAGGAGTTCCTGGAATATGAGGATTCCCTTTGGGGCCAGATCGAAGAAGAGGTCCGCAAGACTATGGTTGCGGACCAGGTGATTCACGATATCAATGTCTAGGGAGCCTGCCCTGGAGAAAAACGAGTGAGGCGATATTTAAATTCCCAGACCCTGATTCTCATAGGCTGCTCCTTATTTGTTCTCTACCTCGCGGGCATTCCCCTCGTGATGCTTCTCTACGGTAGCATCCGCAGCGCGCCCATAGGAGAACCGGGGGCTACTTATACCATTCAGAACTATATCAAGGCCTATGTCGACAAAGAATTTTACCTCCTCTTTTTAAACTCTCTCTATTTTGCCCTTGGAACCTGTCTCATCACCTTCCTGATCGGGACCTATCTCGCCTGGATCAGCGAGCGGACCAATACTCCGTTTAAAAGAGTCTTTGTCGTGATGGCCCTGATTCCTTTCATCATCCCGGGGATTCTCAGCACCATCGCATGGATTCTTCTCCTAAGCCCCAAGATCGGTCTCATCAACTTGGTTATTAAGCAACTTTTAGGTCTGCAGTCTGCTCCTTTTAATGTCTACACTATGTGGGGGATGATCTGGGCTGAGGCGATCCATCTCTATCCCTTGGTCTTTCTCCTGATGTCGGCGGCGTTCCGCAACATGGATACGTCGCTGGAAGAGGCGGCCTTATCCGCGGGATCAAGCACCTTTACTACCTTTAGGCGTATTACTCTCCCCCTCATGCGCCCGGCTATGGTCAGTGTCCTGTTGATCATGTTTGTGCGGGCGATAGAGGCCTTTGAGGTTCCAGCCCTGGTGGGCGTGCCGGCAAAGATATCTGTCTTTACCACAAAGATCTTTCTCGCTATCCATCAGTTCCCGTCGGATTTCGGTCTTGCCGGGTCCTATGCGGTCACGCTCCTAGCAATCAGTACGGTAGGCGTTCTTGTCTACGGAAAGATTACCAGGCGAGAAGAGCGCTACGCTACAGTCACAGGAAAAGGTTACCGCCCTCGGGTGATTGACCTGGGACCGTGGAAATATGTTACTTGCGCCAGTGCCTTTTTTATCTTCCTCCTCGCCGTGGTTTTTCCTGTCTTTGTGCTTCTCTGGTCCTCTTTTATCCCTTACTATGGAGTTCCATCGCGCGAGCTCATGGGCAAGCTGACCCTTGGCAATTACAAGTATATCTTGAACTACCCTCTGGCGTTAACCGCCTTCAAGAACAGCTTCTATCTCTCCGTCGGTTCCGCCACTCTGGTGATGCTTCTTACCTCGGTGATCGCCTGGATCACAGTAAAAAGTAAGCTTCCGGGCAGGACGATGTTAGATAATATGACCTTTATTCCTATCGCCATGCCGGGAATCGTTTTGGGCGTAAGCCTGATCTGGGTTTACCTCACCCTGCCGATTCCGATTTATGGGACGATCTGGGTATTGCTGCTTGCTTACATCACGAAGTTCATGCCCTACGGTATACGTGCAGCCTCAGCCTCAATGATCCAGATCAATAAGGAACTCGAAGAGGCCTCTTTCGCAAGTGGCGGCACTTGGTTTCAGACCTTCAGAAAGGTCCTTATTCCCCTGCTTATGCCTGGCTTTGTGGCGGGCTGGATCTATATCAGCATTATCGCCTTGAGAGAGCTTTCTACCTCGATTTTGCTTTACTCCTATAATAGCACCGTTCTTTCCATTATGGCCTTTGACCTATGGGAAGGGGGCCAATACACCTATGTATGCGCCCTTGGAATCTTGATGGTTCTTTTGTTAATTGCTATGGCTTACATTGCTCGTAAACTCGGGGCTAAGATAGGGATCGCGGACTAAGTTCGTTATTCGTTGATCCGTTACTCGTTGATTCGCCTGTATGAGCGCAGCGATTAACGAATACACGAATATCGATTGACGAAATAGGGGAGGCGTGATGGCAGAGAAAAGAAGCATGGTTCAAATTGAGTCCTTGGAAAAGTATTTTGGCGAGGATAAGGAGAGAGTCCATGTTCTGAAAGGCGTCTCTCTCGATATCCCAGAGGGAGCCCTGTATACTTTCTTAGGACCGAGCGGATGTGGAAAAACCACGACCCTGAGATGTGTCGCCGGACTCGAAAGGCCAGAGGGGGGAAAGATTAGCATCGATGGGAAACCGGTCTTTGCCTCTGGTGAAAGGGTTTACGTCCCCACGAACAAGCGTCCCATCGGAATGGTCTTTCAGTCCTATGCGATCTGGCCCCACATGACCGTTTTTGAGAATGTAGCCTATCCGCTGACCATTCACCGTCGCCCTAAGAGCGAAATTAAAAAGAGAGTCGAAGATGTATTAAAAATTGTCGGTCTCCATGGGTTGGAGGATCGCCCTGCACCCAAACTCTCTGGCGGACAGCAGCAGCGGGTCGCTTTTGCCCGTGCCCTCGTTAACGAGCCCAAGGTCATGCTCCTGGACGAGCCCTTGAGCAACCTGGATGCCAAGCTGAGGGAGGAGATGCGCTTTGAGATCAAGGCGCTCCAGAGGAGAATCAACGTCACGACTATTTATGTCACCCACGACCAAGCCGAAGCACTCGCCATTTCCGATCAGATCGCTGTAATGCACGCGGGAAAACTGATCGAGGTAGGTTCGGCCCATGAGCTTTATTCTCGGCCCAAAAGAAAGTTTACGGCGATTTTTTTAGGTCTCACCAATCTCATCGAGGGGCGGGTGGTCGAGTTGGGAGGGGATTCCAAGCCGGGTCGGATAGAGACGAAGAACGGGACCTTCGCTTTCGTTCCCGCTACCGGTCTGGTGAAGGGCCAAACTGCGGTGATATCGATTCGTCCAGAGCACATCCAGGTTCATAAGCAGAGGACGCAGGGGCTTGATAATGTGGTGGAGGGGACGGTGAAAGAGGCGGTCTTTATGGGAGATGCATACCATTGCCAGATTGCTGTCGGAGACATGTTATTGCGGGTCCACACCCATCCGTTCCTCAGCATGAGCCGCGGAGAAAAAGTCTACCTCCATTTGGATCCGCAGAGTTGTAACGGTCTACCGGCTGAAGATATTGAGGGGATGGACGAGACGATGTTGGGAGACTAGATCGTTAATCGTTATTCGTTAATAGTTAATCGAGTAACGACTATACGAGTATACGAGTAACGAATAAACAAGTATACGAGTAACGAATAAACGGAGGATACATACATGACTGCCTTAGAGGCGAAAAGATTCGCTGAAAAAGAGATTAAAGCCGGGAGAACCCCGACTTACAAGGATTTGCGCGAATGGCTCGAGATCGTTGAGAGCTTTGGTGAACTCAAGAAGATCGACGGAGCTGATTGGAATTTGGAGATGGGCACTCTTGCAGAGCTGGTGGCGCGCGAGAGTAAAGGCGCAGTGCCTGCTGTCCTCTTCGATAATATTAAGGACTATCCCAAGGGATATCGCGCCCTCTTTGCCCAAAACGCCTCCTTTAAGAGGATGGCCGTTAATTTAGGATTGCCGCTGGATCAGTCGGGGCTGGACCTGGTCCGGACCTTCCGTCAGAAGCTGGCGGTCCATAAGCCCATCCCGCACAAGGTGGTTAAGAAGGGACCGATCTTAGAGAACGTTCTATCAGGTAAGGATATCAATCTTCTTAAGTTCCCGGTCCCTTTCATGCACGAGCTTGATGGTGGACGTTTTATTGGTACGGGATGTCTGGTCATAACCAGAGATCCGGAAGAGGGATGGGTTAACCTTGGCACCTATAGGGGTATGGTCCATGACGAGACCAGTATGGGGCTTTATATCTCCCCAGGAAAACACGGACGCATCATGCGTCAAAAATATTTCGATCAGGGGAAACCGTGTCCTGTCGTAATCTCAGTCGGTCAGGACCCAGTGCTCTTTATGGTCTCGGGCAGCGAGGTAGACTACGGCGTTTCCGAGTTCGATTACGCCGGTGGACTCAAGGGGAGCCCCATCGAGGTGATTGAGGGAAAGGCAACAGGACTACCTTTTCCTGCCCATGCAGAGATCGTCATTGAAGGCTTCATGCGTCCTGATGATGTGAAGAAGGAAGGTCCCTTCGGCGAATGGACAGGGTATTATGCGAGCTCAATTCGCCCGGAGCCGGTCGTGCGGGTGGAAAATATCTACTATCGCAATGACCCTATCCTCTGCTGTGCGAGGCCGGGAAGACCCCCCTCCGACTATTCTTTGGCTAAGTGCTTCTTCAAGTCCGCCCTTATCTGGGATCAGGTTGAGAAGGCAGGAGTGCCGGATGTGAAAGGGGTTTGGTGTCACGAGGCTGGGGGAGGCAGACTCTTGAATATCATCTCCATCAAGCAGCGTTACCCGGGCCACGCACGCCAGGCCATGTTGGTTGCCTCTCAGGTCCATGCCGGTGCTTATCTTGGGCGCTATGTGGTTGTAGTGGATGAGGATATTGATCCCACCAGTACCTTCGATGTCCTATGGGCTCTGACCACGCGCTCCGATCCTGTCGAGTCGATCGAGATCCTCCGGCGCTGCTGGAGCGGTCCTCTTGATCCGAGAATTCAGCCGGGGAAGAAGGGTTTTAATTCCCGCGCGGTCATCGACGCCTGCCGTCCGTTTGAGTGGATGAAGGACTTCCCGCCGGTGGCCGAATCAAGCCCGGAGCTCAAGGAGAAGATCCGGGCGAAGTGGAAAAAGGTGATCGAGGGGTAAAATCTGGCCTTCCCACAGAACAATCAAATCGCGTTATTGCTATACTTAGCGGCCTGCCGCCTGTGGTGACCAGGCCGCTGAGGTTTCTTTCAACGCGCCTCCAATGCCTACTCAGTCCCTTAGCCCCGCCAGCAGTCTTTCATAAAGTCAGCGGTTAAATTGATGAATCTGTCGCATACCTGCATGAGTTCCCAAGAATGGCCCGTCCGTCCTGATGGGTCGCGGGAAAAGTAAGCGTTCTCGATACTTAGCCCCAACTCTTTCACTGCCCTTATTGCATTACTGAAGTCTCCATCGCCAGATACTAGGACGCCTACGTCGTATATTTTCTTGACCGCCATGTCGAGCATATCCATGGCGATTTTAACATCCACGCCTTTTTCTATATGGAAATCACGGTCAAAAGTTTGATTGCAATGAGGGCATTGGAGTTCTTGCCGTCTCCTTACCAGCCGGCCTAATCGGCGCTCTAGGTATGGAACCTTGTCCAAATAGGCAAAGAACCTTTGCTGCTGGCTGTAGGCTTGGGGGTTCTCCTTCTGGTTAAGGGGTACAATATAGTAGTAAGTCCTAACGTGCTTCCTACCGGAGCATAGCTTTTCGGAAAACTTCTCAAAATCAACGATGGTACGTTGGAACATGGCTCGAAGACCATGGTAGAAGTTGCTGCCGTCTATGAAGATAGCTACTCTCTCTGGCGAGGGCATTTTGAGAAGTATAAAAGAAACAAGGGGTTAGAATTCTAACCCCTTGGAGTTAATACGCCCGCCATTGATGCGTCAATGACGGGGAGGTGATACGCTTCAATACTAGAAACTCTAGGCATTGCTGTCAATAGGCCATTCTGACAAAAAGACTTGACAACGACCCGGATCTGAGCTAAAGTTCCCAATTAGGGAATATTGATTTAGATCCCATTTGGGGAATGATGAGCCAACTTTCTAATGCGAGCCCACGGCGTCGGTATACTCGATGACTTTATGCGACGCCATGCCGAGGCTAGAGAGCAGGTAAATGCTTGGCTGTATGAAGTCGAAAGAGCAGAATGGAAGGGATCACGGGATATAAAAGAACGATACCCGAGTGCCAGCTTTCTCTCAGACAATCGGGTGATTTTCAACATAAAGGGGAAGAAATACAGAATAGCAGTACAGGTGAGCTACAAACACCAGATCGTTTTAATCGATAGATGCGGGACACACGCTGAATATAGCAAATGGAAGTTTTGAGGAAAGCGATGGAATTGAAGGTGATTAAAACACAGGCGGAATATAAGGATGCCCTTAGTACCCTGCAAGAGCTCCTAAATCTGGACCCAGATTCCGGCACTAAGGAAGCAGAGCGTCTCGAGCTTCTCTCTCTTTTAGTGCGGGACTACGAGTCCAGACAGTTCTCTTTCCCGCCGCCAGACCCAGTCGAAGCCATCAAATTCCGCATGGAGCAACAGGGGTTTTCACAGCGCGACCTTGTGCCGTACATTGGTAGCAGAAGTAAGATCTCTGAAGTACTCTCCCGAAAGCGTCCTTTAACACTCTCAATGATACGCGCTCTTCACGAAGGCCTTGGGATCCCGGCTGACGCTCTTCTCCCCAGAACTGCGCCACCCATCGACGAAGAACTCAAAATCGACTGGAGTCGTTTCCCATTAAGGGCAATGATCAAGCGGCGCTGGATCGTAGCAGACACAGCTGAGATCCCGACAAAAGGGCGCGAGCTAATGGAGGAATTCCTATCTCCCTTGAAGGGAAGATCTGCTTTAGTGTCGCTCTACCGTAGATCGGAACACATTCGTTCTGGTCGAGAAATGGACAGGCACGCATTGACTGCTTGGACAATTCGGGTGCTTACACGGGCTATCGAGCATCGTTCGCGTCCAACTTATAAAGCTGGCACAATCACGCCACAATTTATGCGTCAGGTTGCGAAACTTAGCTGGTCTGAGACAGGACCTATTCTTGCAAAGGAATTCTTGGAGAAACATGGTGTTACAATCGTAATAGAACCGCATCTCCCGCGAACTTATCTAGACGGTGCATCTATAATGATGCCTAAGGAAAACAAACCGGTAATTGGGCTTACGTTGCGGTATGACCGGTTGGATAATTTCTGGTTCTGTCTAATGCATGAATTGGCACATGTTGCCCGACATTTAGATGTTGACAGAAGTTTTTATGACGACTTCGACACTGAGTGCAAGCAAGATCCTCTTGAGGAAGAGGCGGACAAGCTAGCTGGTGAAGCATTGATCCCAGCTAAGGAATGGGAGCAAAGCCCGGCACAGAAGGTGCCGTCACCGCAGGCTGTCCAGCGCTTGGCCGATCAATTAGGAATTCATCCCGGCATTGTGGCCGGTCGAATTAGACATGAGAGGAAGAACTTTCGACTCCTTAACCAATTGGTCGGACATGGGAAAGTGAGACGTCACTTCCCGGAATTGCCCTGGGAGTAAGCGGAGAAGATAAATGTTTGACAGCCACAGGTCGCGGTAGGTAGGTTGATCCCCTACCATCGAGTCATCTGCCACAGGCACGCGCGGCACCTTGACGATGCCGCACTCGATGGCGTCAATGAGCGAAAAGTCGGAAACTACCCAGGGGAAAAGAGTCGCCTCGGGGTATCCAGAACCGCGCAGAAAAAAAGGCGTTGCAGCTGGCCAACCCCCAGGACGCCCGGTTCTCCGACACCTCGTCGTCTCCAAGCTCGTGCGCTGGGACCGGAAATCCACCCAGGCGCGCCGCCGCGCGCCAATCTTCTCTCGGCCCCGCGTGCGCGGCGAGCACCTCACCCCACTTGGCGAAGCGCGCCCCGAGAAGCTCGCTCCACGCGCCGGCGCGCCCCAGGCCCAGGCGTTCGCGACGCGTGAACGGCCAAAGCGTGACGTAAACCGCGCGCCCGGCGAGCGTCTCACCGATGCGCTCCATCATCAGGAGGTTTGCCGATCCGGTGAGAACGAACCGACCTGGCTTGCGTGAACGGTCCTTATCCACCGCGCGCTTGACCGCAATGAGGAGATCCCGCGAGCGCTGCACCTCGTCGAGCACGAGGGCTGGCGCGCGGGCAACCACCGCCTCAGGATCGGCTTCGGCCTGCGCCCGTAGATCGAAGTCGT
>JAHFAO010000192.1:4475-5966 GCA_023250515.1 Deltaproteobacteria bacterium | reverse complement strand
CGCCCGTGGGGAATAGTACTGAGATATCTATTCCTTCCGTATCCATGTCGCGGAGACGAGTCGGCACATCGGTTATGTTCATACCGAGCTTCCCATACATGCTGGAATCCCATTCATCGTTGGGAAGAAGAGAACCCTGCCTCCTGCGATAGGGCTCCTCCATATAGGCTCGGATATCGGCATCGCGATCCCGAACATGACCATCAGCATCAATAACTTTCACGTTTAGCATACGTGTTCTCCTTCAATCACTTACTCGTCGACCCTACTGGATCGGCGATCTCCCGATGCGTCGAACCCCTCACCTTCATTCCTCTCCTCTCGTCACCCTCACCTCTATCCTCTCCCGTCGAGGGAGAGGAGGTAAAAGTTCCCTCTCCCCTGGAGCCCCCTGGAGGGAGAGGGAAGGGTGAGGGGGACTTGCCTTTTATGCGAGCCGCACCTGTGCCGGGTTCAGGGCGCCGTACTTTGGCTTGTTGCCGGTAATCTCCACTGCCTCGAGAACCTTTTCGATCCCTTCCAGCTTATGCGTGATCATCGGATCAATGCGGATCCGCTTCTGAGCTACCAGGCGGGCTGCCAGAGTCATCTCCTTCGGGCTAGCCAATTCAGGAGGGAACATGTAGGCTACCCTTTTTGCCCTTAGCACGTTGAAATCCAGAGTTACCGGTTGATCAAAATGCGGAATGCTGAGGATCTTTCCGCCCTTGGCTACGCAGGCCACGGCATCAGAAACGGTCGAGCCGCCTGAAAGCCCCATTTTGGGGCTTCCGCTTGCAGCCTCAATGACATAGGGAATGCCCTTCCCGTGACTAAGATCCATCACCGCTTCGACCACGTTCTGCTTTGAGGCGTTAATGGTGATATCTGTTCCAAGTTTGGCAGCCAAATCGAGGATATCCTGCCTGCGATCTACTCCGATCACGGTGTCAGCCCCCGCTGCCTTGGCGCACTGGGCGGAGTTTAATCCCATGACACCCTGACCCAAGACGAGCACGGTGTCGCCCAATGTAACCCCGAGCATTTGGATATTGTGCACGCAACTCGTAAGCGGCTGAAGGGCAGCTACCTCCCAATCGCTTATCCCTTCGGGGATTTTCGCTAGGGCATCAGGAGGCACGGCCGCATATTCCGAGAAGCAGCCTGGAAAATCACGTCCGATCGTCCCTAATTCCGTGTGGGTTGCCCCAACACGATCGCCGACGAATAACCCGAAACGGTTTTTGTCATCGATCTCTACAATTTCAGCGCAGAACTCATGACCGAAAAGTTGTTTGGGTCCTTCGCTGAGGCCCTTTTTAATCTTATCAAAGCCGCTTGATCGCTCGCCGTAGAAGAGCTGCACCTCTGTGATGGAGGGTTGGACCACCTTTGTTTTTATAATCGCCCATCCAGGTTTGCTTTTAGGGTAAGGGACTTCCTCGAGCCGCATATCGTTAAACGAATAGGTTACCCATCCCTTGATGGACTTCATGGCTGGCCCCTCCTTGC
>JAHFAO010000192.1:0-4375 GCA_023250515.1 Deltaproteobacteria bacterium | reverse complement strand
ATTGAGGTCTTCTCGCTAGCTAGCCAGGCGCCATACTTGGCGGCCTGATATACGTCCTCCTTCTCTAGCTCAGGATATTCGCGAACGATATCATCAGCCGTATACCCATCACCAAGAAGCTTGAGCACAAAATCAACTGTGATGCGTAACCCTCGAATGGTCGGCTTACCCTCACACACCTTAGGATCGACTTTAATACGGTCAAGCATAACGTTAACCCAAGAGAATCTAGGCAGTTTTGCAAGAGGACTTATTAATATCCGGGTATAATCCTGTGAACGTTCGCCAAGCAGGCCAGACCCCTTTTCTTCTCCACCACACACGTGGTAATAGGGTCGTTCAAAGGAAATAGTCCATGGATTTTCGTCTTTCACCCGAAGAGGAAAGTTTGCGTAAGAAGGTAGAAGAGTTTGTCCGTGAGGAACTTATTCCGCTGGAATCCGTATTCGAGAAAGCGCCGGATATCTTTGAAGGGAGCAGGTGGAAGAGTCGGGCGAAGCTAAGCGAGGATCCGGAGGTCAAGCGCTACATCGAGATCATGGAGGGTCTGGAAAAGAGGGCCGAGGCCAGAGGGCTGTGGCACCTTGATGTCCCAAAGGCGTATGGAGGGTTAGAAGTTAGTAATGTAGCGATGATTGCTGTGACCGAAGAGTTGGAGAAAACCTCGGTCCCGTTTGAGCTGGGCAACCATGTCTCCAATATCCTTTATGCATGTAAGGGAGAGCAGATAGAAAGGTTCCTGCTTCCCTGTATTCGGGGAGAAAAGACCTCTTGCTTTGGCCTGACAGAGCCCGGGGCCGGTTCAGACCCCTCGATGCTGACAACAACGGCAACACCTGACGGGGACTTTTTCGTTCTTAACGGCGCCAAGGTGTTCCCTACTTTTGCCGATGTTGCAGATTTCGTCCAAGTCTTTGCCAGGCTGCCGGGAACACAGGGACGTGAAGGGGTCACCTGTTTTCTGGTTGACACGGGGACCCCTGGTTACCGGGTAACCCGCAGCATTGCGACCATTGCCGGGACGGAGCCATGTGAGCTTGTCTTTGAGAACTGCCGGATTCCCAAAGAGCAGGTCTTAGGCGAAGTCGGCAAAGGCTGGGCATTGAATCAGGCGTGGTTGGGTGCCAGGCGCTTTCAGGTAGGGATACGCTGTCATGGGGCGTCGAAGCGGGTATTGCGAGTGTTACGTGAGTCATTAAAGGACGAGCGAACGGAATTTGAAAAGTTCTCTGCCTCTCTGGGTGCCTTTATCGGAGAGCTAGAAGCGCTGCGCACTATTACTTACTTAGGCGCGTGGAAAGCTGATCAGGGTCTGGATGTCCGCTCTGAGGCAGGGTGCGTGAAACTGTTTGGGACGGAACTGCTGCACAGGATAGTCGATTTTTCCTTGGAGGTGTTGGGCCCTGCCGCGTACCGCAAGAATCATCCAGTGGCGCGAATCTTCCGCCACGCCCGTTCCCGCCGCATTGTTGAAGGGGCATCTGAAGTTCAACGCCACATCATCCAGCGGGCGCTGTTTAGAGAAGGGACCTCTTACCTGGAGTTGATGTAACTCCCCCTCACCCTTCCCTCTCCCCCGACTAGCGAGGGGGAGAGGATTAAGGTGAGGGGGTTTGATGTACGTTATGGATCTAAAACTAAGCGAAGAAGAGAAGCTTTTAAAAAACACCGCGGCTCAATTTGTGGAAAGAGAGCTTCTCAAGCTAGAGGGCGCTTTTCTTAAGCAAAGAGAACCCTTCCTCCCACCTGGAGAACCCCCGCGACGAGAATTAGATCTTGGGCTCAAGAGAACACTGGTCGAGAAAGCTAAAGAGATCGGGCTATGGGCGTTGGAATTACCCGAGGAGATTGGTGGAGCAGGCTTAAGCCATGTTTCCCGAATCTTGATTTACCGGGAATTTGGCAGAACGGCTTTGCCGTTCGAGCCTCCAGCGATTCCCTCTATCATCGAAAAGAGCCAGCACGCAAAGAAGATCGCCGAAGCAGAACTATCAATGTCCCTTGCCTTTGACGAGATCCATAGAACCGCGAGTACGAGCGAGATTCGTACCTCGTACCGAAAGGAACCGAAAGGCTTTTGCCTCAACAGTTCTGGGATCGATCTTTTCAACCCTAGTTCCGACCTCTTTATCCTGCCCGCGAAAGAACGGGGCTCGAGCAATGTCGGTCTTTTTCTTGTAGAGAGAGGTATTCCGGGGCTTATTATAAAGGATGAGGGTGATCTCACCGCAGACCAAACAGTGGCAAGGCTGACCCTAAGCGAATGCATGGTCGGAAGCGAGCAGCTTGTGGGGGATGAGAACGATGTTCGGCAGCTCATTGCGACAGAACAGCTTCGGCTCGCTGCCCGCTCGCTGGGAATAGGGACACGCTGCCTTGCCGATTCGCTGGAGCATGCGCGTAACCGCGTAACTTTTGGCAGGCCCCTTTCCTCGCGCCAGGCGATTCAATGGATGGTTGCTGACCTGTCGATAAATCTGCGCACTTCTACCTGGCTAACCCTGGAGGCGGCATGGAAGGCAGATCAAGATCTACCTTATTATAGTGCGGCGGCATTGGCCAAGAAGAGGGCGACGCGGATGGCCTTTGAGGCTGCCGACATGGCAATACAAATCCATGGCGGATATGGAGTGTGTAAGGAATTCCCATTCGAGTCTTTCTACCGCGATGCCCGCCTGATGCGTCTCCTCTACGGCCGCGAAGCGGAGATTGATCGGACGATGGGAGAGAAATTTTTTAGGACTGAGTAGATAACGGGGTTTCTGGTTTCGGGTTTCAGGTTTTCTTTGCGATCTTGGCGTCTTGGCGCGAGGAAAGACTATCTCGCGCAAAGCCGCAAAGGCCGCCAAGGGAACTTGAGGCTTGGAACTCAGAGACTCGGAGCTCGAAACTGTTTCGACCAAAGGAGAAACAATGCGGCGCAAGAAAGTTTGTTTTGTTGGTTATGGATCCACGGAGTATTCGAGAAAATCCGAGGCGTCGGTGTTGTGGTACTACGCGGAGGCGATACGCCAGGCACTGAAGCAAACAGGACTTCATAAAAGAGAGATCCAGGGGCTTTCGATCACCACGCAAGCAAGCCCGGATTACTCGCCCCATGTGGCCGAACAGCTCGGCCTGGAGTTGGACTGGGTGCTCAATGGCGATTACGGCGGGGCCGGCGGTGTGATGAGCGTGCGCCGGGCGGCGGATGCCATTGAGGCGGGCCAAGTCGATGTTGTGGTCTTAGTCGGCGGCAACTCTTTCGACAAAAGCGTCCCGCAGCAACGACCGCTAGAATATCAGCGCGCCAATTACGTGGACGTCTACGGCTACGGCGGGCCGAACAGCTTGATGGCGCTGATTCAGCGCCTCCATATGGCGCAATACGGCACGACCCTCGAGCAGATAGGAAAAATCGCCATGGCGCAACGAGAGAATGCGCTCAGTAATCCGCAAGCCCTGTTTCGGGAGCCCATGAGCTTCCAGGATTATCTTAATTCGAGGATGATCTCGGATCCTATTCGTCTCTTCGATTGCGTGATGCCCTGCTCTGGCGCGGAATGTATCATGCTCGCCTCAGAAGAGAAGGCGAAGCAGATCACGGACAAGCTGGTTTACTTGGTCACCGACGCGGAGAGGTCGCACTACCAGGTGGCCAACATGCTGCCGGACAAGACGACCTTCGGCATGAAAGTGGTGGGCGAGAGAATTTTCTCCGAGGTCAAGCACGGGGATATCGACTTCTGCGAAATTTACGATGACTATCCCATCGCCGTCATGATCCAGATCGAAGATCTCGGCTTCTGCAAGAAGGGCGAGGGGGGAAAGTTTGTTGAAGCCCACGACCTGACCTACAAGGGAGATTTTCCGGTCAATACCGGTGGCGGGGAGCTTTCCGTGGGGCAGGCCGGATTGGCCGGCGGCTTTCTCCACGTCGTCGAGGGTCTGCGACAACTCAGAGGCGAGGCGGATGGCCACCAAGTGAAGAAGGCGGAGCGTGCGCTGGTGACAGGGATCGGTTGGTTAAATTACGGACATAATCTCGGCACCACTGCCGGGTTGATCATGGAAAGGAGAAGGTGATGGCGGAAGCGAATCAACCTAAAAAAAGTTTGCCGAAGGTCAACCCGATTGATCAACCTTATTGGCAAGGGGCAGCGGCGGGAAAACTGCTGCTCCAGAAATGCAAAGCCTGCGGCAAACTGCAGTTCTTCCCGCGCGTCGTTTGCGTGGACTGCTTCAGCGGCGACTTGGATTGGGTCGAAGCTTCAGGCAAGGGCAAAATTCACAGCTTCACCTGGGTGCGCGTGCCGCGCAATCCCGCATTCAAGGAAGAGGCGCCGATCTGTTACGTGAACATCGTCTTGGACGAAGGCGTCATCATGGAGAGCCG
>JAHFAO010000332.1 GCA_023250515.1 Deltaproteobacteria bacterium | reverse complement strand
TCTTTAACGGGCAGAGTTTTGGCCCTTTTTGTCCGTGTTCTGGTCATCCTTCGACTGCGCTCAGGACAAGTTTTGTTTCTGCGGGGAGTATGATACCAGTAAAGTCAAGATGTCAAAGGGACCCTGATTCACCATCAAAAAAAAATAAGAAAATTGATCGAAACGCAAGAACCTCGTTGGCATGCACCGTTAAGATGCATTAGAATGTTTTAACAATCAGAAAACACTCACCAACGAGGTGATACATAGATGGCACAAGGGATACTTCCATTCAAGTACGAATTGGAGAAGAGTGGGGCAGGAATGACAGCGCTGGGAGGATTGCCGCTGTATTTGGATCTGACGAAGGTGGTGGGATTATCGAAGTCGATTGGACGGCACCTACGAGTTCGGGATAAGGGACAGGGCTGGACGGACAGTCAGATGGTTACCGCGCTGGTCATGTTGAATCTGGCGGGAGGGGAGCATGTGGAGGACCTGCGGGGATTAGAGGAAGACGAGGGGTGGTGTCAGGTTTTACGGCGGGTGGAACTGCATGGGTTGAAGCGGAAGGAGAGACGGGCATTGGAACGGCGGTGGCGCAAGGAGAAGCGGCGCACCGTGCCGTCACCCTCGGCGGTGTTCCGCTACTTGGCGGCGTTTCATGAGGAGGGAGAGGAGAGACAGAGGCAGGTTGGGAAGGCCTTTATACCGAGGCCCAATGGGCATTTAGCCGGCTGGAGCCATGTCAATGAAGATTTAGTGGCGTTCCTGCAGTCGAAGCGATGTGAGAAGACAGCGACCCTGGATATGGATGCGACCCTGGCGGAGACCCATAAGGCCGGGGCGTTGTATTGCTATGAGCATTACAAAGCGTACCAACCGCTGAACACGTACTGGGCGGAGCAGGGGGTGGTGTTACATACTGAATTTCGCGATGGCAATGTGCCTGCGGGATACGAGCAGTTGCGGGTACTGAAGGAAGCGCTGGGACAGTTGCCGGAGGGGGTGGAGAAGATTCGGTTGAGATCCGATACGGCTGGGTACCAGCATGAGTTATTGCGTTACTGTGAGAGAGGGGAGGACGAGCGTTTTGGACGAATCGAGTTTGCCATCAGTTGCGACGTGACCGAAGAGTTTAAAAGGGCCGTAGGGCAGGTGGCGCAGTCGGAGTGGCGGCCTATTTACCGGGAAGAGAATGGGGAACGGGTGGAGACTGGACGCGAGTGGGCGGAGGTCTGTTTTGTTCCCAATAAGATTGGGCACAGTAAGCATGGTCTGGAGTATCGATATCTGGCGACGCGGGAGCCGTTGCGACAACTAGAGCTACCGTGGGTGGAAGAGCAGGGGAAATTGCCCTTTCAGACGCTGGAGATGAGGCAACAGAGGTACAAGATTTTTGGGATGGTAACGAACATGGACTGGGAGGGGGGGAGGCTGATTGTTTGGCAGCAGGAGCGGTGTGGGAAGAGTGAAGAGGTGCACAAAGTGATGAAGGATGATCTGGCGGGAGGCAAGTTGCCGTCGGGAGACTTTGGGGAGAACGCGGCCTGGTGGTGGATCATGGTGCTGTCTTTGAACCTGAATGTAATAATGAAAAGGTTGGTTTTAGGACAAGCGTGGGTGGGCAAGCGGATGAAAGCGATTCGGTTTGGGGTAATCCATTTGCCTGGACGAATCCTGAGTCGTGCTCGGGGCTTGGTGGTTCGGTTGGAGAAGAAGTGTTCCGCCTATCGGCTTCTGATCGAGGCACGAACGAAGATGGCGGAACTTGCGGTCATGCCCTCGGGTTAGGCGTAGCAGGAGAGGAGAAGGGAGAAACGCGTTCCAGCTTTCAACCGCGAAGGGGAGTAGTATGTCTGAAAAGGGCTGAAAATCACTATCAAGGACCTCTCAAGCTGTAAATACTCCTAGGCCGAACTGCGGTCAGACCTAGAAGCCGCTGTCACAGAGGAGCGGCAACGCCGGATTCTTATGTCGCTATATTAGGCGGTGAATTTGGGTGGCGTTTTTCGGTTGTGGAAGAACGGTAAATCTAATATTGTCAATAATTCTCAATCCAAAATCGAAAATCGCAAATCGAAGATCGGGAAAGGAGTCTTTTATGAAAAGAGTTAGTTTTC
>JAHFAO010000057.1:5136-17481 GCA_023250515.1 Deltaproteobacteria bacterium | reverse complement strand
GTGATTACCTGCAGATCTCCTCGGGATGCACCTATGCCCTTGAGGATCTCAAGGGGCGTAAACCGGCGGCGTGGTTTAGAGAAAAAGAAGGACAGAATTTTTTCTTTAAGGGATTGCAAAAGGCGAATTTCAAATTGCAAAACGCAAAACTCTTAAGGAGTTCATTGGCAACTTGACATTCGAGGCTTGCCCCGGCTCTGTCTGGCCCCCCCCTCGATGTCTCAATGTGGAGAGACAAGATTCCTGCCTGGATGCCCGCCTGCGCGGGCATGACGCCCCTCCGTCATTCCCGCGAAAGCGGAATCCAGAGATGGCCGGATACGGAGTTCCCGTTCAAACTCATCCTCCACAATGTCAAGCTACTTAAGAACTCATTAATATTTTACATTTTTCATTTTGCATTCTGCATTTTGCGTTGAGAGTCGGCGCCGAGTTCTCTGAGGAGCCAGTCGTCTCCGATGTCGGCTGGTTGGGGGATCTCGCTCAGCGAGACTTCGTTTTTGAGGGAGGTCAGGATGGAGCGGGCCGTAGTGAGGAAATCCTCGACGGCCAAGATAACAATCACGGCTTTCTTGCGGTCCACGGTTCGGATGATTCCCACCCCCTCGTAGGATTCGAAAATGAACTTGACGTACGCGATGTCTTCGGGGCGAATCTCTAAGTAAATCTCATGTAGATTCATTTCTCTATTTAGCTATCAGCCGCTACTTCCCAAAGAGCTGTTCTAGTCCCTTTTGGATCCACTCTCGCCTGTCCTTTTTCTTTCGGTCCTTTTCCCCTCCCGATGCTCGATCCATACCTCTTTGTACCATGCCCCGCTGGATCGTCTCAGCCAGTTCTTTGAGGTCAGGCTTGGGTTGGACATGAGGGAGGGTGCCTTCGAGACGAAACGGGATAGCGAGTCGTCCCTGTTGGTCCACCATGTGGCGGACATTCTTATGTTCCTGCATGAGTTCTTGGGTAAACTGAGGTGACATAACCAATGTGGCTTTCCATTTCATGGTCTTATCAAAGCCGATCCAACCTTTTCCGTTGATGCTGTAATCGGGAGTAGCCAAGATAAGATCTTCGCTATGGATCCGTCCCCGTTCGACGGTGAAGGTCGCTGCCAGAGTATCGAAAGGGGTATCCGGTCTTTTGAACAGAGTGCTGTAGCGGGCGGGAGTTCGGGACGAAAGCAGGTTGGAGATCCCGGGGAGCCCTGTGACCTTGGAGAGGACTCGCTCGATTAGATTGAAATCTTTGAGTGAGCCGCCGCGAACTAGCGTCTCTACCTCTCCTTGAAGGCCCTCCTGCAAGGCAGGACCGTTCTTACCCTCGCCCCGCAGCTTCCCTTTAAAGTTTAATTGTCCCTCTACATGTTCCTTAAACTTGGGAAACTTCTGAGCCAGCAGGCTCTTAAGATCCATAGCCTCGATATTGTAATCCAGGGCGAGGCGTTGAGAGTTCGCGGCCCCTGTCTCCCAGACCCCGTTGGCTCGAAGAGTGCCGCTCATGGCTTGAAACCAGAGGTTCTTGAAGCTCACGCCCTGTGGGGACCATGCGATTTCCCCCCGCAGATTGCGGTAAGGGATATCCTGCAGGATGCCTTCTGAAGAGGAGAGGTTCCCTCGTACTATTGGTTCCCCTTTCCTGATTTGAAGTTCTCCCGTACTCAGTAAGGCTTTCATCTCGTCGGCCCTATAAGCCGCAAGGCCAGTTAAATCCGCAAGGTTAAGTCTACGGGAGCGCAGGGTGTAGCGAAGGATGGGTTGGGAAAGGTCTACCAACGTGCCCTCCAAGGTTAAATCGGAGGACCCCAGACGGAAGGAAGAATTCTCAACCCGCGCCTCATTGCCTCGAAAGGATACCCGCCCTGTCATCTTCTCGATGCTGCGTCCTGTCTTCTTGTCTTTGGCTTGGATCTCTTCGAGCTTCAGCGTACCCCGGACATCAAGGCCGCCTATCTGGGCGGCGAGGTTCTTTTTGATCGAGAGATCCCATCGGAGGTTTCCCTCGGTGGTATAGGAGGATAGCGGTATCAAGAGCCTATCCCAACCGTTAAGATCCACCCCATCTGTGCTGAGCTTCAGCATGAGGCGCCGCTCGGGTAACTCTTCAAGTAAACCGGAAAATTTGAGTCTCAGATTGTAGATTGTGAGGGTGGACTCCTCAAAGAGGAGCCGATCCTTCTGGCGCCCTATTCTCACCTCCATCTCGGCTGGAATGCCCTTGGCTTTCTTTAGCCAGTCCCCATACTGGATCTCGCTCTCCCCTGCCTTGATCAGGGTATGCACCTTCAAGTCTTTTAAGTTGCCCTGCAGTTCACTCGCTACGCTTAAAGGACCCTCCGAGGTGAGAGAGGCCGGAAGGGCTTGCTTGAGAAAAGGAATTTTTTTGAGCTGATCTAGGCTGATCGGATCCACAGTTATTTTCCCTTTGACCTCGCCTTCTGTCCAGATGCTGCTCTTGGAAAAATCCAGCTCTCCCTTTGCAGTCGCATTATTTCCTGTTGAGCCGAAGAACGGTCCTGCGAGGATGAGGTCGCTGATTCGAGGTCGCTCAAAGGTACCCAGGAGCTTTGCCTTGAGCGTGATCGGTCCTGTAATTCCGAGATAAGGTGGAATCTTTTCCCTTAGAAAAGGGATGGCCCGAGTTAACTGTGGCAGAGGCAGCGAGTCGGTGTGAACCTGGAGATCTAAAGGCTGTTGGGTCCAATTTCTCTCGCCATGAAATGGCCCGATCCACCCCTCCACGCTCATCTTTTGTCTCTCACCTTCAAACAGGTTGGCTGAAAGTCTGACCTTCGTTGTCCCTCGCTGGGTAAGACCTTTGAGGTCCATATCCACATGGTGGATACGGATTTGACCGGCTTCCTTAAGCGAACGATCGATGTAGTCGATCTTGCCGTTTCTCACATGAATCGCGGAGACGAGGAGAGTCGGCCCAGATTGCCTTTTCGCCTCTTTGACCTTTCTGCTCTCTTTTGCCTTTTTCTCCGGGCTAGCAATAGCGAAGATATTCAGTGTCTCCGCTTCGTTCTTGATGATCTGGATCTTAGGCTCATCCAAGATAAGTTTTTCGATTTCAAGATTCCCGAGAAGAAGCGGGAGCCACCGGACCTGCATCTTCAACTCCTTGGTTTGGATGAAGGGGGTTGCGGCAAAGCTAGGGTGATCGGCTATACGCAAGTGCTTTGCCGATAGCCCGAGCCCGCCCCAAAGGCTTAGCCGGAGCTCATCGAACGTAAGAGATCTCCCTAAGGTTTTCTGGATCTCTTCGCGAATGCGATCGCGATTTTTGTCGATCAAGCTATTAAGGGAAACTACGAGAAGAATTAAGGCGCAGGCCGATGTAATCAGGAGAATGGCAATAGCTTTGCGACTAATTCTCAACTTAGTCCACTCTCTCGACGATCGTGGCTATGCCTTGTCCTACGCCGATGCACATAGTTGCCAGCCCGTAGCGGTTCCCGCGCCTTCTCATTTCATGAATCAGGGTGGTCATAATGCGCGCCCCGCTACAGCCAAGGGGATGGCCCAGAGCAATGGCCCCGCCATGGACATTGACCTTCTTGATATCTAGCCCCAACTCTTTAATGCAGGCAAGAGATTGGGAAGCAAAGGCCTCATTGAGCTCGACGAGGTCGATCTGATCGACCGTGAGACCGGCCCTTTTCAGGGCCTTAAGTGTCGCCGGAACAGGGCCCATACCCATGTATGAGGGATCAACCCCGGCCACGGCTGAGGCGACAATCCGCACGATAGGTTTGAGCCTTAGCGCCTTGGCCCTATCGCGCGTGGTCAAGAGAAGGGCAGCCGCTCCATCAGATATGGGGGATGAATTCCCTGCAGTGACGCTTCCGTTCTCCTTGAATACGGGTTTCAGTGCCGCAAGTTTTTCCATCGACGTGTCAGCTCTGGGACCCTCGTCCTTGTCATAAACAAGGGGCGCTCCCTTTCTTTGGGGGACCTCAACAGGGGCAATCTCGCCTTTGAAAATGCCCTCCTCCGTCGCCCTTGCTGCTCGCCGGTGGCTATCCAGGGCGAAGGCATCCTGTTCCCTGCGGCTGATCTGATATTTTTCTGCGACGTTTTCTGCGGTATCGCCATTGCTGATCAGCGGGTAGAGCTCCCCGAGGCGACGGTTGGGAAAGCGCCAACCCAAGGTGCTGTCATAAACAGTGACGTTTCCCTGTGCGAAAGCGGTACCGGTCTTCGGCATGACCCACGGAGAACGGGTCATGCTTTCCACCCCGCCGGCAATGAAAAGCTCTCCATGGTCTGTTTCAATCGCCCGTCCTGCTTGGTTAACGGCCTCAAGTCCGGAGCCGCAAAGGCGGTTGACCGTTGCGCCAGGGATGGTGTAGGGGAGGCCAGCCAGGAGAGAGGCGTTGCGTGCGATGTTGCGGGAATCTTCTCCTGCCTGATTCGTGCAACCCAGATAGACATCCTCAACCTCTTCCTTGTTGATGCCGGTCCTCTGGATCAGCTTGGCTACGACATGCGCCGCTAAATCGTCGGGGCGGATATCTTTCAAGGTTCCCCCATGGCGGCCCATGGGCGTGCGCACTGCATCGACGATAACTGCTTCCTTCATTTTGACTCCTCATTTTCTCTGTAAATATAAAACCCTTTGCCAGTGCTTTCGCCCAGCCAACCCGCCAGCACCATCTTTTTTAGCAGCGGAGCAGGCCGATAACGGTCATCGCCCGTCTCGCGCTGCAATCCTTCCAGAACCGCAAGCACCTCATCGAGACCAATTTGGTCAGCCCAGCGAAGCGGCCCCAAGGGATAATTGGTGCCAAGACGCATACCCACATCGATCTCTTCGGCCTGAGCCACGCCCTCGTCCAGGCTCCTTACCGCCTCATTGATGATGGCGCTTAAAATACGAGGAAAAATCGCTCCTGCACCGTCCTTTATCCTTACGGTCTCTTTACCCAGGGCGCGGAGAAAGGCTTCCACCTCCTTTAAGGAATTTTCTTCGGTCCTCAGACCTGGAATTAATTCTAGCACTTTTTTTTCTTTGATGGGATAGAAGGTGGCAAAACCAACGACCCTTTCCGGCCTTGCGCTCCACGATGCAATTTCTGTTACGGGGTAACCCAGGCAGGAAGTTAAAATGATTGCGGCCGAAGGCAATTTTGCGTCGAGATCTTTTATCATTTCTCTTTTTGCCGCCTCCGGTCCAGCGAGCGTTTCCACAACGAAGGAAATAGAAGGGGTGATCGTCTTCGTATCAGGATGAAGCTTCACCTCGAATCCTTTTTCCCGGCTGAGCTGAAAGACCTCCTCGGCCAGGCGGCTGCCCTTACCGATGATCGCCAGGCTATTTTGCGCCATAGGTGTAAAAACCCTTACCCGTCTTTCTCCCGAGGTGGCCGGCCTGGACCAGCTTTTGTTGGATGGGACTCGGGCGGAATCTCGGGTCGTCGAGGTATGATCGATAAAGCGATTCCGTTGCGGCAAAGTTGATGTCGTTCCCGATGAGATCCATGAGTTCAAAAGGGCCCATGGGAAAACCACCGGCCTCTTTCATAATCCGGTCTATGGTCTCGACCGAGGATTGACCCTCTCCTAGGATGCGTAGCGCCTCATTATAAAAGGGCCGGGCGATCCTATTGACAATGAAACCCGGTGTATCTTTGGCGCTCACAGGCGTTTTCCCGAGCCGTCGGGTTATCTCAACGGCCCTTTGGATAGTTGCAGGGATTGTCTGCTCGGCTTGAATGACCTCGACCAGAGCCATCAAAGGAGGTGGGTTGAAAAAGTGCATCCCCAGGACGCGCTGAGGATTTCTGGTGGCTGCGGCTATTGCCGTGACCGAAAGAGACGAAGTGTTCGTAGCAAGCAAGGTCTCCGAATCACAAATCGAATCGAGCTGCCTGAAAAGATCGCGCTTGAGGTCGAGTTTCTCAGGTGCGGCCTCGATCACCAAACAGGAATCTTTCAATGTTTCCAGTTCCAAGACACCATGGAGCCTCGAAAGGATCTGCCGTTCGTCATCGGCCCTTATGTTTCCCTTCTCCCGGCTCCTTTGAACAAAGCCCTTAATCCTGCTGAGCCCCTTATCGACAAAATCCTGAGAGATGTCGTAGACGAGAGTATCAAACCCGGCCTGCACGGCGACCTGCGCGATCCCCGCACCCATGGTGCCAGCGCCAATCACACCAATCTTGGCTAGATCAGGCATTGTCTAGACCTTGCAAAAGTTGAGACAGAGATGCCGGGCCAAGAAACGAGCATAACAAGGCGCGAGCCCCGAGCCGACTGAGGCGTACTGGGGTTGTACGCCGCAGGGAGAGCGAGGGGCGATAAACGCAGTTAGGCGAAGTTAATTGGGCCGGCACTGGTAGCTTACTTTCCCGTAAATATTGGAGAACGTTTTTCTAGAAAGGCGCGTACCCCTTCGTCATAATCCGCACTCCTGCCAGCGATTTCTTGGAGGCTCGCCTCGTATTCTAGCTGAGCTTCCAGCTCGGGCAGAAGGGAACGGTTGACCGCCCGCTTGATGAGGCCGATGCTGCGCGGACCTCGGGCTGTCTTCTCGGCCATTTCGCGAGCTGTAGTTGAGAGTTCATCTGGCGAAACTACCTTGGCGACGAGTCCAAGCCTCAGCGCCTCTTGAGCTTCGACCGTCTCTCCGAGAAGAAGGAGTTCCATGGCCTTGCTCAGACCAACGAGACGGGGCAGGAAGAAACTTCCGCCAGAATCCGGCGCGAGCCCGACTCGGACAAAGGCCTGAATGAACTTAGCCTCTTCTGACGCGATGCGCAGATCACAGGCTAACGCCAGGTTGCACCCTGCACCGGCAGCCACTCCGTTCACTGCAGCGATAGCGATTTTCTCTGTGCGGCGAAGACGTAAGATGATCGGATTGTATCTTTCCCGAAGAGATTCGCCTAACGAACCTTTTGTTTCTGGGGTCCGTCCCTTTAAATCCTGTCCGGCGCAGAAGGCGCGACCAGAACCCGTAATTAAAAAGCAGCGGATGCTTTTATCCCCATCTGCGTCCCTGAGTGCGTCCTGAAACTCACTGTTCATCTGTGGGGTAAAGGCATTCAGCGCCTGGGGGCGGTTCAGCGTTATCGTGGCGACCCCGTTTTGTTTCTCGTATAGGATGTTCTCGTAATTCACGGCCTACTTTCCCCTAAACTCCGGTTTGCGTTTTTCCAGGAAGGCCCTCATGCCCTCTTTTCTGTCCTCAGAAGCAAGAAGTAGGTAGAAGCTTTTGCGTTCGAATTCCAATCCTTCATCCAATGGAGTATTGGCGGCTTTCAAAACGGCCTCCTTGGCGAGTTTAACGGCGAGAGGTGCCTTTGCAGCAATCTTCCTGGCTAGGTTTTTGGCTTCCTCCAAAAGAAGTTCCACGGGCACAACTTTATTGACGAGGCCTAGCCGCTCTGCCTCCCGCGCGGTCAACTGATCTCCCGTAAGCATTAGTTCCATGGCCCGGTATTTTCCCACGGTCCGCGTCAATCGTTGAGTCCCTCCGCTTCCCGGAATGATACCCAGGTTTACCTCGGGCTGACCGAAGCGAGCCGTCTCTGATGCAAGGATGATATCGCAGCTCATCGCTATCTCGCATCCCCCGCCCAAGGCATATCCACTGACGGCAGCAATTACGGGTTTCGAGATCTTATTGATCCGGTCCCTGAAGTCGAATCTCCCTCGAACGCGCTCATCAAAGGGAGTGGCATCCACCATCTCTTTGATGTCTGCGCCGGCGGCAAAGACCTTTTCTCCGCCTGTGAGTACGATGACTCTGATCTCAGGATCCTGGTCGAACGATTCCATAGCTTGGGCCAGTTCCTTGACCAGACCATAGGAGAGGGCGTTCAACTGTGGTGGCCGATTCAACGTGACGACACCAATGGGTCCGTCTTTTTCAGCCAAAATGAATTCGTAGCTCATTGTCAGAGCTATACACTATAGGCTATGGGATTTTCAAGGTTGACAGGCCGGATTACCTGGTGGAAGAATGTCCCGCTTGAGAGGCTAGGGAGTCTACTCACTTAAGGTCAAAAAATTGGCGAGGTTTAATGCCCCGAAATGATCAGGTGAGCCGCCAGTGGTATTTGCTCCGCAGATTGGAGAGCCCGAGAGGCGCAACACTTCAAGAACTCGTCGCTGCATTGCCGGATGACTTCCCCAAAAATCCCCGAGAACTTCAGAAGGCAAAGAAGATTGAATGCTTTCGGAAAAGGAGATTACCGAGGTCCCTTTTGCTCCCTTAGGGCCCTCAGAACTTTTTCCGGGCTCAAAGGAAGTTTCCTGACTCTGACGCCAATCGCGTTATGAATAGCGTTGGCGATCGCCGCGGGCACGGGGACGCACGGGATTTCACCGATTCCTTTGGCTCCATACGGTCCTGTGCCTAAGTATCCCTCAACCACTACGGGCTCGATTTCCGGCGTGATGTTTGCGGTAGGCATGAGGTAATCGACGAAGGTGGTATTGAGCGTTCTCCCTTTGTCATCGAACAGGACCTGTTCGCATAGCGCCTGACCGAGTCCTTGGACTACTGCGCCTTCGATCTGTCCCTCAACACCGTCGGGATGGATGGCGATGCCGACGTCGTGAACCGCGACGTACTTTAAGACCTGCACGTGACCAGTGTCCGGGTCCACCTCCACAAGGGCGGCGTGTGTGGTAAATGGAGGCGAACTCCCTTTTTCCTTTTCCTCCGTTTCGATGGCTTTGCCCTCGTAATAGCCCCTGCCGATGACCTCGCCCAACTCGGCGTGGGCGGCGGTCGCCACTTGCGATAGGGGGACGCCTCTGGCCGGCGCGCCCTTCACCCGAATCTGTCTCTCTTCGGCGATCAGGTCCTCGACATTCGCCTCCAGCAGTCTCGCGGCAATTTTGAACAGCTGGTTCCTAGCGTCGACGGCCGCCAGCCTGGTCGCTTCCCCGGAAACCAGGGTTGTCCTGCTTCCCACGGTCCCCGCATCCCAGGGAGCGGTATCGGTATCTACGCTTAGAACGGTAACCTCGTCGAATGGGATGCCAAGCTCTTCGGCGACGATCATGGGTATGCCGAATCTAACGGCGGTTCCGTAATCGACTTTCCCAATGAGGAGCGTTGCGCTGCCGTCTTCGTTGACTTTCACGATGGCACCGCCGCCCACCGCTCCGCTCTCGATCCAAGCGGAGCAGGCAAAGCCAATCCCCTGATTCTCCTTTAGCTTGGTTTTTCCCCAGCCGATTTTTTCTGCCGCTTTGACGATGGTCTGGCCGAGCGAAACATCGTGCAGCTTCAACCCGCCGGCAATCGTCTCCCCGGGCTCGGGGACATTCTTCAGCCGAAACTCGATCGGATCTATCCCTAGTTTTTCGGCGATAGAGTCCATATGGGATTCCACAGGAAACGCCGCTTGTATTCCTCCAGGTCCTCGAACCGCTCCGCACACCTGTTTGTTCGTGTACACAACATAACCGTCGACATGGACATTCGGTACCCTGTAGCAACCTGCGAGCATCTGGGCGCACCTCCCTCCGGCTTGAGCGCCAAAACCGGAATAGGCGCCGGTATCAAAGATCATTCTTCCCTTCCTCGCTACAATGGTTCCGTCCTTCTTCACGCCAGTCTTTATCCAAACTTTCACCGCCCCCCTGACGGTCGTCGCCAGGGTCTCCTCGGCCTTGTCGAGAATCATGAGGACCGGTTTTTTAGACTTGAGCGCAAGCAAGGCGCAAATGGGCTCGAGACTGGCGCTCGACGCAATCCCGGTGGCTTTTCCACCGAAGCCTCCGCCGATGTCTGTGACGAGCACTCGAATATTATTGACCGGGATCTTAAGCAGCTTGGAGACCTCACTGCGGACGCCAAAGGGAGCTTGGGCGTTTACCCATATAGTTAATCTTCCGTCGTTCTCGACTCGAGCGGCCGCGATTCTCGGCTCAAGATATTGCGGGTGGACCATCTGGGTTTCATAGCTTTCCTCGATCACATAGTCCGCTTGCTCCATCGCCTTGTCCGGATCGCCGCAGTGCACGGGAATATAGGCAACAAGATTCTTCGCCTGAACGTCCTTGGGTAAGTTCGCCGGCGGCGGGACCTTTTCGTGGAGTGTCGGGGCTTCCGGTTTCATAGCTTCTTCGGCATCCAGCACCACTGGAAGCGGCTCGTACTCCACCTTAATCATTTTTAAAGCTTTTCTAATCGTGGCTTCGGTGTCGGCTGCGACCGCGGCCACAGGGTCTCCCCTGTAGAGGACCTTATCCCTTGCCAACATGGGCCTGTCGATCACGGCTCTCCCGTATTTTACATCCGGAGCATCTTTTGCTGTGACGACCGCAAAGACGCCGGGAAGAGCTTCGGCCTCTCGCGTGTCGATGGACTTGATCTTCGCGTGAGCATGCTCGCTGCGCAGCACCCCGCCACGGACCATGCCGGGCAATGTCAAATCGACTCCATAGATCCCCGCTCCCGTGACACGCTCCACACCGCCTTTTCTCGGGAAGCTTTTGCCCAAATATTTGAAATCCAGATTTGTCACGGTCATTTCCCTCCATGTCGTTGCGCTGCAAGCTGGATGGCGCGGATGATCTTTGTGTAGCCCGTGCAGCGACAGATGTTGCCCGATATGGCTTCCTTGATCTCTTCCAGGGTCGGATTCGGCTTCAGGTCCAAAAGGGCTTTTGCGGACATGATGAATCCAGGCGTGCAGTAGCCGCATTGTACCGCCCCGGCTTCTATGAAGGCTTCCTGAACCGGGTGCAGCTTTCCGTCTTGAGTTATGCCTTCGACGGTGACGAGCTGAGATTCGTTTGCGTCCGCCGCCAGCACGACGCAGGAATTCACTGGCTGCCCATTGAATAGAATCGTACAGGCCCCACACTCACCGGTGTTGCAGCAGATCTTCACCCCTTTGTAGCCCAGGTGGTTTCGCAGCAGGTCCAGGAGAGAAAGAGAGGGCTCGACGCTGACCCTGTGCGACTGACTGTTGACGTTAAAGCTAATCTCGATCATGGCTAGTGTACCCCCTTTCCTGTCGCGCCCTCCCAGGCGGCCGTCAGACCTTGCTTGGTCAAGGCCTCCACGATCCACTTTCGATACTCCGCAGTTCCCCGGTGATCTGTGATTGGTCGCGCTTCAGCGGCCGCCTCTTTCGCGGTGTCCTGTATCTGCTTTTGAGCGAACGCTTCGCCCCGCAAGAGCGCCTCGGCCCTCTTTGCCCGGATCGGCGTTGGCGCCACAGCGCCCAGTCCTATGCGGACATCGCTAAAATGCCTGCCATCGGAGCCTGAAGCTGCGAGAATCGCAACCCCCACGATGGCGATATCCATAGCCCCGCGCACTGCATGCTTGAGGTAGAGGCTTCGAGTTCCTTCCGGAGGATACGGAATCTCGATCGCTGTCAGGATGCCTCGCGCTCCTAACAGAGTTTTGCCTGGCGCCAAAAAGAATGAATCCAGCGGTACAGACTTTTCTCCGTCCGCGAATGCCATTGTTGCTCTTGCCTCGAGGACGAGGAGAGGAGATAACACCTCTCCCGAGGGAGAAGCCCGGCAGATGTTTCCGCCTATCGTCGCCGTATTGCGTATTTGAAGAGATGCAAATTGACGGGCAGCGTCCCAGAGCACAGAAAATCGTTCCCGGATGAGGTTATTCGTTTCGATCTCCCGAATCGTTGTCAGAGGGCCAATGAGCAGAGAGTTTCCGTTCTGCCGGATAAAGCTCAGGCCGGGAATGCGTTTGATATTCACAAGGCAGGCAGGCGATTCCTTGAACTTCATGTCTACCAGGACATCGGTGCCTCCAGCGATGACCCTCGCGCTTTCTCCCTGCTGGGCCAGAATGGAAATAGCTTCAGAAACAGTTTTCGGTTCGAAATAGTCCATCGTGGTTCTCCCAAATCAAAAATATGTTACCTAAAGGGCGGGATGAAAACCTCAAGAAGTCCCGGCTTGCCGCTTTCAAAAATCCGTCCCAAGGCAGGTTTCACTTCCTCGGGCTTAGGTGATGCGCTTTCCTCGAGCCCCTGCGATGCGCGCAAATTCATGAAGAGAGGGTGGCGGGTAGTCAGATCCTGCCACGAGCCCTTCGTACTCGCGCTTTAGGAGCTCCAGGATAGAGGCATAACCGAAGTCGTTGAAAATCACAAGAGGGACAGAGAAGAAAAGGGGACATTCTTCTTTTTGTAAATGGTGGGCTCACTCATGAATTCTTGACAATCTTTTATAAGGACGAGACATCTGGTTGACCGTCCCTGCTTTTCGGGATTATTCTACCTATAAGCTTCGACTGGATATTTTAATCTTTGGAAAGCATCGTGACTTCCTTCGTCCATGATTAAAGCCATTGTGTTTGACCTTGGTGGTGCTCTTTTTGCTGAAGGCAAGTCCGTTGCTATAGAGA
>JAHFAO010000057.1:0-5036 GCA_023250515.1 Deltaproteobacteria bacterium | reverse complement strand
GAGACTTGTCGAAGGGTGAGCAAATCGTTTTTCATAATTGACAAAAAGGAAATCCAAGTATAAGAGGTTGCCATGCAAGCTGCCATATCGAGTCTCTTGTTCAAGTCTCATACTCTTGGACGCGTCGTCGATCTGGCCCGAGATGCCGGGATCTCGTGGCTGGAAGTGTGGACCGAGCACTTCTGGCGCGATGACGATGGGCGACTTTTGCAAAGCCTGCGGCAGTCAGGGCTGGACCTCTCGGTCCACGGTCCAATCGGAGACATCAATATCACCTCGAGTAATCCAGGGATCCGAGAAGAATCCCTGAAGCAGGTCCTTCAAGGGGTTGAGGAGGCCGCAAAGATGGGGGCCAGGGTGATCACGGTTCATCCTGGCTACACGACGGGGCGGCAGGACGGGCCGGAGAGCATCTGGGATTTCCAAATCGAAGCGTTAACCCGGATTGCCAAGAGGGGAAAAGAAGTGGGAATACTGGTAGCCATGGAGACCATGGAAAAGCGGAACAAGGAAGTAGTCATCCATCCTGAAATCGCGAACCAAATCATCGATGCCGTCAATATGGAGAACTTCGGCGTCACTTTCGACATCTCTCACGCCCATACGGTCATGGATGTCGTTGAGTTTATCCGATCTCTCCGCAGGATCATTCATATCCACATCAGCGATACCAAGTCAGCGAAGGTCCATGTCCAGATGGGGGAAGGAGAGATTGCCTTTGGCCCGGTCCTTCAGGCTCTCAAGGAAAAATATGATGGCGCCCTGGTCATTGAGGGATGGAATCCCAAAGATGAAATGGGTATGGTTCAGAAGTCGACTGCCTTTCTCAGGGCACAGTTGGCCGACCTGTGAACGCTCCAGAATTAAGCTGCGGCAAATTACTCTCATCCCGATATGAGGTGAAATATGAACGGATTTAAGACATTATCCTTATTCCTTCTTACTATTGTCGTCATCTTCACGCAAAACCCCGATTTGGTTTCAGCCCAGGCCAGACCCAAAAGCACGATTGTTCTTTACACCTCTGTTCCACTCCCACTTGCCACGCAATTTGCAGCGTCGTTCATGAAGAAAAGACCTGATATAGAGGTAGAACTTTACCGGGCCGGGAGCACGGAGGTGGGGCGGAAGCTGGCAGCGGAGCGTGAAGTGGGAGGGATTAAGGCCGATCTTCTCTGGTTAGCGGATGCCCCCGTCTATTATGAACTCAGGGACAAAGGAGAGCTCAT
This sequence comes from Deltaproteobacteria bacterium, assembly GCA_023250515.1. Classification (GTDB taxonomy): domain Bacteria; phylum Desulfobacterota; class Binatia; order UBA9968; family UBA9968; genus JAHFAO01. The sequence continues at coordinate 3,807 of JAHFAO010000057.1, read as the reverse complement.
GCCCTATGTCTCTCCCGAAGCGAAGAATATCCCTGCTGATCTCAAAGATGCGAAGGGTCACTTTACCGCCGGCCGTCTCATCAACATGATTATCGCCGTGAACAGAGAGGTCATTCCTTTGAAGGATGCGCCAAAATCGTGGAAGGACTTTCCTGACGTAGGGAAGAAGGCGACCATGGGGAACCCCCTCTACTCAGGATCCAACTTCGTCACCGTGGCAACGTTCGTAAAGCAAGATGGCTGGGGGTGGTTCGAGAGGGCAAGGGCCAAAGGGGTGGCTGTCCTTAGGGGAAATTCGGAGGCGGCCAGGGCACTAGCCGGGAAGGAATTTGGGGTGGCCATGACCCTCGATTACATCGTCGCCGGACTGATTAAGAAGGGGGCTCCGCTTGCTATTATATGGCCCGCAGAAGGCGCCATCTCCGTGCCCAGCCCTGTCGCCATTGTCAAGGGAACCAAGAATCCTGAAGGCAGTAAGGCATTTGTTGATTATGTGTTATCAAAGGAGGGTCAGGAGTTTTTGGTGAAACAGGAGGTGATTCCGGCGAGAGGAGACGTGAAACCTCCGAAGGGACAACCCTCGGCGAGCCAGATCAAGTTTCTCCCAATCCCTTATGAGTGGGCGGCAGAGAATGCACCGGCGATTAGGGAGAGGTTTGAAAAAATCATGTTCCATTGAGAAGCTGCCTGTGGCCGAGAGCCTACGAGGAAGGCTGACCATTGAGGATGACCGCCTCGAACCTTGATCGGCGCTATCTCCTGATGGCGGCAGCAGGACTCTTCATCCTGGTTCTGATCGTATATCCACTCTGGCAGCTTTTTTATAGGAGCTTTCTTCACGAAGGAACTTTCACTCTCAAAAACTACCATAAGGTTCTTACCCAGCCAGTCTATTATCGTGCCCTATTTAACTCTCTCTGGATTTCCTTGGCCAGTGCAGTTCTCTGCATGACCTTGGGAACCCTTCTGGCCTTCTTGGTAGTTCGCACGGATCTCCCTTATAGACGGACGCTTCGGACCCTGCTCGTACTCCCCTATTCCATCCCCTCATTCTTTGGAGCCATCGCCTGGATCCAGCTCTTAGGGCCTCAGGGATATCTGACAAGCTTCTTCCTCCGGCTCTTTGGATGGGAGAATGCCCCCTGGAATATCTACAGTGCCTGGGGCATCGTTTTTGTGATGACGGTCCACTACTTTGTTTTAGTATTCATCACTGTCGCCGCAGCCTTGGAGAGAATGGATGCCAGCTTGGAGGAGGCAGCTCGTACCTCAGGCGCTAATCCCTACCGAATCATGCGCGAGATCACTCTGCCTCTCGTCCTTCCCGCGATCCTGGCTGGAGGGCTGCTGGTTTTCATTGCTGCAATTGCGAACTTTGGGATACCGGCGCTCCTCGGAATGAGAGCGAGATTTTTTGTGCTTACTACCAGCATCTATTACGCCCTTTCGATTCCCGATTTTCCTCTCGCCACAGCTCTCTCCACCGTGCTTGTGGGTGCGGGGGTCATACCATTGATCGTTCAGTGGGCTCTTCAGAGAGGTGAGGGTAAGTACACCGTGATTGGCGGCAAATCAGTTCACCCGGCGGATCTCAGGCTCCGTTCGATGAAGACTCTGGTTTTTTTGTGCACCGTTGTTTTTGTCGTCCTCATCTCCATCGTTCCGATGCTCTCCATGTTTCTCACCGCCCTGCTCAGATACTGGGGTGCCCCTCTTGTGCTGGAGAGCCTCACGCTAGAGCACTTTGTCTATATCCTCCAGTTGGATATGGGTCGAAGGGCCATCTGGAACAGCCTCTTTTTGGCGGCGTTGGCTGCTACCATTACGATGTTTGTGGGCACCATCATCTCCTACCTCCATGTAAAAGCAAAACTGAGGGGAAGTCGCTTGCTCGATCTCTTTGGCACGATCCCTTATGCCGTCCCTCATACGGTCACGGCGATTGCAATGATCCTGGCCTGGACAAAACCTCCGGTAAGCCTTTATGGGACGCTGTGGATCATTCTCGTAGCCTACCTGGCAGTTTACTTGCCCTTTGCAGTTAGAACGACGAATTCCACGTTGCAGCAGATTCACGATTCCCTAGAGGAAGCGGCGAGGGTCTCAGGCGCAAAGACTCTCCGGAGGCTCCGAGATGTGATCCTGCCCCTCGCTCGTCCAGGGATGATTGCCGGGTGGGTCCTAGTCTTCATGCCGGCCATGCGGGAACTTACGGTTTCGATTCTGCTCTATACGCACCGTACGGAGACGATAGGAGTCATAGTTTATAACATGCAGGATGCAGGCTATAGCGAGGTTGCCGCCGCTTTGGCCTGCATTGTGATGGGTTTGATCATTATCGGGAATCTAGTCATAAGGAAGATTACCGGGGGGATCGCTGGGTTTTAAGAACAATGGAAAAGATCAGGATTTTAAGTTTAAGCAAAAGGTACGGCAAAGTTCTTGCCGTGGATTCAACGAGCTTTTCGGTAAGAGATAAAGAGTTTTTTTCCCTTCTTGGTCCGAGCGGCTGTGGGAAGAGTACTATTTTAAGGTGCGTGGCCGGTCTTGAAGAACCGACGGCAGGCAAAATATACATCGGCGAAACCCTGGTTGATTCTACTTCCGATCATGTCAATGTCTCCACCGAGGAAAGGCCCATTGGTATGGTGTTTCAAAACTATGCGGTCTGGCCGCACATGACCGTTCATGAGAATGTGGCCTATCCCCTAAAGATCAAAAAGATGTCGAAGGAGGTCATAAGGGAGAAGCTAGATAAGGCTCTCCATACGGTGGGTCTCGAACGCTTGGCAGACAGGTATCCGAACCAACTCTCCGGCGGAGAGCAGCAACGGGTGGCCCTGGCCAGGGCCCTAATCAAAGAACCCGAGGTGCTCCTTCTCGATGAGCCCTTAAGCAATCTCGACGCCAAGCTGCGGGAACAAATGCGCTTTGAACTGAAGGATCTCCAGCGCCGTACTGGTATTCCCATCCTCTATGTCACCCACGATCAGGCCGAGGCCTTGGCGATGTCGGACCGGCTGGCGGTTATGAATGCTGGTCGGATCCTGCAGGTAGGAGATCCTGCTGAGATCTACGCGCGCCCTGCGGACCGCTTCGTTGCCGACTTTATTGGACTCATGAACTTTCTGCCTGGCCGTGTGATGGACCGGTCGAGCGGCACGGTCACTGTTGAGGTGTTGGGCGGACATCGCATGACGATAGCGGATCCTAGCGGACAAGAGGGAGAGTGTACGCTTGCCGTCCGTCCCGAGGACATCACCGTTGGGCGGACCGGCCAGATCCCGTGTCGGGTGGAGGTGCGGAACTATCTCGGCAACCTTATCGACTACAAAGTCTTAGCGGGTGAGCAGACTCTGCGGGTGCAGACGCCCAACACCGAGATCTTTGAGGAAGGCGAAGAACTCGGTCTCACCGTCCACCGGGCGATGCTGTTTTCCTTCCCTGAGCGTTAAACAAGCACTGACCGCGCAGATCCGTTATTATTCTGCATCTCGCAATACAAATACATTTCTGAGAGATAGATCTTGATCGTGCCGGGGCAACCCGGAGCAGATAGCCCCCGGGAAAGCGGCAAGAAGAGGTATCGGTCGAAAGTCATCAATGGAAGTGCTAAGATTTGCCGATGACCGGGAAGAGAGGGGGCTGTAAAAAATTTCTTGTGGTAACGTATCTCGATCCTCTTTCAGGCGTTGAGCACCAGGAATACCCGCTATTGCGGAATGTTGTGGGGGCTGCGGAGGAGTTAAGCCGGACGGCAGGGGAAACCAAGGTTGACGCCCCATAGGTGATTTGCGAAAATAAGTC
>JAHFAO010000331.1 GCA_023250515.1 Deltaproteobacteria bacterium | reverse complement strand
GTTGGCGGCGCGCTCATCGCTTTTTTCCCTTTAAAGTATTCCATTGCAGTTTTTGGTCTGCTGACCACTGTGGCTGCCGTAATGGCCCTACGTTATCTCCCGGATCTTAGGGAGGAAGTGAGGACGCCGGTACTCAAGATCTGGGGAATTGTTGACGCCAAAATCAAGACGTTGGGACTTTCACGCGGGTTTCTTCAAGGCGCAGAAGACGCTTGGGCAAGCGCCATTCTTCCTGTTTATCTGACGGTTGTATTCGGGCTATCCCCGACTCTGGTAGGGGCTGTTATGATGGTCGGGCTTATCTTTTACGGGGTTAACGTCGGCTTTTTGTCCAGGTGGCTTATTATTGGCTGGGATCCTCGTAAGGCTTTGGTTATAAGCGGTCTATTGCTTCTGCCAGTGTGCTTTAGTTTGTCGCTCCCCACGTCTGTTTACTTCTTTTTGCTTTTGATGTGCTTGTATCAGCTTCTCAATAGCGCTTGCGCGGTTTATCAAAATCATCTGAAATTGGAGTTTGCCTCGGAGGAGAAAACGTCTATTGATCTTGCCGCCTTCAAAACTCTTTCCAACGTATTTAAGCCTATTGCCGTTTTTGTTTCGGGGGTCCTGGCTGATACCATCGGGTTTAGTTGGGTGTTTTATTTTTCCTCCATGCTTGTTCTCTTCTCTGCTCTGACTTCTCTTGCCCTACCCAAGTCTGCACCCGAATTGACCGATGTGGTGAGATCTTACGGCGGGGAATTTGCCGCAGTTAAGAAACAGTAGTAGAATAAAATGCGCCCATAGCAAGTAGGACAGATTCAGGAGTTATATGTTCCGTTACAAGCCGGTTCCGCTATCGATCTGTCTCTTCCTTTTCCTCATCGTCTCATTCGCTTCTCGTTCCCTTCTCGGAGCAGAGGGAAGGCTTCTTGTCTTCGGTAGGGTCCAGGATAATCCCGTCAGAGCCATAAAAGATCGCCAAGGGTTTGTTGATTATATCGCCGAGAAATTGGCCCCGCTGGGTATCACAGGCGGGAGGATATTAGTAGTAGATAAGGTGGGTCAGCTTGCCCGGGCCCTTAGAGAGGGCAAAGTCGATCTCTTCCATGACAGTGTTGTGCCCACAATGGTGGTGTCTAAGTGGTCAGGTTCCATCCCTATTTTAAGGCAATGGAAGTATGAAGAGGCTGAATATTACAGCGTCATCCTGGTCAAGAAGGATAGCGGCATCAATACCCTAAGTGATTTGAAGGGCAAAGTCATCGCCTTTGATGAGCCTCACTCGACCTCTGCGCACGTTCTGCCGCGAATGCTTCTCGTCGAGAACAAGCTGAAACTCATTGCGGTCGTCGCTCCCGCGAGGCCCGACCCGGATACCGTGGGTTTTATTCATAGCAGCGATGATAATGCACCCCATCTAATAGCAATTGGCAAGGTCGATGCCGCCGGCACATCGCATAGGGAATTTCAAATCTTAAGGCCCGAGATTCGAGACAAACTCAAAATTATTGCAAGTTCAAGGTCTGTACCGCGACAGATCATCTCGATACGCAAGGATCTTGACCCTAAGATAGTCGCAGCCCTTAGAGAGATATTAATTAATATGGATAAAAATCCAGAAGGTCAAGCGGTACTGAAGGGGCAGCAGAGTACGACTAAGATCGACGAGATCCCCCCAGGATCCCTAGAGCACCTTAAAGATATAGAAAGGTTCATTTTTTCCTCCCTCGGGAAACAGGTCGATTCGTGGTAGCGATCATCTATGGTTCCAAGGATTAAACTTGGCCTCAAGCTGAGGGTTTTTCTCTCCCTTGCACTCTTCTATCTGGCCGCCTTAGGTACACTCACCTACTTGACCATTCGCTCTCAGAGGAATCTCCTGTTAGAGCAAATGGGTGACAGGGCTAGGGTGGGGATTAACCTAATGGAGTTGAGTGTCACTGCTCATCTCTATAGGCTGGATATATTCCAGCTTGGAACGCTTGCCCGGGAGGCAAAGGCTCTACCTAATGTCGATTATGCTTATATCTACGATGACAAAGGCAGAATCGTGGGAGATTATCACGAGGATAAACGACTGTTTCTCGCAACGTTCCCTGACGAGCTGAGCCAGAGGATCATA
>JAHFAO010000330.1 GCA_023250515.1 Deltaproteobacteria bacterium | reverse complement strand
TTGATAACAAATTAAGAGCCTCCCCCATCATTGATAAGGCTACTCGCGAGATGTGAGGGCTAACAGAGGGACGAAAGACGTTCCTTGGAGGGGGAAAAAGGGAAATTTAAGCCAGACGCTCCTTGGAATTCTCCGTAGGGGTGTGCTGGCTTTTTTGTTTTTTTAAACTGTAGGTTTCCAGCGGATAAAAATTTTCGAAGAGAAAGGTATCAGGGAAAGGAGAGCGCCATGCGAAGAATTCTTTTCAGTTTTTTGTTGGCTCTTGCGTTTGAATCGGATCTCGAAGCTCAGACACCTTTCTACCAGAGAAAGACGATTACGCTTGTGGTTGGGACCACCGCTGGAAGCACGTATGATGCTTATGCGCGCTTCATAGCCCGACATTGGGGCAAGCACATTCCAGGAAATCCAGACTTCATCGTGCAAAACATGCCGGGCGCCGGCTCGTTGATCGCAGCGAATTATCTCTACGGCCTGGCAAAGCCCGACGGTTTGACTATCGCGTCAATCATCCCTGCTCTTTACTTTAATCAACTCGCCGGACGTAAAGAGGTCCAGTTTGACTATTCTAAATTCAACTGGATCGGCAGCGTGGATCGGTCGAATAATCTCATTTATATGCGATCCGATACTCCTTTTAAGACGATCTATGACGTACGGCGAGCCGCTGAGCCGCCCAAGTGCGCTGCCACGGCTACAGGTACGATCGGCCATTACATGCCAAGACTTCTCAATGAAACGATCGGCACTAAATTCAATATTGTCTTGGGTTATATCGGCGGACCGGAAATGGATCTGGCGGTGGAAAGAAACGAGGTTCAGTGCCGCGCGTTTACCCATGCCGCTTGGTTCAGTGGCGAGTTGTACCGCACGTGGCGCACGAACGGATTCGCCCACGTGCTCATACAAACCGGGAGAAAACGGGATGAGAGGTTGCCTCAAATCCCAACGCTCAATGAGCTGATGGATGAGTTTAAGACCGACGAGGCGGGGCGCCGGTTAACTACCGTGGTTCTTGCTTCCGGGGAGCTTGGTCGCCCCTACCTGCTGCCTCCCGGAATTCCAGCCGACCAACTCAAGATTTTACGTGAAGCCTTTATGAAAACCATGGCTGATCCTGAGTTTTTGAACGAGGCCAAGAAGAGGAATATAGAGGTAGAACCCTCGACCGGACAAGAGCTGGAAAAAATCGCGAAAGAAGTGATAGCCCAACCCCCGGAGGTCATCGAACGGATGAAGAAACTCATAGGAAAATGACGCTGGCAAGGAAGAGCTTTATGGACGGCGAATTCCACAAGGAGTTCAAAAAGCTAACCGGAGATCTACCCACACCTCTCATGCCCGAAACGATGGACAAGTATATTAGGGAACTCCCTTGGTCTCCTGAGATCGTCGCCCTGTTTCATAAGATCGCTGGCGCAGGGCCTCCCGGTTCGGTAGTTAGCAATTTTTTGATATGAGTGCAGGAAAAATCCGCCTGAGTGTAGCGCCTGCATCGCAAGAGTGGCACTACTTTGATTAGGTTATAAGACACAGGAGGTTTGTATGGACTTGATAAAGAAGATTCTAACGCCCACTGATTTGTCTTCCTTCTCAGCAATCGGAGTGCGCTATGCCTGTAATTTGGCAAAGGCCCTGGGAGCTGAAGTGATTGTGGCCCACGCGGTGAGTACCAGCGAGTTTACATCTCACGCAACCAGTTTGAAAATAACTTCCTCTGGAGCGGAGGCAGATGACCTATTAGGCAAGCTTGTGGAACATCACAAGCACCTGCTCCGGCAGTTTTTGGAGCAGCAGTTGGCTAGTGCAGCGGCGAATCTAAAGGTTCAGCAGATTGTCGAGCTGGGAGACGCACATAGTTTGATTGTAAACTGGACAAGAGATAAAGCAGCTGATCTCATTGTGATGTCCACCCATGGTCGCAGCGGTCTTCCTCGGATGATCTTGGGCAGTGTGACAGAAAAAGTTCTTCGAAGCGCTTCCTGTCCTGTGCTGGCAATTCCTTGCCACGAGCAATAAAGCCTTCCGCGAAGTTGGTAACTTAAGGCAAGAGAAGGAATGCTCTTAAGGAGGTCTACGATGGAAGCAAAAACAGGTCACTTCAAGATCTCGGCCAAGATACA
>JAHFAO010000329.1 GCA_023250515.1 Deltaproteobacteria bacterium | reverse complement strand
AGAGGTTCAGAGGAGGGGTCAGCTCCAAAAGAAGATATTTTGAGAGCTGAAATCCGGGGGCTTAAGAGAAAGGGAATGAGAGTGAAAGAGATCGCGGAGCTTCTGGGAGAAAAGTTTTCCTACCCTAAAAGGGAAGTCTACCGTTTGGCATTGGAAGGGGAAGAAAAAAGATAAATCTTTTCCCCTCGTCATATTTGCCTTAAGAATCAGTACCTTACAAAGCTATGTGTTAGTTCAGCGATTATGTCACCCCATAACTGCTTAGCGATTATGTCACCCCTAGGGATAGGATCTTCTCTCGTAAGGAGGAGGTCTTATGGACGAAGGGGAGCTGATTGTGAGTCAGAGAGAGTTGCATCGGATGCATGTGGTTCGATTGACTTTGGAGGGGCGGGAGAGCGCGAGCAAGGGGGCAGAGTTATTAGGTATCTCAACTCGCCAGATAAAGCGGTTAAGAAAGAAGATGAGAGAGCGAGGTGCGCAAGGGCTATTGCACGGCAATCGGGGCAGGAGGCCCTGGAATCGCACGGTCCCACGGACGGTTAAGAAAGTACTTCAATTAGCCCAGGGCCGCTACAAGGGTTTGAACGACACGCATCTGACGGAGAAGTTGGGCGAGAAGGAGGGTGTGAAGCTGTCTCGATCCACCGTTCGTGCTCTGCTGCGGCAAGCTGGGATAGTTGCCGTGCGCAAGCATCGTCCTAAGCGTCACTACAAGAGGCGGGAGAGAAAAGCTCAGGAGGGAGAGCTTTTATTGTGGGACGGGAGTCCTCATCGGTGGCTGGGAGAGAGTGGTCCTAAGTGGACGTTGACGGTGGCAATCGATGATGCCACGGGAGGGTTGCTTTATGGGGTGTTCTCCGAGCAAGAGGATGCACAGAGCTATCTCACCTGCTTAAAGCAACTCCTGATAGACAGAGGCATTGCTTTGGCGATCTACATGGATCGGCACGGGATATTTAGAAGAAACGACGATCACTGGACACTCCAAGAAGAGTTGGCCGGGGAGCGGATTCCCACTCAAGTGGGGCAGGCGCTTAAGTCTTTAGGTATCGAGCCTATCTTTGCGCTCTCCCCTCAGGCCAAGGGACGTGTGGAGAGGATGTTCGGGACGCTGCAGGATCGGCTGGTGAGTGAGTTGAGACTGGCTGGCATTGGCACCCGAGATCGGGCCACGGCGTTTGTTAACGGCCCTTTCAAGAATGATTTCAACCGGCGCTTTGCTAAACCACCACAGCAGAGCCAATCGGCGTGGCGCAAAGTGCCAAGAGGGCTCGATGTGGACCGGATCTGTAGCTTCCGCTACGAAGCTACTGTAGGCAATGACAACGCTGTGCGAGTGGCGGGAGCGATTCTGGACATCCCCGAAGGTCCTCGCCACACAGGGTACGCTAAAAGTCGTGTCGAGGTGCGCCAGCTCCTCGATGGCCGTTGGCGAGTTTATTACAAAGACGAACTTCTACTGGAGACTAACAAACCTCAGTTGCGAGTACCTTTGCGGACTCGGAGGCGCAGACGTCGAACGCTTGACAAGGGTGACATTTTCGCTGACCAGTTAAGGGGACATATTGCCTGAACTACAACAGCATCTTGAGCTTCGCCTACGGCCGTAAAAGGCCGCCCCAATGGTCGGCATAATCCTGTTATGGCTGCCCTGGAATCGGCACCCAGTTAATCGCCCGCCGGACTGCAAACGCCGCCATTCGTCATTTTTCATAACTGCTCTGTTATGATAGATAAAAGAAAAGGAATAACTCCTTGTGAGAAGTTTCACGCCGTTCAATTTAAAGCTTCTGCTTTCAGCATATCTGCTTTTTGCCCTCCTGTTTTCCGGCTGCTCCCCGATGTATCTCCTCCGGGCCGCTTACGAAGAAGGAAAAATCCTCTGGCGGCGCGAGCCTATCGAGAGCCTGCTGGAAAAACCTGACCTCGATCAGGAAACGCGGGAAAAATTGCAGCTCGTCCTGGCGGTGCGCGAGTATGCCAGGGATTCGCTCAAATTCAGAGTCGGCGGGAGCTACGCGAGCTATTCCTATGTGGATCGCGCGGCCCTAACCTATGTGTTGATGGCGGTGCCCAAGACGGACCTCGCTCCCTACACTTGGTGGTATCTCTTTGTCGGAAGGGTCCCT
>JAHFAO010000056.1 GCA_023250515.1 Deltaproteobacteria bacterium | reverse complement strand
CCTATGCGACCGACGCGCGATACAAGGCAACTCAACTGGCCTTTGGCTTGGGCGGTCGTCTTCTGCGACATCGGCACCTCGGTCTATTATGTCCCTGGAATCCTTTACGGTCATGTCAAGGATGCCACCCCGTTTTTCGTCCTTCTAACGACTGGTGGCTTCGTCCTGCTTGCTCTTAAATACATCGAGATCTCTTGGCGCAATCCTGAAGGAGGGGGCGTAGTCACAATCACGACCAAGGCCTTCGGACCCATGTGGGGTTGCCTCGGGGGCATGCTCATAACCGTGGACTATTTTCTCACCACGGCGATCTCTGCAGTCTCCGGCCTTCAGTACATCGGTAGCGTCTTTCCTGTCCTGGATCAGCACATTGTCTTGCTTGCGTGTGGAGGCGTGATGGTGCTTGCCATACTGAACATCATCGGGATTCGCGAGAGCGCTACAGTGGCTCTGGTCATGGCTATCAGCGCTTTGGTCGTGGACTTGATCGTCATCGGGTCGAGTCTCCGTCATATGAGTGCCTCCCAATGGGAGGAGATCTTTCGCCACCTGAGCACCGGTAGAGATCTCTCCGCTTACGACCTGCTCGTCGGTTTTGCCGCTGCTTGGCTTGCCTTCTCAGGCTTGGAGAGCATAAGCCAAATTAGCCCGGCCATGCGCTTCCCCCTCCGCCGGACCACGCGCATTGCCATGGCCGCAGTTGTCATCACCATGATCATCACCTCTCCGGTTCTCACTGCCTTGTCGGTAGCCATTTTGCCACCGGAGATCAAGGCGACTCAGAGCGAACGGTTTATATCTGAGCTGGGATTGGCCTCCGGGGGCTTCGGGATCAAATTGGCAGTTGTCCTTACCGCCTCGAGCCTGCTCCTCTTTGCTTCCAATACGGCGATTATCGGGGGTTATCATGTCTTTTTGGCACTTACGAATGGCGGTTTCTTACCCAAAATCATTGGCATACGGAGCGCGCTTTTTAACACACCTCATATTGCCATCCTCATTTCCACGTCCGTCCCGATTGTGGTCATCCTGATCACTCAGGGCAAGATGGCACTCTTAGGCGACATGTATGCATTTGGTCTGCTCGGGGCCTTTGTCTTTTCCTCTCTCAGCCTGGATGTGATCCGCTGGAGACTTGGCCGGCGTGACATTGGATTTTGGATCGGACTTCTAACGACCGCAATGGTCATGGTTGCCTGGGGTGTCAACCTGGTTGAGAAGGAGCTCGCGACCCTCTTTGGCGGAACCGTCACGGCCATTGGTATGCTGGCCGCTGTGGGGGTCCGGAGAGCATGGTTTATGGACATCCTCCATCAAATCCCTACTATCAGGCGCCTTCAAGCCCGTGCTTACCGTGCATCAGAGAGCTTAGCCGAGGAAGAGCTTAAGGGATTGGTGACCCTCTCCGACGCTGTGGATCTTAAGCCGCTTTACTCTTCTTCAACCTTGTTAGCGCTCCGAGGAGAAAGCCCGCGCCTCATTCAAGAAGGGATTACACGCGCCAAGGGCAAAGGAGAATCTGCCCTTTATTGCATCTACGTGGAGGAGTGGCCTGGACTTTTCGACGGGGAGACGCCGCACATGCCTAACGAAGAAGGATTGAGAACCTTAAGACACGCCTTACAGGAGGTGCGGGATAAAAACATCGAGATCATTCCCATCTGGGCGATCTCTTACAACGCGGCTGAGGCCATTGCCAATGCTGCAAAAAAGCTTGAGGTAGATGCCGTTCTGGTCGGAGTAACGCGTCGTTCGGCCTTTTATCACATGCTCCGAGGACATGTAGTTAAAAGACTAATGAATCGCCTGCCGCATAATTGCCACCTGATGATCTGTAACTAATGCCGGACCCATAAACTTCGCCTAGCTTCGTTTATCGCCCCCTCGTCTCCCTGCGACGTACTGTCTCAAGTACGCCTCAGTCCCTCGGGGCTCGCGCCTCGCTATGCTCGTCTCTTGGTCCGGCCCTTTTTTTACAGGCTACCCACCAACGATTTTTTTGTACAGTCTTTCATAGCCATCAACCATTTGTTCCACGGAAAATCTGTCCTGCACCCATTCCCGACACCGCTTTCGGCTTATTTTCTCAACTGAGCCTAGGGCTTGCACCATCTCATTCTCATCATCCAGGAGGTAGCCGGTCTCGCCGTCTTTAATCAGCTCAGGCATCGAACCCCGTCGGTAGGCCAGAACCGGCGTGCCTGCGGCCATGGCTTCTACTACGACCATACCGAAAGGCTCATCCCACTGAAGGGGAAAGAGAAAACCTCTAGCTTGGCCCATCTTTTCCATAAGCTGTCGATATGACAGACGCTCGATGTACCTGATCCTATCCCCGTCGATATGAGGCTCAACCTGTTTTAGGAAGTACTCCTCACTCCAGGGAAGATGAGAGGTGACATGGCCGATGATGAGGAGCCGGACTCTAGCCTTCTTGGCGATCCGGATCGCATCGGCAATGCCCTTACCGGACGTCATCCGACCCACAATGATGAAAAAATCTTCTGGCTTATCGTTAAAAGGAATTTCGTCCACATCGATCCCGTTATAAACCACCGGCAGGGATTCCTCCCCAAGCATTCTCACCTGAGCTTGGCTGACGCAAACTGGGATGCAATTGGGAAAGTGCTGTCGATAATATTCGTGGAGTTCTCTCTCGACGTAGGCGTAAGTGATCAGGGTAGGTGGTTTCGTAAAAACAGAGAAATAGGGAGCTAAGGTAGGCCAATGGGCGTGAATGAGATCAAAACGGCCCGCCTGGCGATAGAGGTTGTAGGTGTTGCGTGTTTCAAACTCCTTCTCCAGATAAAAGGTCGAATTGGGATCATCCAGGCTGGCGATGGGCAGAACAGAGTGGAGTGGACAATCAACCTCTGAATCTCCTGAAGCAAAAAGCTCCACCTGATGCCCGCGTCTGGTTAGATGCTGACAGAGAGAATAGACAATCCGCTCCGTTCCCCCGTGGGTTTTCGGAGGAATGGAGAGATAGATACTGGAGATCTGCGCGATCTTCATGGAGCGGGAAAATCCTAATCCTCAAATCAAGAGAATCGCAAGATGTAGGGGCCCAGGATTAAAGGACTATTTCCACCAGGGCCAGGTTCAGCAAAGATACGTCTTCCCCCCAATCCCAGATGGAGTAGGGCGGCAGGATTCGGATCTTTCTTGACCCCGTAGAATTCTCCTAGCTGCTTAATCTTGCTACTTGGGCTCTTGATGTCGTAGCCGCATACCTCTCCGAAAAGAATTCTCCATTGGTCAAAGAGAACCTTGGCTTTGGGGTAGTTGTCGGGCTCCTTCTCTACTTCACGGATACGCCAGTAGAGCTTCTCGATACCCTCGCGGGCAAGCTTGCGCTCGCTCTCAGCGCCAAAGTCTCCCGCCAGGTACTCAGCCAGGAAGGGTTTACCGGCAACCCCCAGCGAAACTAGGCGGCGGAGAAAAGTTCAATCGCGTGTACTGATCGCGGGAGGGGCTGCGAGATGTCCCATTTACCGGAGCGGAATCTAGCAAAAATGAAGTAATGGCCGTCTGTCCCGACGCCGAAAAGCTCAGTGATGTCCTTTTTGTGTTCTTTCTTGAGATCCTCAAACCTGTCTTTAAGCTGCTTGATCACCTCTCGATTCTTGGGCGCATCGTTCGACCCTTTTAGGAGCCCAGGCTTCTTGTATTCGATTACAACGTAGTCATAGACTGAATCTGGATGTCCTGTACCAATGGTGGCGTTGTGGTGACCTTTGAGTTCCGGCAGTCCGGCTTCTTTGCAAAAGACCTCTAGAGCCTTTGCCATCTCAATCTGGAGGTCCATCTCTGACTCAGCAAAGGCAGTTGCCGCCTCAATTTGCTCACAGACAATCGGGGCCTGCTCAGTAATTATGTCCTCAAGCGTCTTTGCTGTGGCCATAGTCTTCTATTGGAATTCTCTCTGAATGTTCTCCATTGTCGCAGGTAGTACTCCAGTCGCCAAAAGTCGCTGGTTTATGGGATGCTGAGTGGCGAAAACGGGTCTTCCCAAGGTTCCAGCCAGTTGCGCCAACTTAAAAGATGCACTTCCCTGCGGGGCTGATAAAACTAACAGACTCTTGGCTAAAGCTACAACTAATCGATTGCGCCTAATTGAGGCGTCTCGGCTAATTCTTTTTGCCTTGGGACTACAGTGAGTTAGTAAGAGAGCCCTTCCTTGCTCTACTAGCGCTTTGACTTCAACAGTGGGAGTAAACTTATTGAGACTTTTGGACAGGCACAAAATTATCCTGACAGGCAGAGGGAGCAAGATTCGCAAGGCCTCCTCTTCGAGTGGAGAATGCCATCCGCTTATGTAAGTTACCTCCAGGGATGCCAACCGTGGCAAGAGGTCCGAGGCTTTTAATGCCAGGTCAGGATCAATCTTTCTTGCCGACACAACCCCTAAAAGTTTACCGTTTAGAAGGGAGGGGTCTCCTAAGTACCAAAGTCTAGGCGGTTCCTTATCAAAGAAAGAATCAAGTCCCGATGGATATATAACTGAGTCCCGCGGGATTTCTGTAATCTCTGGCACCGTGCCGCAAGTCCCTCAAACTCCTGTATTCTAGGAAGTTTTCTGGGATTAGCAAGGGAATTTTATGACTGTCTGATTTTAGCCTTTGACAAGGGAGGGCAAGTAGCGAGGAAGGATAGAGAGGTCAGTTCATTCTTAACTTCAGGCACTTTTCAATTGCGGCCTGAAATCGGGAGGGAGGGGTAGGTTTGGTTAGAAACTCCAATATCCCGGCCTTCTCACCCTCTCTTTTATAATCTTCTTCCTTCCACGCTGTGTGAGCAATCACGGGAATGTGCGCGGTCTGCGGATTCTGCTTAAGCTTTTGAGTTGCCTCAACCCCGTTGATACCAGGCAGGCCTATATCCATAATAACTATCTCAGGAAGATGCTTCCGAGCCTTTTCAATCCCTTCCTCGCCACTTATCGCCTCAATCACTTCATAACCCATCAACCTTAATTGGAAGGTGAGAACCTCAAGGGAATCTGCGTGGTCCTCCACGACAAGGATTTTAACCGGCATGACTAACCTCTATGAGTCAGATGATCAAATCTAGCAAAGCCTGGGCCAGCTAGGTGAGGTATTTTGATGCTGCCATATTATGGAAATTCTTTATTTTTCAATGAGTTGTACTCCCTGTTTCAACCTAGGCCCCCTCAACGCAATGGATAAAACTGTTCTACGAGGCACAAATTTGTTCAATGTGTGACCTGCAAGACTCACTAGGGCCCCTGCTATCCCCAGGCTTTCAAATCGATTGACAAGGCGCGGCTGTCGGCGATACTGACAACCATATTGTTAAGGACGATAAGATTGAGGGCTTAATTAAGAATTATAGCAGGTGTGTTTCTATGATAACCCTAGTGTTCAGCAGAAACTCGGACGTCAACAATTCGAAGTTCCACTGCAAAGGTCCCATTCCATTCGTTCTTGCTCAGGCGATAAACCACATCGATCTTGGTCCCCAGAAGCAGTGTCGAGTTTGGAGTATCGAGTTTCGATGAAATCTCGCCTCCAGACTCGTTATCCGAAACTCCAAACTGTGGTCCAAAGGCCACGGCATTCAAAGTCCGACCTCCCTGACGAAGTCTAAGGCGGGACACGTTGCTAAAGATCCTTCGCTCAGAGACCTCGACTGCTTTAGTTATAAAGAGAGGCTCAGGATTCCCGATCCCAAAGGGCTGAAGGGAATCGATCTGTCGAGCCAAAGATAGTTCTATCTGGGCAAAATCCAGTTGGGCATCCACTTCTAAAACTGGAATGAGATCCTCAGGCGCCAAACAGGCCTTGGCTACTTGTTCAAAGCGATCTAAGAAAACCGGGAACTTCTCTTGTTTTATACTGAGCCCCCCGGCATACTCGTGACCCCCAAATCCTTCCAGAAGATCTGCACATTGTTGAAGTCCCTCGACCATATGGAATCCTCGAATACTGCGGGCTGAACCTTTTCCTTTCCCTTGATCAAATCCTATCACAACAGTAGGCCGATGAAACCTCTCTACAATCCGGGAGGCCACGATCCCCAAAACCCCCGGGTGCCACCCTTCTCGACCTAAAACAATGGAGGAGCGATCCCGCAATGCTGTATCGGCATCCACCTGTGACAGGGCCTCTTCCAAAACCCGGGCTTCCATTGCTTGCCTTTCATGGTTATGCTCATCCAGCTCCTGAGCGATCCGAAACGCTACTTCCCTGGAATCCGTGGTTAACATCTCCACTACCTTTAGTCCGGCATCCATCCTTCCCGCCGCGTTGATTCTAGGGCCAAGTTGAAACGCCACCTGGCCGACACCCACCTCTGCTGTAGAGATACGCGCCACCTGCTTCAATGCCAGGACTCCCGGGCGCGTGGAGCCGCCAAGCTCTGCCAGCCCACGTCGGGCTAATATTCGGTTGACTCCTTTTAAAGGGACCATGTCAGCAATCGTCCCGAGGGCGACAATGTCTAAGTAACAGCGGATGTCGGGAGTTCCGGAATGGGTGAACCAGCCGACCTCGCGTAGCTTGGCCCGGAGCCCAATAATCAGATAGAAGGCCAGTCCGGCACCCGAAAGTCCTTTGTCCGGAAAAGGACAGTCGGCCCGATGAGGATTTAAGATCGCAACTGCCGGGGGGAGATCTTGCGGGGGCTCGTGGTGATCCACAATCACCACATCCATACCCAAGCTCTGGGCTAGCTCTACCTCTCTATAGTTCGAAATCCCACAGTCTACCGTGACAACCACTCGGACTCCCTGAGAGCATAACTGCTTGATCCCTCCAGGGTTCAAACCATACCCCTCATCTATCCTGTGAGGGACATAATAGATGGACTTGCCGCCAATCTCTTTTAGAAATGAAACCAGGGCAGCAGTCCCGGTAGTTCCATCCACATCGTAGTCCCCCCAGATACAGATTAGCTCGTTGCTCTCTAGGGCGCGGACCAGGCGCTCGGCAGCCCGCTCCATACCCGCCATCAGAAAAGGGGAGGGAAGATCAAAGCGTAAACTGGAAGAGATGAAGCGACTAGCGGCTTCCGGTTCCTTGAGGCCGCGAAGAACCAAAATCCGAGCCAAAAGGGGTGGAACCTGTAGCTTATCGGAGAGAAGGGAGACGAGCCCTTCATCAGCCTCTCGCAAGATCCACCGTTTTTCCATACTAGTGGCCTCCCAGCCGGGCTAGGAGGCAAGGAGGTTGGAAAGGGACCACGAGTACGGACACGGTCACGACTTCCTCTTCCCTTTCTCCCACAGAAGAATCACTGGGCTGGCGATAAAGATGGTCGAATAGACACCAGAGAAAAACCCCACGATAAGAGCAAAGGCAAAAGGGCGGATCACCCCTCCGCCAAGAAAGAAAAGCGCGAAGAGAACCATGAGGGCTGTGCCCGTGGTAAGAATCGTTCGGCTTAACGTCTCGTTGATGCTTGTGTTGATGATAGTCTCTAAGCTTTCTCGGCGGCTTTTCCGCATGTTTTCTCGGATCCGATCACAAATGACGACAGTGTCATTGACTGAAAATCCGACAATGGTGAGTAGGGCCGCAATGATCGTGAGATCAAACTCATATTGGGCTGCCAGAAGGGCCCCCACGGTGACCAGTACGTCATGGATCAGAGCGATAACAGCCCCCGCGCCGAAGTAAAGTCCAAAGCCGGCTCCAAAACTGAATCCAAAGCGGACCCAGATATAAACTCCCATCATGATCGTGGCGGCAATTACGGACCAAGTTCCCCTCTGGCGCAGGTCCTTGCCTACCTTGGGCCCTACCGACTCGATCCTACGAACCTCAAACCGATCGGGGCCGAACTGACTGGAGAGACTGCGACGGATCTCTTCTCCAAGGGTCCCGAGTTGAACTGTTTTTTCTAAGCGGATCAGGAACTCATTGGATCCGTCCTGACCGAAGTCCTGTATCCCACTATCGTCCAAACCCAATTGGCCCAACGCCTGGCGGATCTCAGGTATCGCGACCTTCTGCTGAAACTTGAGGTGGACCATGGTCCCCCCAGCAAAATCTACTCCCAGATTTGGACCCCTGGTGAATAACAGAGCCAGCACAGTCAAATTCACCAGTGTGGATAAGATCACTGCAATGTGGCGATACTTGGTGAAGGGGATATTTGTGCCTGGCTTGATGATTTCCATAACTGTGCTCACTCAGATGCTGATTCTTGCCAATTTCCTAGCAGCGAGGCGGTAGTCGTAGTAGATGCGCGTCAAGTAAACAGCCGTAATCACCGTTGTTATAATCCCAACGCAAAGGGTCACCGCAAAACCTCGGATGGGCCCAGTACCGAACTGAAACAGGATGACTCCAGCAAGAAAGGTCGTAATGTTCGAGTCTAGGATGGCCGGCAGGGCCCGCTCATAACCGGCCTCAACTGCGGCGCGGGGCGACTTTCCAGCTCTCAGCTCCTCCCGGATGCGTTCATTGATGAGAACGTTTGCGTCAACCGCCATCCCTACAGTCAGGACAATTCCCGCAATGCCCGGCAGAGTCAGAACCGCCTTGAAGCCAGCCAGAATGGCCACCATAAAGAGGACGTTAAAAACCAGCGCCATATCCGCAACCAGACCTCCGCCCCTATAATAAGCAACCATAAAAAGTACAACCAAAGAACCGCCAACGATAAAGGAGATAATTCCCTGGCGGATGGAATCACGCCCCAGGGAAGGACCCACAGTGCGTTCCTCCACGATCTCTACCGGGGCAGGAAGGGCCCCGGCCCGAAGCACGATGGCGAGATCGCGCGCCTCCTTCATATCAAAACTTCCGGTGATCCGGGCCCTTCCTCCGCCGATCCGTTCCTGAATGACAGGTGCCGAGTGGACACGGTTATCGAGAATAATGGCCAACCGCCGCTTCACGTTCTCTCCGGTGATCCTTTCGAAAAGCCTCGCCCCGCTAGAGTTTAGGATCAACTCCACATTAGGCCCCTCTAATTGATCCCCGGGCCGCACTCGAGCATCGGCGATGTACTCTCCAGTCATTAAGGTGCGGGCCTCAAGGAGGTAAGGAACCTGCTCTCTGCGCAATCCCCCATCCCCCTTAGGGATTTCGTATAGGATCTGCGTGCCCGGAGGCGCGCCTCTTTGCAAGGCCTCCTCTACGCCATGAACCTCGTCCACCAATTTAAACTCAAGCAAAGCGGTCTTGCGGATGATCTCTTTGGCCCTTTCCGGCTCCTGAATCCCCGGTAGCTGAACGAGTATATCCTGCTGCCCTCGGCCGAATATGTCCTGCCCTCGACGCTGAATAATCGGCTCACTGACACCAAATTGGTCGATGCGGTTGCGGATCGTCTCCAGCGACTGATCCACAGCGTAGTCCCTAATAGAGCGTAACTCCCGCTCCTGGAGCGCAAGAAAGAACTCTATGCTCCCGGCATCAGCGCGAGAGCTCGCCACTACAAGATTGGAGAATTCACCCTTGAGGAGATCCTTTAGCTTATCTCCGCTAGCTGATGGTACTTTCAGTTGGATCTGATTTCCTTTCCTTTCCAACTCACTGAGGGCAATCCCTTTCTCTCTGAGGAGTCTGCGCAGATCTTCTTTCACTCGCTCCAATGCATTCTCCACCGCCTTGTCCACCTTGACCTCTAAGACAAGGTGACTTCCTCCTTGGAGATCCAACCCCAGATGGATGCGTTCAGTCGGAAGGAGCCCGCTCCACCATGAAGGGAGTCCGCTCACAAAAGTGGGGATGAGATAAACAAAGGCTGCTAAGGTTGACACAAAAAAAATAACTAATCGAACCGCAACGCCACGTTGCATATCATTGCTCCTTCGCCTCTTTAGCTAAAACCTTTTCCCCTTTAATGAGCGTGGAGACCTGCGGTCGATGAACCCGGATCCGCACGTTGGGGGCGACCTCTAAAGTAACCACGGTATCGGTTAGTCCAACTACCTTACCGTAAATCCCGCCCGCAGTCATCACCTCATCATTTTTCTTGAGCTTGTCCAGCATCTCCCGGTGCTCTTTGGCCTTCTTTTGTTGGGGTCGGATCAGAAGCAAGTAAAAGATCACAAAGACTAAAATGAGGGGGATGAAACTCACCAGCGTACTCGGTCCTGAGGGTGCCTGGGCTGTTTGAGCGAAAGCCATGTCCCACATATTGCCTCCTAGAAATCGATGGTCGGTTCTACCCCAGCCCTGTCCTCCCGAATGGCTATGCGTAGCTTCTCCATGAGCTGATGGTAAAAACAGAGATTATGCAGGGTATGGAGCTGGGCCGCAAGGATTTCACCGGCAAGATAGAGATGACGCAGATAGGCGCGACTGAAATGGCGACAGCAGTAACAGTCGCAGGACTCATCTATCGGACGAGAGTCGCGTGAAAACTCGGCCCGCTTGATGCTTATCTTCCCCTTGGAGCTAAAGAGAGTTCCCCTGCGGGCGTTTCGGCTCGGCAGGACACAATCGAAGAGGTCATATCCACGACGCACGGCGAGGATCAGGTCTTCTGGTCTTCCGACCCCCATGAGATAGCGGGGACGCTCCTCAGGCAACAACCCGGCTGTGAACGCCCCAATGGCATTTAGAGTTTCCTCCTCCTCGCCAACCCCCAATCCGCCTACAGCAAAGCCATCGAAGGGGAAAGGGATCATTTCTCGTACGCACTCAAAGCGTAAATCTTGATACATACCCCCCTGGATAATACCGAAGAGGGCTTGATCACTTCTCGTGTGTGCTTTCAGAGAACGCTCGGCCCATCTTACCGTGCGCTCTGTGGAGAGCCGGGTGTATTCCCTGCTCGCAGGATGAGGAATGCACTCGTCTAAGACCATCGCAATATCGCTGCCCAGGTCCTCTTGGATCTGGGCCACCTTCTCCGGGCTAAGGAGGTGGCTGGAGCCATCCAGGTGTGATTGGAAGTGGACACCCTCCTCAGTGATCTTTCTCAATGCACCTAAGCTGAAAACTTGATAACCGCCGCTATCTGTAAGAATCGGTCTTGTCCATCCCATAAAACGATGCAGTCCACCTAGATCCCGAATGACCTCCACACCGGGGCGAAGATAGAGATGATAGGTATTGGCCAGAACCAACTGGCAACCTATCTCCTCAAGGTCTCTCGGTGACATAGCCTTGACGCTACCCTGAGTCCCTACGGGCATAAATGCCGGGGTTTCTACGACTCCATGAGCGGTGACGAGACGGCCCAGTCGCGCCCCAGTAGCGGAATCTTTTTTGATGATAGTAAAATCCATCCCGTGACTCGTGCTCGTAGCTCGTGTTCGAACACGAATGCCGAACACAAGCACGATCATAAAATCAGCATTGCATCGCCGTAGCTGTAGAATCGATACCGCAAACGGATCGCTTCCTGATAAGCCCGTCGAACCAAATCCAAACCACCAAATGCGGCGACCAAAATAAGCGGCGTGGAGCCGGGTAGATGAAAGTTGGTAATGAGTCCATCGACAACATGGAACGAGTCTCCCGGACAAATAAAAAGACGCGCTATCCCCTCATCCGCTTCCACTTTTCCTTTGCGCCGGGCTACCCACTCCAGGACGCGTGTGGTGGTGGAACCAACAGCTATCACCCTATTGCCACCCTTTTTTGCTCGGTCGATCTTTTCGGCAGCCTCTGCCTTAAGCATATATCGCTCCCCCTCCATCCGGTGTTGCTCCACCACCTCTTCTCGGACCGGCTGGAAGGTCCCAGGTCCCACGTGCAAGGTCAAAAATGCCCTCTCAAGCCCTCTCGACTTTAATTCCTCAAGGAGATTTGAGGTAAAATGAAATCCTGCGGTGGGTGCCGCTATGGCCCCCGGACTGGATGCATAAACGGTTTGGTACCGCTCCCAATCGAGAGCTGCCAGGTTACGGCTACGATGAATGTAAGGGGGAACAGGAGGCTCGCCCAACCTTTCCAACAGCTTTATGAAATCCCCCTGGTGATGGAACTTTACTCCATACCGACCTCCGCTCATTTCCCCGATTACGTCGGCGTAGACTCCGTCAGCGAAAAAGATCCGGTTCCCCACATGCGGCCTCTTGGCCGCATCCATGAGAGTGATCCAATGGTTTTTATGATTCGGGAAAGGTTCCAAAAGAAGGAGCTCCAACCTTCCGCCACTTTGCTTCTTTCCTCGAAGACGCGCCGGGAAAACCCTGGTGTCGTTCAGAACCAGGAGGTCACCAGAACGTAAAAAGTTCCCTAAGGCAGAAAAATCGCTGTGGAAAATTTCCGCTGCTTGCCTTTGCACCACCATAAGACGAGCCTCTGTCCGGTCCTCACTCGGATACGCGGCAATCAAGGACCGGGGAAGCTCATACATGAACTCTTTCAGCTCCATAAAGTGGATGACCTTCACCCTTCCCTCTCCCTAGCTAGCAGGGAGAGGATTAGAGTGAGGGTTGGGTGAGAGGATAATGAGTAGATGTAACAAATATTCGGACGTTTGTATTAGGTTTCACTCTTCTTGAGGAAAGGGGTCAAAAGGTCGATAGGCACCGGGAAGATAGTCGTTGAATTTTTCTCCGAGGCCACCTCTACAAGGCTTTGCAGGAAACGGAGTTGCAAGGCGATGGGATGTTTCCCAATGACCTCGGCAGCATCCGCCAGCTTCTGCGAAGCCTGAAATTCTCCATCCGCATGAATGACCTTAGCGCGCCGCTCCCTCTCCGCCTCTGCCTGCTTGGCCATGGCCCGCTGCATCTCCTGGGGGAGATCGATGTGCTTCAGCTCCACCAGGACAACCTTGATGCCCCAAGGTTCGGTTTGAGCGTCCAGGATCTCCTGAATACGGTTGTTGATCTTTTCCCTCTCGGCCAAAAGCTCGTCTAACTCGCCCTGCCCGCAGACACTCCTAAGCGTAACCTGGGCGAGCTGGGAAGTGGCGAAGAGATAGTTCTCCACCTCCCTTATTGCCCGATTGGGATCCAAGACCCTGAAGTAGAGAACCGCATTGACTTTAACGGACACATTGTCTCTCGTGATGACATCCTGCGGAGGAATATCCATAGTGACCGTACGGAGATCTACGCGCAGCATCTTTTCAATCAGCGGGATGACATAGGCGATCCCAGGACCCCGCGGCTCCACCATGCGCCCGAGCCTAAAGATAACAGCCCGTTCGTATTCTCTTAAAATTTTGACCCCGCTGATCAGCAGGATAACAACGATGATCAGAAACGTAGCCAAAGGCCCAAACCCAAAAATTCCCATAGCTCCTCCTCTCTCAGCTCCTTGACTCACTCTCCGAAAGTCGCGTCACCTTGAGACGCATGCCGTCAAAGCCAACTACTTTTACTTTCTCGCCCACCTCAACCTCTCCCTCGCCTTCGGCGTTCCAATACTCCCCGTGAACGAAAACCTTTCCAGCGGGGCTCAGTTTCGCCCTAACTTCTCCAATTTCTCCTATTAATCCCTCCAGGCCAAGAGTCGGCTTTCTCTTCTGCGACTTAAAGACCAGATAGCCGATCAGCAACATAAAGGCACTCAGGGTACCAACGGCAGTAAAAACGATAGAACGGTCCACAGCCAAATCCGAACTCTGTGTGTCAAATAGGAGAAGAGAACCTAGGGCAAGAGAAATCGCCCCACCGATCCCTAGGACTCCAAAGCTGGGAAGAAAGGCCTCTCCCACCAAAAGGGCGATCCCAAGCAATATTAACAGAAGACCCGCATAGTTGATAGGCAGAAGTTGGAAAGAGGTCAAGGCCAAGAGAAGACAGATCCCGCCGGCCACGCCCGGAAAAATCACCCCGGGATGGGAAAACTCCATGTATATACCCAGGATGCCTGCCATGAGAAGGAGATAAGCGATGTTAGGGTCCGAAAGGATATTAATGATTTTTTGTTTCAGGCCCATCTCAAAGCGCTCCACCCGGACATCCTTGAGTGAAATGATTTGCTCGCGCCCGTCCAAATCCACCTTTTTTCCGTCCGCCTGCTTCAACAGATCGTCAATGTCTTTGGCCACAATATCAATAACGTTTTTCTTCAAAGCTTCCTTTTCCGTTATCGAGACGCTGCGGCGCACGGCCTGGATCGCCCACTCGGTATTGCGCCCTCGCTTTTGAGCAATGGCTTCACTGAAAGAGGCCGTAAAATTCTCAATCTTTTCACCCATCACCCCCTTCACCTCCTGCCCGCTCCCAGCCACAGGATGAGCGGCGCCGATATTGGTCCCCGGGGCCATGGCCGCAATATGCGCCGCCATGGTTATAAAAACTCCTGCTGAGCCAGCACCGGCACCGCTAGGTGCTACGTAAACCAAGACCGGAATGGGTGCCCCTAAGATTTCCTTGACAATGGATCGGGTTGAGCTCAAAAGCCCACCAGGCGTGTCGAGTTGGATAATCAAGGCCTTGGCCCCTCCGCCACGCGCCCTGGCAATGCTCTCACGGATAAAGTCATCCACTGCAGGATTGATTCCTCCATCGACCACGATGAGATCCACATGGGGGCCAGAGGAGCTTTTCGGCTGGGCCAGCAGCGAAAAACCACCCAAGGCGAGAGCAAGGAACAGACCGCCCCTAAACAGGCGAGGTCCTGAGTTCCTTAAGAACTTTCTTGATGTCTTCCCAAACAAGTTTTTTATCTCCTGGGTTACGTAAAAGGTATGCGGGATGGAACGTCGGCATTAGTTTTATCCCGTGGTAATCATGCCAAATCCCCCTGAGTCGTGTAATAGGTTCTTTGCTTTTCAACAAGCTCTGGACTGCGAATTTACCCAAGGCAACAATCACCTGAGGCCTTATCAGCTCGATCTGCTTCTTGAGAAAAGGCTCACACGATTCAACCTCATCGGGCTCCGGATTACGGTTGTCTGGTGGACGACACTTGATCACATTGGCAATATAGACATCCTCTCTTTTGAGCCCCATCCCTTTGTTGATGATATCTGTCAGGAGCTGTCCAGCACGCCCGACAAAAGGCTCTCCCTGCAAGTCCTCATCCCTGCCCGGTCCCTCTCCAACAAACATGATATCCGCATGGGGGTTCCCCACGCCGAATACCAAGTGGGTGCGTCCAGGCCAGAGTTTACACCGATGACAATCACCGATAGCTCCGCGGAGCTCCTCCAGAGTCTTGGCCCGATAGGCCGCGGCATAGTCGGAAAAAAGATCTCCTTCCACACCTCTAAGCAAGCCTCTCTCAGCCATCTCCTCTGGCTTATTATCCACAAATTGACCCCTAGGCAAGACCCGAACGCCCGCCCGCTCGATCCATCGGACATGGCGGCGTAGTGAGGCCACTACCATTCTCAGCTCTTCTCGCTCGCTCTGCTGGGCCATTGGTTGCAAAAGGATCTTAGCACTATTCTCACTTCTCTATCAATAAGTTTTCGAGGCGAGTCCACAGGCTGTCTATCTATATATTTTTTTCACTACAGTTATCGTACTAAACACTATGTTTCAACTGGCTCAGATAGAGAGAACGCATCGCAGCAAAAAAGGAGAGCGTTTCTTGCCAGCGGTAGTCTGGATAGGTATGGGCGAGCGGTTGGAAATGGCCGCTCTCAAATCTTAGGGTGACCTCTCCGTATATTCCCGAACAGAGATAGATGCGGTGGGAGGCGTCTTTCGTCGAGGCGAGAACGACTTTACTGGTCTCCAGGTAGCCGGGGTCAATATTGACTCGCCGCCCCCTCTTCCCGCCTTCAAACCACTGATAGTTTCCTTCCAAATCCTGGGTTCTGAGTTTAATCTCCGGCAACCTTTCAGGCAAAGTCAGGGGTTCAAAGGAGACAAACCTGCGGAGCAGCCTGGGACCCATTTCATTTTCGTAATAGTCTGTAACCTGCCATGGAAAGGTTTCGCTAACAGAATCGATGGAGCCAAAAATAGACCTTAGGTCTCCCTCCACTGAGGGAAATAGCGACTCGTGATTGGAAAGCAATGCGACAAAAGGCTTGACCGGCTTTGGCTCTCTTGGAGTCCCCATCTAAAGAACTCAAATCGTCCAAATAGTCCAAATCGTTGAACGGTTTGAACGGCTTGAACGAATTAAATAGTTCAACTTGATGTACTATTTTTTAATGCGAGGAGATAATCGTAGATGCGATCTGCCAGCTCTTCCTTACTCATGAGGGGAAGAGAATGGACACCACCCTTTCGATCCAAAATGGTGGCCACATTGGTATCCACATCAAATCCGCTTCCTTCCTCGGTGACGTTGTTCGCCACAATCAAGTCCAGGTTCTTCTCATGGAGCTTTTTCTTCGCGTTGGCAACCAATGCCTCTGTCTCCGCAGCGAAACCTATAAGGATCTGTCCGTTTTTCCTCATCCCGACCTCTCTTAGAATGTCCGGGTTAGGTTTCAGCCTGAGTTGAATGGGATCTCTCCCACGTTTGATTTTCTTAGGCAGAAGCTTTTCAGGGTGGTAATCTGCCACGGCAGCAGCCATCAATACCGCTGTCGCGGCCGAAAACTCCTTCAGGACAGCCTGACGCATCTCGGCAGCAGTCAACACTGAGATCAGCCGGACCCCCTGAGGGGGCCTAAGTGACGTCGGCCCGCTTATTAAGGTTACCTCTGCTCCTCTTCTCACTCCTATACGGGCAAGCGCATAACCCATTTTTCCCGAGGAACGATTACCAATATATCTGATAGGATCTAGAGGCTCACGATTTGGGCCGGCGGTAATCAAAAGTCTTTCACCGACTAAGTCCTTTTTTTTTACCAACCCATGAATCTCTTCAACAATATCCTGTGGCTCCGGCAACCGTCCTCTCCCTTCGTAGCCACAGGCCAGGTAGCCCTCTACCGGCTCCATAAAATGATAGCCTAACCCTTTCAACTTACTGATATTTCCCTGGAGAATGGGATTCTCATACATGTGAACATTCATAGAAGGAGCAATTAGTACCTGGGCTCGGGTTGCCATAATCACCGTGGTTAGAAGATCATCGGCGATGCCTGTCGCGATCTTACCAATGATATTCGCCGTGGCAGGGGCAATGACCAGGAGGTCAGCTTGATCGGCCAAATTAATGTGCCCGATTTCAGATTCTTGCGTCAGGCTGAATGTCTCGGTCGCTACGGATCGGCCGGAAATAGTTTGGAATGTCAAAGGAGTCACAAACTCCAGCGCCTCACGGGTCATAATGACCTGAACAGTAAACCCGTCCCGGACAAGCAATCGAACCAACTCGACCGCTTTATAGCAAGCAATCCCCCCCGAGACCCCGAGCACAATGTTTCTTGGCTCTCGATTCCCGCTGGTCATATTTCCAACATAGCCAATTACCTATAGGTTTGCAAACTTTAGAATCCTGAGTTGGAGCGCAATTCAATAATATTGCCTCTTAGGTTTAACAAGACCCACAGAATAGGAGACGGCATCCAAGATAAGAAGACAAAGATGAAAATTGGGAATTCTAAAAAGCACTTTGGGAATGGTGAACAAGAACGAACAAAAATGTTCCAAAATATCGCTCCACGGCTTTTAATATGAACATGTTGCGTCAATTTACAATTAACGTCAGCGGCAAGCGGATCTAAATTATAGATGATTCTTTAGTAAAATGAATAGGTTACATTTAAAAATCAGTTTTGGCATATTTCCTGCTTTACAAAGAAATCGGCCAGGCCAAATTTACCAGTAAAAAGAAAAACGAAAGGAGAAAGAAATGAGTGAAAAAGAACCTATGAGAAAGGAGAAAAAGATGAAAAAGTTTTTAGTAGCAGGGATAATGGCACTTGTTTTAGCCGCTTTTAGTACTGATCTGTTTGCCGCACAGGGAACATCGAGCTTGGGCGTTAGCGCTAGTGTCACCAATACATG
>JAHFAO010000002.1 GCA_023250515.1 Deltaproteobacteria bacterium | reverse complement strand
GCTCTGGAGGCTGTTCGTCTTGCGTCAGCCGCTATTTTCCTGGGCCCACGGGGAGTTTCTTGCCTCTATGACCGCAGATAAACAGCAGTTTGAGCGGCGGTATAGGCATCTTTGTTCACTTATTTGAAAAACCTATGTAATCCGTGATAAAAAGCCCGCATGTCTAAAAAACTCCATTTGACCTTAGCCTGCGGGGATTACGAAATCGTGCGCGCGCTCATGGACGGGAGCGTAAAGCCTGACGGCATTGAACTCACGGTCCTGACAAACATGAACTCGGATATTCGTCACTGGCGGATGATCCGCAACCGCGAGTTCGACGTCTGCGAGCTTTCCATGTCCAATTATCTATTGGCTAAAGACACGGGCCAACCCCTCACGGCCATACCCGTCTTTCTCCACCGGAGATTCCGCCACGGCTTTATCTTTCTTAATGCCACCAAGGGGATCGAGAAACCCCCAGACCTGATTGGCAGAAAGGTAGGCCTGCGCACTTTTCAGGTTACAAGCAACCTCTGGATTCGGGGTATTCTAGAGCACGATTACCAGGTTCCTCATAAAAAAATGAATTGGTTTACTCAAGATGAGGAGGACGTGGAATTTACTCCATCCAAAGACCTCGTACTTCAGCGAATTCAGCCAGGAAAAAACGTGGTGAAAATGCTGTTAGACGGAAATCTGGATGCTTTAATCCACCCAGAATTGATCCAGCCAATTTTAGATCGGGACAAGGGAGTGAGACGGCTCTTCGAAAACTACAAGGAACTAGAGCTTGATTACTTTAGGAGGACGGGCATCTTCCCGATTATGCATACCACTGCCATCAAGCAAGAGATCGTTGATCAGTACCCATGGGTCGCGACCAATCTAATGCAGGCATTTGATCGCGCGAAAGAGATAGCCTATGAAAGAATGGAAAACCCCAGGCGGGTTCCGCTTGCCTGGTTTAGTCACGCGCTAGAGGAGCAGGAAGAGATTTTAGGCAAAGATCCATGGGTCTACGGTCTAGGTGGGGCTAATAGGAAAAATTTGGAAACCCTTATTCAATATTCCTATGAACAAGGCCTTATTCGGAGCAGGATCCCCACAGAAGAGTTGTTCGTCAAAAGCACGCAGGGCTAATGCATATGGAGACAGCTATTGTCGCCGGGGTAGGTCCTGGGCTGGGAGCATCCCTCGCTCGCGCCTTCAGTAGAGAGGGCTACTCGGTTGGCCTTCTCTCACGCCGATCCGAATCCAGCGAGTCTGTTGCGGCCCAGATCCGGGCTAATAAAGGGAAAGCGCTAGTGGTGCCTGTGGATGTTACTAACCGTAAGGCAGCCTTTCAGGCCGTAGATAAAATTCGTTCAGAGCTTGGGACAATTGCTATCCTGGCTTACAACGCAAGCGGTTTTGGCCGGGGGAATTTTCTCGATCTTGACCCGGAAGTGATCCGCCAATCGTTCGAGGTTGGGACGATGGGTGCGGTCCATCTGGCCCAGGCCGTCATTCCGGACATGCTTAAGGCCGGCCACGGTTTTATCTCTTTAACCGGTGCCACAGCATCCCTGCGCGGCCGTGCCGGCTTTGCTCCTCTTGCCATTGCGAAATCCTCGCTACGCATTCTGGGCCAATCGCTCGCCCGCGAATTTCACCCCAAAGGGATTCATATAGTCCACGTGATCGTGGACGGACAGATCGATACCCCCAGGCTCCGCGCCCGGGATCCGAACCGGGCAACAGAAACAGTGATTCCTCCCGACGCTATTGCCGACGCCATCATCCACGCCTTCAAGCAGCCCAGAAATGCCTGGACGCACGAGATCGATATCCGCCCCTATGTAGAGAATTTCTGAGCTACGAAGCTCTTGCGGTAGATCAAAGCCTGAGGAGCTGATGGGCGGAGCTAAGCTGTTGCGGTGACTTCCTCGGAGGGCTCTTCCATAAGCTGGCTGATCTTGGCAATGGACAGCCTCCCCGCTTCTGAGAGAGGTGAGACCTTCCAGAAAAGCGGCAGGTAATGGTCCCAACGAGCCAAGATCTCCTTTGACCTTTGGCTCTTGGTTAAGTCCTGATGTCTTAGGATAAGGTTCCGCAGCAGGTCGCGGTCTTCCCCGCTCCCTACCCGTTCCAACCCGACGAGCTGAGGGTTATATTTCAGTGCAAACTCTTCCCTTTCATCAAGCACATAGGCTAAGCCTCCGGTCATACCGGCACCGAAGTTACGTCCAGTCTCGCCTAGGACCACGACCACCCCGCCCGTCATATACTCACAACCGTGGTCTCCCACGCCCTCAATCACCGCAATAGCGCCACTATTGCGCACGCAGAAGCGCTCTCCGGCCCTTCCCGCGACATAGAGGAATCCCCCGGTGGCACCGTACATGACAGTATTGCCGATGATGACGTTCTCGTGCGAACGGAACCGCGCGCCTTTCCCTGGTCGGATGATGATCTCCCCCCCACCCATCCCCTTCCCAACGTAGTCATTGGCCTCTCCATTCAGGAAAAGTCTGAGTCCACGAATACAGAAGGCGCCAAAGCTCTGCCCCGCACTCCCCTCAAAATGGCACTGGATCGTTCCGGGAGGTAGTCCTGTATCCCCATACCGATGCGCAACCTCCCCGGCCACACGCGTGCTTACAGCGCGGTGGATGTTGCGGACTTTGTAGAATAGCTCGACCGAGCCGTTTCCTTCCAGCGCCTCCTTGGCATCCTTCAGAATCCTTTCGTCGAGAGGCTTATCCTTCCGGTCGTTTCTCTCCCGGGTGTGATACCTGGGCCGTGTCCAGGTAGGGTCTACCGCCGCCAGGATCGGGGTTAAGTCTAGCTTCATGGCCTTAGAGGGATCCTCCACGGGTTTCTGCTCCAACAGATCAACGCGGCCTATGACCTCTTCCATTTTTCTGAACCCGAGTTCCGCAAGCATGCGCCGGACGCCCTGAGCGATAAGCGTAAAAAAGTTTACCACCATCTCCGGAGTGCCGGGGAACTTCGCCCGAAGTTCGGGGTTTTGTGTCGCCACCCCAACAGGACAGGTGTTGAGATGGCACTGGCGCGCCATAACGCAGCCCATCGCCACCACGGCAGCAGTGCCGAAGCCGTACTGCTCGGCACCGAGGATGGCGCCCATGATGACATCTCGGGCGGTTCTGAAGCCGCCATCGGTCCGGAGAATCACTCGCTCGCGGAGATTGTTCAAAACCAATACCTGTTGAGTTTCGGCCAGGCCTAGTTCCCACGGCATCCCCGCGTTCTTGATCGAGCCCACAGGCGAGGCCCCGGTGCCTCCGTCGTGCCCTGAGATCTGGATCACGTCGGCATAGGCTTTGGCGACACCCGCCGCAATCGTTCCCACGCCTGCCTCGGCAACAAGCTTCACCGCAACCTTAGCGCGCGGATTGGACTGCTTCAGGTCATAGATGAGCTGGGCTAAATCCTCAATGCTGTAAATATCGTGGTGTGGTGGAGGCGAAATGAGCGCAACCCCGGGGACGGAGTGACGGATATTGGCGATCTCAACAGAGACCTTATGGCCAGGCAGTTGGCCCCCCTCGCCTGGCTTCGATCCCTGCGCCATCTTAATCTCCAGCTCGATGGCAGATGCCAAATATTCGGGTGTGACGCCGAAGCGTGCTGAAGCTACCTGCTTGATGGCGCTATTGGCCCAATCTCCGTTGGGTTTACGGTGGTAGCGCGACGGGTCCTCTCCCCCTTCACCGCTGCCGCTCTTTGCTCCTAGACGGTTCATCGCGATAGCCAGGGTTTCATGAGCCTCGCGACCGAGTGCACCGTGGGAAATCGAACCCGTGGTGAAGCGCTTCAGGATTCCCTCGATCGGCTCCACCTCTTCGATCGGAATCGGCTTTCTCGGCCTGAATCTCAAGAGATCGCGTATCGTTGTCGGCGGACGCTCATCGACAGCCTTGGCGTAGGTCTGGTAATCCTTGGGCGCGCCACTTTTCACCATCTTATGCATGGACTTAAAGACGTCCGGGTTAAAAGCGTGGTATTCACCGGTTTTGCGGTAACGGTAGAAACCTTCTTGCTGCAGTCTAGGTTGAGCGATGCCGAAAGCGGCTTGGTGAAATTTCAGCACCTCCGCCGCAATCTCGCCCAAGCCGGCTCCCTCGATCCGTGACGCCGTCCCCGTAAAATACTTATCGATGACACCCTTGTTGATTCCTATCGCCTCGAAGATCTGCGCGCCGCGATAGCTCGAGAGGGTTGAAATCCCCATCTTGGACATGATCTTCAAGATCCCGTGCTCGATAGCCTTCTTATAATTCTGCAGCGCTCTTCGGGCGTCCAGTCCATTGATGCCGTCACCATTTTCCGAGCCGTTCTCTAACAGGCGGAGAATAGTCTCAAAGGTCACATAGGGATGGATCATGCTCGCGCCGTAACCGAGCAGGCACGCGAAGTGGTGTTCCTCTCTTGCTTCGCCGGTTTCGACCACGAGGCTCGCTCTCATCCTCTTTCCCTGCCGAATCAAATGGTGATGCACCGCTCCGACGGCAAGGAGCATGGGAATGGGGGCACGTATTGAACTCACGCCTCGGTCGCTAAGGATCAGGATACTCTTCCCCTCATCAACGGCCTGGACCGCGGCCTGACACAGCTTTTCCAGGGCCGCTTCCAGGCCCTGGGCTCCTTCCGCAGCGGGGAAGAGGGCTAGCAGCAGCGCCGAGGTGAGGACCGGCTGGCCGTTGCTTCCACGGGTCATGCTTTCAGGCAACCCTTTGAGCCACTCCATCTCCTGCTGGCTCAGGATCGGGCTAGAGAACTTGATCTGCCTGGCATGTTCGGGTGTCTCTTCCAAAAGGCTCCGGCGATAGCCCAGGGCCGTGTTGAGTGACATCACCAACTCTTCCCGCAGGGAGTCTATGGGAGGATTGGTAACCTGGGCAAAGAGCTGTTTAAAGTAGGTGTAAAGGAGCCTGGGCCTCTTTGATAGGACAGAAAGCGGCGTGTCATCGCCCATGGATCCGACCGGCTCTTTGGCGTCCGTGACCATGGGAGAGATAATGACCTCCAACTCTTCTTCAGCATAACCAAAGGCCTTTTGGTGGCGAACCAGTTCTACCGGCTCCATGGTGGAGCACGGCTCTTCCTGATTCAAGGCATGTGCATCCACACGCAAGAGATTCTCTTTCAGCCACTGACCGTAAGGCTTCTGCCGGGCAACCTCCTTTTTGATCTCGTCATTCCGTAACAGTCTGCCCCGAGCAGTATCCACGGCGATCATATGCCCTGGACCCAGTCTCCCTTTCTCAATGACCTGTGAGTCCGGGATCTCTAGAACCCCCACTTCAGAGGCCATGATGATGACACCCTCCTTTGTGATCTTATAACGTGCCGGTCTGAGCCCATTGCGGTCGAGCACCGCTCCCACGATGACGCCGTCGGAAAAGGCCAAAGCTGCCGGACCATCCCAGGGTTCGCTGATGCAAGAGAGATATTCATAAAGGTTACGCAGTTCGCCATCCATGTGCGGCATTCGCTGATAGGCCTCGGGAATAAGCATTAACGTTGAGTGTAGGATGGTCCTTCCAGATAGGGTTAGCAGCTCCAGCGTATTGTCAAGGCTAGTCGAGTCGCTTCCCCCTTCAGTAATAATGGGTTTAAGCTTCTCTATCTTGCCGCCCCACACCCCCGACCCCATCTCGGCTTCTCTCGCATGCATCCAGTTGCGGTTTCCCTTAAGGGTATTGATCTCACCGTTGTGGCCAAGCATGCGCATAGGTTGGGCTAGGGACCATGTTGGGAACGTATTCGTGCTATAGCGCTGGTGAAAGAGGCAAAGAGAGGTTTCGAAGTCAGGGTTGGCGAGATCGAGATAAAAGCGCTCTAGTTGAGGCGCCACGACCAGAGCCTTATAGACCACAGTCCGGTGGGAAAAAGACGGGATGTAGAGATCGGTTAGGCCGTGGCTTGTTGCCTCGCGCTCAATCACCTTGCGAGTGAGATAAAGCGTGCGCTCGAATTTTTCACTGTCGACTCCCCCCAGCTTCCCGATTAGCGCCTGCTGGATCTCAGGTTGAGTCTCCCTTGCCTTTTCGCCAAGTTCATCGGCGTTCACCGGGACCTCTCTCCAGCCGAGGAAGATAAGGCCCTGCTGTCGGATTGCGTTCTCAATAATGGCCTTCGAGATCTTCTGGGCTTCTGGGTCCTTGCGGGGCAGGAAAATCATCCCGATCCCAAGGTCATTAGAATCGCTTAAATGCGATCCCAGCCTTTCCAGCTCTTTGGCAAAAAGCCTAGGGGGAATTTGGGTGAGCACACCCGCGCCATCCCCGGTTTTCGCGTCCGCATCCACGGCGCCCCTGTGGGTGAGATTGATGACCGAGCGTATCCCGTGGACAAGAATCTTGTGGCTTTTGTTTCCCCCAATGTCCGCAATGAAACCGACCCCACAGGCGTCGTGTTCGAACTCCGCGTTGTAAAGGGAATTTTTCAGAATTGGAAAGTTAAGCCCCATAAAAAGCTATTTCTTCCTCAAGGTGCCCGTGAGTCGCCTGTTTTCTTCTCCATCCCCAAGGCCTTGCTCGTCTCGGCGGATTCCTGAATCGCCTTTTCTAACGAGAGAACCTGCGTTTCTCTCGAAGTCGACAGAACCACTTTGGTCACAGTCCGTGATACTCCCTCCATCGAGCGGATTTCAGCGAGGAGTTTTTCGAGGGATGCCGTATCGGCCGTCTTCACTTTAAGAATAAAGCTTTCATCCCCTGTTACATGATGACATTCAAGGACATCTTCCCTGCCCGCCATCTGCAAGCAAAAACTTTCAATATGGCGCTGGTGACTTATGGACACTCCAATAAAAGCCGTGATATTTTTACCTACCTTTTTCGCATCAACAACGGCGTGGTAACTTTTGATGATGCCGCGTGCTTCTAGCTTCTTTACTCGTTCCATAACGGCCGGTGGTGAAAGATTCACCTCCTTAGCAATCTCCGCAAGGTGGCGACGTCCGTGGTATTGAAGGATCGAGAGAATTTTTATATCAATGCTGTCTGGCAAAGTTAATTTTATTAGCTTTCTTTTGGTTATTGCCTTGATTTCATACGTTAATTCTAAGTAATTGTCAAGCCCTTTTTATAAAGAAGCTAAAGATCTTAATTTTATTAAGTATAATGTTATTTTATTTTAATCATTCTTCATATAGGTAGTATATAGGAGGGATTATGAACAAGGCGCAACGAATCCGTGACTTCTTAAAGAAAGAAGGACTCCTCCTCATGCCCGGGGTCTATGATTGCCTCAGCGCTCGGATAGCTTCGCGAACCGGGTTTGAGGTAATTTTCATTACTGGATACAGCCTCTCTGCTACTCTACTGGGAGAACCAGACTTTGGACTTCTCACTCAAACAGAGATGCTGACGGCGGCGCAGCGAATTTGTGGCACGGTAGAAAATCCCGTGATTGTCGATGCCGATACGGGATACGGTAACGCGATCAACGTTATGCGTACTGTAAAGGAGCTTATCCACGCCGGCGCGGCTGGCATGTTTCTAGAGGACCAAGTTTGGCCTAAGCGGTGTGGTCACATGAGAGGAAAACAGGTTATTCCCCTCGAAGAGTATCTAAAGAAACTCGCTGCGGCCATCCAGGCACGAGAAGAAGGGGATCTTTTTATAGTTGCCCGCAGCGATGCACGTCAGGCCTTAGGACTTAAGGACGCAATTGATCGCGGTATTGCCTTTAGTGAAGCCGGGGTGGATGCGGTCTTCATCGAAGCACCGGAAAGTAAAGAGGAAATGCGAGAAATCGCTCGCCACGTTCCCGGCCCGCTTGTTGCGAACATGATTGAGCGGGGCGTCACCCCACTTATGGGGCCGGACGAGCTACGAGAGCTCGGATTTCAATTAGTTGTCTGGCCGCTAGGCCCCCTCTACGCTTCGGCGAAGGCTCTGCAGGACGTCTATTCGGCTTTACGTGCGCGGGGTACGACTCAAGGGATTCTTGACTGCCTCATTTCGTTCAATGAGTTTCACGACATCGTGGGCTTGGAGGAAAAATACGCTCTTGACTCAAAATATAGAAGCTAGATTTCATCGCTAGAGCCTCATCGGCATAACGACATAGAGGTACCCTTCATCACCTTCCTTTCTAATGAGGCTCGGGCTGAGCTCATCCCTAAGCTGGAACTCTACATCTCCGGCAGTCCCCAGCACACTAAGGACATCAATGAGGTAGCGGGCATTAAACCCAACAGTTAATAGTCTTCCTCGATAGTCTACATCGATTTCTTCAACTGCCTCTCCCAGATCCGGGTTGTTCGCCGAGATCGATATCCTGCCTTCTTTGAGTTCCATCTTAACTCCTTTATACCGCTCACTCGAGAGGATAGAGACCCGTCGAAGGACTTGCAGGAGTATCTCTTGTTCCATTTTCACTAAATGGGGATTATCTTTGGGTATTACCTTACTATAATCTGGGAAATCGCCCTCAATGAGACGCATAAAAAGCTCTACATTGTCTTTGATAACCAACCCCATATTTTCTTTAAACCCGATAGAGACTACCCCTTCGGCTCCCTCTAAAAGTTTTCTAAGTTCCCCGAGACCTTTGCGCGGAAGAATGACTCCCTTTTCTAACCCCAGAGACCCTATTCCCCTCTCGATTAAGGACAAACGATGTCCATCCGTTGAAACCATCCGGACCTTACCCTCTCCTCTTTCTTCTATAAAGACCCCGTTCAGACTGTAACGAGTCTCGTCCGTAGAGACAGAAAAAATAGTTTTTTCAATCATTTCCTTGATAACGCTTGCTGGTGTAGCAGATAGCTTTTCTCCGTCAAACTTAGGAAACTGGGGAAACTCCCGAGAATCCATGCCTACGATCTTAAAAATCGATTTCCCGCTTTTAATCTCCACCCACTCATTTTCTAGTCGTTTTAATTGAAGTGTTTCCTCGGGAGCTTCGCGAACAATTTCGTATAATTTCTTTGCATTAACAGTAACCATTCCTTCTTGAGATACTTCACCATCAAAACTGCCTCTTACCCCGACTTCAAGGTCTGTCGCCGTTATTCGAATATTCCCCTTGTTGGATTCAATGAGTACATTGGCCAAAATAGGCATAGTATTGCGACGTTCAACGATACCTTGTGCCCAATAAAGCGTTGCGAGAAGATCTCCTCGCTTAGCTTTGAACTCCATAAACCCTCCTAAGTATATCTTCTAATTATTATTAGATTTACTAGTAATAGTAGGGCTGTGAATAATGTTCAAAAGGGTGAAATACCTAATCTAGAGAACGTGTTCGGTTGTGGTTAACAATTTTTAATTTGCTGACTTTTCACGGCAAGATATTAAAATAACGTTGCTAAGACATTTTATTCACACCTTCCCTCTTGCTACCCACAGTTTATCCCCAATTATCTTTTCAGCTGTAAATTTTTCTCTAACTTTTCGACGGTTGCCTGCATGTGTGGATCTTCCTTTATTCTCTTCTCGATAGTTCTGGAGGCATGAATTACCGTGGAGTGGTCCCTGCCGCCAAACTTGTAACCGATCGCAGGGAAGGAAGTTGATGTGTATTTCCGGCAGAGATACATAGCGACCTGTCTTGGTAAGGCAATATCTTTGGTCCTTCTTTTCGCTTTGAGATCTCCCACCTTTATATTGAAATAATCGCAAATAGTCTTTTGAATGTTTTCTATCGTAACCTCTCTCTGAGCTCCCTTAAGGGTATTCTGAAGCACCTCCTTGGCTAAATCGACCGTGATGGGTGCCTTGGTCAAGGATGCAAAGGCCCCTAAACGGGTGAGAGAACCCTCTAGCTCCCTTACGTTGGAATCTATATGCGTCGCTAAAAAGAGAGCCACCTCATGGGGCAACGGGACACCCTCCTGCTCGGCTTTCTTCTGCAAGATTGCGACCCTCGTCTCCATATCTGGTGCTTGTATATCCGCAATCAGGCCCCATTCGAAGCGGTTCCTGAGTCGATCCTCCAACTCTGGGATTTCCTTGGGAAACTTATCTGAGGTGAGGATTATCTGCTTGTGAGATTCATAAAGCGAGTTGAACGTATGAAAGAACTCTTCTTGCGTTCTTTCCTTACCTGCGATGAACTGTATGTCATCTAGGATCAGAGCATCCATGTTCCGAAAGCGAGTTTTAAACTCGTCCATTTTATCTCTCCTGAGTGACGCTATAAGCTCATTCATGAAGGACTCCGAGCTAAGGTAGAGGACCTTCAGCGCTGGACGCCTCTCTAAAATCCTGTGGCCGATGGCGTTGATCAAATGGGTTTTACCCAGCCCTACCCCCCCGTATATAAAGAGAGGATTGTAATGTTCTCCTGGTTGGTTAGCTACTGCTAGAGAGGCAGCATGGGCAAATTGATTACTGGCGCCAACAACAAAATTTTCAAAGTTGTATTTCGGGACGAGGCTACTGATTCTTATAGGCTGATATTTCTCCCGCCCAGCTCTCTTTTCTATAACCCTGCTTGTGTCCAATTGTTGGTTGATGCTAATGGAAACCTTCACGGTCTGACGAGACAGAATAGAAAGAGTTTCCTCAATGGACTTGAGGAAATGCTCGAGTAACCAATCACGGAAAAACTTATTTGGGACTTCGAGATGGATCTGCTCACCGTGCCTCTCGCGCACACTAATGGGTTGAATCCACGTCTCAAAGTTCTGGTTTCCCAACCGCTCGCGGAGTTGCTTTAAAGCCGCTTCCCACAACTCATCCATATGTGGCCTCGCGTTTCCAAGCTAAGTATATGTTTTTTAAAAGGGAAAGACAGTTATAAACAGGGTTATCCACAGCTGTGGACAACTGGAAAATCCTAAAACAGATCCTTGTCTTACAGTTAAGATTTAACATGGGTATGAACAGGGTCCCTTTGTGGAGAGAGTTAAGATAAGAATAACTACAGAGCGTGGAACAAAAGAGAGTCGGCTGCTAAGATGAAGGATCAGGACCAACATTTTGCGTCGTTCAGATTTCTAACAGCAATACAAATTTTTTTACACTCAGGCGCGAGGAGAACTTCATAATCCTTTTCATTCTCCATTGCAAGAAAAAAATTGTGCAAAAATTTTACGCGCGCAACTCAAGCGACCTTGACACATAT
This sequence comes from Deltaproteobacteria bacterium, assembly GCA_023250515.1. Classification (GTDB taxonomy): domain Bacteria; phylum Desulfobacterota; class Binatia; order UBA9968; family UBA9968; genus JAHFAO01. The sequence goes on along the minus strand of JAHFAO010000002.1, from coordinate 55,407 downwards.
GAGGTCGGATGTTAGGGAACTTTTATCCATGGGTTTCACAATATCCAAAGAACTTTTCAAACGAGCGCGAAAAAAAATCCCGGGAGGGGTGAACAGTCCGGTCCGCGCTTGGCAAGCTGTAGGCGACTCTCCTCGGTTCATCACGCGGGGGGAGGCAGCCTATGTTTTCGATGTAGACGGGAACGGATACCTCGATTTTCTAGCCTCTTGGGGGCCCCTTATTCTAGGGCATGCCCATCCCAAAATTGTGACCGCGCTGAAAGAAGCCTTGGAAGCAGGCACAACGTTTGGGGCACCAACCAAAGGGGAAGTCGAGCTGGCGGAGTTAGTTTGTGAACAAGTTGCCTCAATTGAGAAATTAAGACTGGTTAATTCGGGCACTGAAGCGACGATGAGTGCAATCCGTCTGGCACGCGCCTTTACGAAACGGAACAAAATCATCAAGTTTGATGGCTGTTACCACGGACATGCAGATGGGTTGCTAGCCAGGGCTGGCTCCGGCGTGGCAAACCTATCTCTTCCAGATAGTCCTGGGGTCCCGCCGAGCTTCGCGGCAGAAACTCTCGTCATCCCTTTTAATGACGTGAGTGGTGTGGAGGCTGCTTTTGCGAAAAATTCTGATTCCGTCGCCGCTGTGATTGTCGAGCCTATCTGTGGAAATATGGGGGTGATTCCACCATCATCGGAGTTTCTACCAGCCGTTAGGAAGCTTGCCCGGAAGCACGCGGCGCTGTTGATCTTCGATGAGGTCATAACAGGGTTCCGTGTTGCCCCCGGGGGGGCTCAGGAGTTATACAGGGTTACACCAGATCTCACCTGCTTGGGAAAGATATTAGGTGGTGGTCTTCCGTTGGGGGCATTTGGAGGTAGCCAGGAAATCATGGATCTTCTAGCCCCCGAAGGCCCGGTGTACCAGGCCGGCACGCTTTCTGGCAATCCCTTAGCTGTGACCGCCGGGCTTGTCACTTTAAGAGAGCTCTCTCGCGGCGGGGTTTACCAGGAGCTGGAAGAAAAGGGAAGGATGGTTCAAGAAGGGTTTGAGGCTATTCTGAGGAAGTACGATATTAAAGGTATAGTCAACCGAGTTGGGTCTATGCTGACACTCTTTTTTGCCGTCGAGCGAGTCCGGGATGCCGCGGAGGCCCGGCGCTGCGATAAAGAACGTTTCGCCCGGTTCTTCCATGGAATGCTTAGCCGTGGAGTTTACTTCCCCCCATCTCCCTTTGAAGCGGCCTTTCTCTCCCTTGCCCATGGGCCGAACGATTTGGAGAAAACCGTTCAGGCCTTTGAGGATTGGGCGAAGGAGGAGGCCAGAGGTTGAACCGCTCAGGATCGCATGATAGAGAATTTTCGGTGCGACAGAAATGGGACCTTGATAGAAGAGAGGGGAAAGAGGGTCCCCTTTTTGTCAAAGTTGGCAAGTATGCCGCCATCGGGCTTGAGTTTCCGAGCACCGTAATCGGCGGCATGTTTTTAGGTTACCTGTTGGATCTCTATTTTGAAACATCGCCTTCGCTTACGACTACAGTCACACTGTTAGCTTTGGCCGGAGCCTTTATCCGGTTAGTGCAATTGCTGAAGCGTTTTTCTAGTAAGGATAAAGGATAAATGAAGGGTGAATCCTGGGGATCTACAGTCTTGTGGATTGAACTGTGGCACGCGTTTTTGCTTGTGAGCATAGGATCCATACTAGTATCCCTGCAGGTCGTTGAACTTTGGGCTCTTTTGTTAGGGGGATTATTCATGGGGGTGAATTTCTTGTTCTTAAGTTGTGGCGTGCGATGGGTTCTCGCCCCCTTTGCCACTAAGGGAAAGGTCCGGGCAGGAATCTTTTTGCTGCTTCTAAAGTTCGGCCTTTTTTTGGGGGTGGTCTCGGGCTTTTTCTTGCGAGTCCAGTTAGACGCTCTCTCTTTTGCCGTCGGGACTTCGTCTCTTCTTGTGGCGATTATCATGGAGAGGTTGTGGGCGGTTCAATAGGGAGCTGAGTAAATGGAACATCCATTCATGTGGTATGACGTACTACCGTCCGCTTTGAAGTTTCTTCCGCAGCACACCCTGACGGCCTTGCTGGTTATGGTCATCCTCATCGTCCTAGCTTATCTCGCTAGGCGATCCCTCTTACAGTCTAAGGATCCGGTGGTCCCCGCAGAAGGTCTTAGTCTAAGGAACCTGATGGAACTCGTGGTGGAGTTTGTGGCAGGCTTGAGCGACAGCATTATTGGCAAGAAGGGGCGCAAGTACGTTCACCTCTTTGGTAGCTTTTTCATCTTTATTCTAGCCGCGAACCTTTTTGGTCTTCTCCCTGGCTTTTCACCTCCGACCAACAATCTTAACACCACCTTGGGATTAGGGCTGGTCTCGTTCTGTGCCTATCATTATTTTGGTATCCGGGAGCATGGGATTAGATACGTCAAGCAATTTATGGGTCCAGTACTGTTTCTGGCCCCGTTTTTTCTTGTCTTGGAAGGCATTTCCCATCTGGTACGACCCGTCTCTCTCGGCCTGCGTTTATTTGGTAACCTGTTCGGGGACCACTTGGTGGTGGAGATCTTTACCGAATTGACCAAGGTGGGCATCCCGGTACTGTTTTATGGATTAGGGGCCTTGGTCTCAGTAATTCAGGCCTTGGTCTTTACCCTATTAAGTGTGATTTATGTCGCCATGGCAATTAGCCATGAGCATTAGGCGGACAGCTCAAGTGGAGAGGATGAGGAGAGAGGGGAGGACGAGCTTAAATCCGCTGGAAAGGAGGTAAGGGATGAAGAGGCTTCTCTTATGTTTATGCGCGCTGGCGTTGGTCTTATTCCCCTCTGGCGTAGCCTTGGCTGCGGCTGATGCAACTGAGGCTGGTTTCGGGGCAAAAGCTGGTATTGCGATCGCCGCTGGCCTGGCCATCGGTTTGGCTGCCTTCGGTGCCGCTCTGGGTCAGGGGCGCATGGCAGCTGCTGCGATGGAAAGTATTGGGCGCAATCCTAATGCGGCTGACAGGATATTTACCCCTCTCATTCTTGGTTTAGCCTTCATCGAGGCACTTGCCATCTATGCCTTGATAATTGCCTATGCCCTTCAAGGTAAGATTTAGCTGAGAGGGGCCAATAGTAGAAAGGGAGGAGAGAGAAATCCTCGCCTCCCTTTTTATTTTTGTGGCAGGTCCACCTTCTCCATGTGGACGTGAGTGTGTTGCAGAATCTCTCCTAACGTGTGGAGTTTGTAAGGGCTCTCATAGTAGATCTCCTTGATCCCCGTATTGACGAGCACCTTGACGCAGTGGATGCAGGGAGTGTGGGTGAGGTAGATTGAGGCGTCTTTGATGCTGGAGCCGTTCTTTGCCGCTTGGGCGATTGCATTTATCTCCGCGTGGATCGTGCGAAAGCAATTCTCTTCAGTATCGCCGTTGGGGGTCTTCGATTGGTAGATGAGGCACCCCACGTCTGTGCAATGGGGCATTCCGGCGGGCGCACCATTGTAGCCTGTGGCTAGGATATTCTTGTCGCGCACGATTACCGCGCCAACTTTGGCTCGATTGCAGGTGGAACGCTCTGCCACCTGTCGCGTGATGGTCATAAAATATTGATGCCAGGAAAGTCGGCTACTCATGGGAGGCCTCCTACGTCGGGCGGCTCGCCCTGATAGTTGATCAACTCCAAAGGGGGAGACTTGGGTTTTGGGATGGGGCGCTCATCATAGACCTTAGGTTCCTCAATGGAGAAGGGGGCGGGAATAAAGGTGACAGCGAGGATTGCCAACATAAACCAACCCATGAATTTTCTCTTCGTGTCCAAGGGAGTGTATGGGTCCAACGACGGTGGATGGCGGACACCCATGAAGAGGAGAAGGAGCCCCCAGATTAACCAGCCATCCCACCAGCGCAGAAGACCCAATAAGAGAATGGACACTAAAGCCAGGCGCGAGACCCAGATGTATCTCTGGCCGAAGAGAGCATATATCACATGGCCGCCATCTAGCTGACCCACTGGTAGGAGATTCATAGCGGTTACCAGAAGGCCGATCCAACCAGCAAAGCCGATGGGGTGCATGATGATATTGGCCTCGTCGGGAAGAAGACCGAGGGTAATCTTGCTCAGAAAGCTAAGGAGAAGGGAGGACCCCAGAGAAATACCTCCACCGGTTCCCGGCTCCGGCGAGATAGTAGAGAGTTGGAGGCCTACGATCACTGCAGGTACGGCCAAGACTAGTCCGGCCAGAGGCCCGGCAGCGGCGACATCAAATAAGGAACGGCGGTCGCGCGGAGCAGACTTCATTCTTATGAACGCTCCAAAGGTACCGATAATGAAAGGAATTGGCGGGGCGGGGATGAAGTAGGGAAGGGTCGCGTCCACCCTGTGGTAGCGCGACATGAAGTAGTGACCCATTTCATGGACGAGAAGGATAGTCATTAACGTTATGGCAAAGGGCAAGCCCGAGGAGATCTGCCAGGGGTCGGTAATGGGGTTCACCCCGTTCTGTAATGCCCCTGCGATGGTAGTGGTGACAAGCGTGAGAAGGAAGAGGAGGAGGTGAAGCCAAATTTTTCTTATCGGTCTTCGCACAGACAATAAACTCACACTCCGCTGTAGGGTCGCATCGTTCATAGGGGACTAGCCCTTTCGTACGTAGACCTCATCGCCAATTTTTACCCCGCTCTGAATACAGGCATTCCGTTTAAACAGGGAGATCTCCAGGAGATCCCAGCTATTGATCAAGGCGATATATTCTCCCTCCATGCTAGTTGCATAGTTTGGCGCAAGCCCATGGGTAGTGAGGCTGCCGATAGAAACCGTCAAGTTCTCTGGTTGGAGTCCCATGATGTCATGCTCATGGATATTGGTGATCAAGTTGCCAAAGCTGTCGATGTAGACGACCTCACCTTGGATAGCGCCATCTGCTTGGATGACTTTGGGCCAAGGAAGCCTTTCAAGACCCTTGACCCTGGTTCCAAGATCTTGGGGCGGGATACCTAAGGAGAGGTAGGCGGCGACGGGGGCAAAGATGTCTCTCCCATGAAAGGTCACACTGGTCGGCTTCAGGTGATAGGTTTCATTGGAAAGATGGATTATTTGGCTAGCGACTTTTGCCTCTAGGACCAGGCTGAGGACGCCGTTGTCTGGTCCGATGAAGAAGTTCCCATCTGACTCGACCAGTAAGGGGCGCCTCTTTGTCCCCACTCCCGGATCCACAACCGATACATGGATGGTTCCCCGGGGGAAGAATGGTGCAGAGTGGCGCAGGACTAAGGCACCGGCCATGAGGTCTTGGGGGGGGATCCCGTGGCTCAGATCAATAATGTGCGCATTGGCATTGATCCCCAAAATGACCCCCTTCATGATGCCGACAAAAGGGTCCTTGAGGCCGAAGTCCGTAACCAGAGTAATAAGCCTTGCTTCCATGGATGTTCCCGATCCAATGTAACGAAAAAACACAAGACGGTAAAGTGGGACTACAAACGTGGATTTTTAAAGAAGTTCTAACTGGCCTGCAGCAGCTTGGGCCGGAAGCTCTGCCTGAGAACGGGAGAGGGAAATTTTTCCATAGACCCCGTCATAGCCCGGCTCTACCTTCACCTCCTCGCGTCGTACCTTAAGGATCCTCTCCCAAACACGCGGTGGACTATTGTTCTTAAGCTCTTCCTCGTCAACTTCAAGCAGAATCTGGAGCTCCGAGCCAAAGAGCCCCGTGAGTCTTTCATATTCTCTATTCACTGTCTTGGTTCCTGGTTTGGCCTCGAGCGCATCGGCGAGGATCTCTTCTAGGGGCACCAGATGTTTGGCAGGAACGGCGCGCGTAGGGGTATAGCCCTCTTCTCGGTCTGCTAGGTCGTACACCCGGTGCAACACCCCCACCGTGACCTTGGCACCGCATACAGGGCAGACGCTTTTATGGCTTTTAGTTACGGTGGGGTTCCATCTTATGCCACAATTACGGTGGCCGTCGTAGTGGTATTTTCCCTCCTCAGGAAAAAACTCGATGGTAAAAAGAAACTTTTCCGGATCATGGCTCTTTAGGGTCTGAGCAATCTCTTTATAGGTTGGCAAGCAGTCAAAGACATTCGCCTCGCGCGCGATCTTCCGCGGGGAATGAGCGTCTGAATTGGAGATCAACGTGATCCGGTCAAGGGTGGAAAGGCGCCAGTTCATTGCCGGATCGGAGGAGAGACCGGTCTCAATGGCATAGATGTTCTTAGTCTCTTCCTGGAAGCATTCTTCCAGAGAGTCAAAGCCAGAGTTGGAGCCGAAGATAGAGAACCAAGGAGTCCAGGCATGGGCTGGGATAAGAAGGCAATCGCTACAGAGGTCCAGGACAAGCTTAACCAAATCTTTGGCTGGAAATGTGAAGGTGGGACGTCCATCGGCACTGAGGTTCCCCCGCGAGCGGAGCCTGTGGTTGATTTTTTCCACGATCTCGAGGTTCGGAGCGACAATCAGAGTATGAATCTTACGCAGCCGACCCGCCTGGTGGTAGATGTTGTTCACCTCCACCGTGGGAATAAAATAGGGCCCTTCGCGATCTCCCTTGACGCGCAGGAGTCCACCATCGCTCATCTCCAGTTTGGCCTTTAGTTCGGCAAGGTAGAGCGGGTGGGTGAAGTCTCCAGTCCCTAAGAGGTTGACTCCTTTGATCCGCGCCCATCGAGCCAGGGTGGTGACCTCCATATCTTGGCTGCAGGCACGGCTGTACCGTGAATGGATGTGGAGGTCTGCGATAATGCGCATAGGATAGTTCAAGAGAATATAGACCGATGAAGAGAAAAATGACAAGAAAAAAATAATTGCCTGCCATTTTTTGGGGGCTGACAGAGGACAACGGATGGGTGTTAATCCCGAGCAAGCTTCGGAAGGCCGTAAAGAAGCGTCGCGTCGCCGCCGACTTGGCGGTTCACAAGGGGTCGAAACTTCACGATCCATTTTTCGGGCGCCTTGTCTCGAAATCTGGCGTAATATGCCTCTATCCAAGCCAGCTTGCCGCCGTCAAGTCTCCCCACCCAGGTTTGTTTTTCGCCGGTGAGGCGCTCGAAATAGGCGGGATCATCGAGCCCTGCAACCGTGCGCCGGATGAGTTTGTGCAGTGCGCCGTCGCGTTCGGCATAGAGATCGAAGCCGTTTTGCGCTGCGGTCTCGGCGACGAGCACGAGCGGGGGGATCGAAAACAGGTGATAATGGAGCGCCTTGCTCCTGCGGGCAAGCTCAAGCGGCAACGTGCCGTCGGCTTGAATTTGCGTGAGGGCAAAGTGGTATTGGGCAACCCCCCAGTCAAGCAGATCGCGGTTGTTCAGGGCCACGGCGGCCAGGGTTGCCGCAAGGCTAGCCCAGTAGAGATGGTTGTTTCTGCGGCTCGCTCTGTGTGTCTCTGTGGAATAGTCGGTTTTCACTACCCAAGCCCAGCGACCGATCCATTCCTCCACCGCTATTTTCCTGGGCTTGTCCAGACTCTTGTCTTCCCGGATCTTGAGATAGGAAGCCGAAACCGGAACAAGCCCCCACTTGCGGACGAAGCCGCCCTGCTGCGAGGCGGCGCCGAGCATGGCACTTCCTTTGGCCCATGTATAAAGCCAGTCCAAAACACACCGCGCGAGAGAGCCCTCAGCTGGATTACTGCGGAGATAGGAATCGCTCACCTGTGTGATGAAGTTTTCGTAGGCGACGATAGGCCTTGTCGCCTTACGGTAGGTATCCAATGCCTTAGGGTCAACCTCCGACGAGCTCGAGCCCGGGATGTAAAAGCCGCCGAATTCTAGATCACGCACAGGGGTAGGGGGCGGCGGGCAATCGAACCTCGAGACCGGCTTGCCAAACGCGACGCGCCGTGCCTCGACATCGAACGGCGGCTTGAGGCTGCGAAGGTTTTCAAGATTCGCAGGATGGTAAGAGGCGACATTACAGGCTGAAATTGCGATGCAAAAGGCGAGGGAGACGGTAATGAGTCCCAAAACCTTCATACCTGCATGGGATTTAGAGAAGCCCCCCTTGCTTTCCACCCATCACCAACAATTTTAACCTACTGCTTCGAAGTATCCAACCTTAGGCAGTCCGTAGCGGAGGGACACCGCGCCAGCCATTGAGGGGGCAGACGTCACAGAGCGGCCGGCTTCGGCAGAAATCTTTTCCTATATTAACCAACAGGGCGTGGTATTGGTTGTAAAGGTAAACATCGCGGGGAAGGTGTTTAAGAAAGGGTTGTTGGAATTCTTCGTAACTTTTTTTGTAATGCATAACCCCATGGCGTGAGAGTATTCTTTTGCTGTAGGCGTCGATTACAAAGATGGCCTTGTCGCCCGCGTAGAGCAGGATGGAATCAGCCGTTTCCGGCCCAATCCCATTGACGGAGAGCAGCTCTGTCCGCAGGCGATCAGTCTTTGTTTGGAACATTTTTTTTAGACTGCCCCCGTAACGGCCTTGAAGGAAGGAGATGAAGTTCTTAAGCCGGTTTGCCTTCACATTAAAGTAACCAGCAGATTTGATGAGACGGGCTAGGCGCTTGTGAGGTAGGTGACTTAAGGCTTTGACGCTTAGAGAATGAGTCTCTTTGAGTCGTTTGATCGCTTTTTCCACATTTGCCCAGGCAGTATTTTGCGTCAGGATGGCGCCCACAGAGATCTCTAAGGGACTCTCACCTGGCCACCACTGGAGATCTCCGTAGTAGCGATAAAGGCGGTGGTAGACGCGCATTAGCTCCCTCTGGGAAGTGTTCATACAAGCTAGGACTGGGTAATGAGTGCTGAGGGCAGTTTTCTCATAACTCAGTCCCCTCATAGCTCAGCACTTACAGCTCCTCCAACACCGACGCGAACAGAAGCGGGACCATGATTTCCATATGGCCGGTTAGGTGATATCCCTTGCCGCTCTCTAGTGTGGGCCGCGTGACGACGTTGGTGAGGGGGCGGTAGTGCGGAAGAAAGTCGAGGTTAACCGTGGTAAGGTTGCGCACGCGGGAACCTAAGTTACGGGCTAAACTCAGCGTCTTTAGGAAAACCTCGGGTAGGATTACCGCTGAGCCCAAGTTGAGAAAAACCCCGTCCCCCAGTGTGGCCACGACTGAGGTGAGGGTACGAAAATCCAAGAGGCTCCCTTCACCTAGGGCTTTGCCGTCTACCTCGGGGTGCATGTGGATAATGTCTGTGCCGATCCCCACGTGAACCGTAACCGGGATCCCTAATCTCGCTCCAGCGGCGAGGATGCTCAGCCGATGGTGCGGAAGGCGAGCTTTAAGGATCGCCTCACCTGCAGCCGCACCGATTCCTTGCCTCTGGTCATAACCCTTGGTGATGGCCCGATTCAAAAAGGCCCCAGTCTCCTCGGCCATCCCAAAGCTCCCATCCTTAAGACTGGATGCGACATCTTCGGAGGTCTCGCCCATAAAGGCGAGCTCAAAGTCATGGATGATGCCGGCGCCATTCATGGCCACGGCACTTACAATTCCTCTTTCCATAAAATCTATGATCAAAGGACTAAGCCCGACTTTGATCGGATGAGCGCCCATCCCCACAAGAATAGTTTTGTCACCTCGATGAGCCCGGGCGATTTTGCGGGCGATTTCTTTGAGGTTTTCAGCGGCAAGAATGTCCGGCAGACCTTTGATAAAAGAGCGGAGTCGGGCGCCTTTCCTAACTTTCTTTCCTAAGAGGGATTGGCGGACTTTGCTGAAGCGTTTCTTAAGAGGATAGGTTCGGACCTTGGAAAAGTTTAGAGGCCTAAAGGTTTTCTTACCCATCGGTGTGAGGGCTTTATGCTGAAAAGAGCTTTTGGTCCACCATCTCGCAGATGACGTGGCCTACCAGGATATGGGTTTCCTGGATGCGGGCCGTGTTCTTAGCCTCAGAAACACGCAGTAAATGGTCCACTCTCTGGGCCATCTTTCCTCCGTTGCCACCGGTTAGACCAATGGTAATGATCTTGAGTTTCTTACAGGTATCGATGGCCGCCAGCACATTGGCAGCATTGCCACTCGTGGAAATGGCAAGGGCCACATCCCCCTCCTTCCCCAAAGCCTTTATCTGCTTGGCAAAGATCTCTTTATAATCGTAGTCATTGGCGATGCTGGTGATGGTCGAGGTATCTGTGGTCAGGGCCAGGGCCGGTAGGGGGGGCCTTTCAATACGAAAGCGGTTTACGAATTCAGCGGCGATATGCTGCGCGTCCGCGGCGCTGCCCCCATTCCCGAAGATGAGGAATTTGTTGCCTCGAAGGAAAGCCTGGGCAATCAGCTCGATTACCGTGATAAGGTTGTCAAGGTTTTCCTTAAGGAAGGACTTTTTTGCTTGAACGCTCTCCTCGAAGGCTTTGACGATAGCGTCCTTCATAGATTTTTTTGGTAGTATTTTTCCATCTTGCTCTTAACACCTTGCTGTGCCAGGGCTTCTTCAAATAGCTTGCGCACCATTGGATCTTCGTCCTCATATTCGATCTGGTCGCCACCCTGCTTCCGATCCACTGTCCCCTTGTAGCGTTTGCCAACGCCGCGGTACTTTTTGCTGCCAAAGGCCCTAAGGGCCAAGTAACGAGCCGGCTCTCTTCCCGTGTTGAAATGCTGATGCCACCAGTTTTCCGGCGGAACCACCATGCTTCCTTCGTGCCAATCGTATTTCTTAATCGGTTCCCCTTCTGGCCAGATCAAGGAGTAGCCCCGACCGCTTAAGATAATGACATGTGCCCCCGGCCCATGGCGGTGCGCTTTTTTGTAGGTGCCCACGGGAAATTCCGAGATGTGGCACGCGGTGGTGTTTTCCGATAACTCGAACTTGATGTTGCTTCCTCCTGCACCGCGCTCTCTGTAGTCCATCAGTTTGAAACTGCGCACATCGGGCACAAAGTTGGTTTCCCAGACATTGCCGGCGAACGTGAAACCTTTATAGGCTCCTGCATAGAGAACCCCTTGGCCGTTGAAGTAGCCTTCCCTTCCATCGAACCGATCCTCAAATGGAAAGCTGTTTTTGAAAATGAAATCCAAATTGTGGAGGAGATTGAGCATCGTTGGGGCGGTAGTGACGGCCAAGTAGCGGACAGGCTCATCTCCGCTGCCGTTGAAATGCTGGTGCCAAGCATTGAGGGGAGGAGAAAAAAGGGAGCCGCTTTGCCATTCGAAGGTTTGCTTCTCTTCATTATGGTTCCATATAGTGGTCGCCCCTCGTCCGCTCACAATGTAGATGGTCTCTTCAAAAAGATGCCTTTGGGGCTTTAGGCTCTTACCCGGTGGAATCTCACAGATGTAGCAGTTGTTGACTTGTCCGGCGCCCTCCATTTGGAGAAACGCGCCATAGCCTCCCTTGCGCTCCCACCACTCCAGTTTCACGCTTCGTATGTCGTCCACAAAAAAGGTCTTGACGATAGGAATCCCCTCAGACTCAACCCACTTGTCGTAGCTTGTCTTTCTCCCGTCCTGATGGAGTGGTGTTTCCTGCTGTGATGCCTTTGCCACGATGCCTCCTTGAAGGATTTCTAGATTAGTTTTCTAGCGTGTGCAAGCTTTCCCTTACTTGCGGTAAAAATCTTTGATCTTCTGGACGACAATCTCCTGCTGTTCTGAAGTTAGCTCCGGATACATCGGCAGGGCGAGGACCTGTGAGGTGGCTAGTTCGGAGTTGGGATAATCGCCTTGGCGGTGGCCAAGGTGAGCAAAACAGGGCTGAAGGTGCAGCGGAAGAGGATAATAGACCTCGGTTTGAATCCCATGCCCTCTCAGATACTGCTTAAGATCGTCCCTCTGTTGGACGCGAATCACGTAGTAATTAAAGACGTGGGATCTCTCGTTGCCCGGTGCAGGAAGGCTAATGATCTTATCTCTCACAAGGCCCGTTCCTGAGAAAAGATTTTGGTAGAGATGGGCACGCTGGATTCTCTCTTCACACCACTGATCTAGATAGCGCAGCTTAACCGCAAGGATGGCAGCTTGAATCGCATCCAGGCGAGAATTGAGGCCTACTGCAAGGTGATGATACCTCGAGCCTTGCCCATGGACTCTAAGCATTCGAACCTTATCGGCTAAATCTTTCTTGTCAGTTGCCACAAGTCCCCCATCTCCCATTCCGCCCAAGGTCTTGGTGGGGAAAAAAGAGAAGCACCCCAAATCGCCGATGGTCCCGACAGGCTTAGAGACCCTTTGGGACAGAAGAGCACGGGCACCAAAGGCCTGGGCGACATCTTCTACAATGTGGAGGTGATGCTTTTGTGCGAGAGAAAGGAGAGGTGTCATGGAGCAACATTGGCCGAAGAGATGGACCGGCAAGATAGCTCTAATTCTGCTGCGGCTCTTTGGCTCCATCAGACCTTGCCCATCGGGGTGTGGTCTACAACGCTCTTTGAGAAAGGCCTCTACCGATTTTGGATCGATCAAATAGTTCTCTGGATCGATGTCGAGGAAAATTGGCATGGCCCCGAGGCGCGCAATAGACGATGCCGTGGAGAAAAAGGTGAAGGTGGGAACTAGGACCGCATCGCCAGCACCAATACCAAGCGCCATGAGAGACAGGAGCAAGGCGTCGCTTCCAGAAGCGACCCCAATGGCCGCATCAGATTGGAGATAGGAGGCCGCCTGTTCCTCAAATCGCTGGACCTTAGATCCCAGTATAAATTGCTGCGATTCCAAGACCTCATCGATAGCCTGGCTAACTTCAGCCCGTATCCGACGATATTGCGCCTTGAGGTCCAGGAGTGGGACTTCTATATTTTTTCTAAGCATTACCTTGATGGCTAGGACAAGCCCAAAATGCTGACAGATAAACGAGTGGAAATATGTGGAAGAGTAGCGGATATTGAGCGGTTATGTCAACTCGGAGCAGGCTAGCCCTCAGCATCGGTCTTCACTCTCTTGCCGATCTCGCTGACCCTGCTTTGCGCTTCAAATCCATTTTGAGGCTTGAGAGGAAAAATCTTCTCTTCGGTCAGCATAACAACTCTTAGCCCGCATATCCAGACGCTCGATGTGCCGGACCGTTAGCGTGATCGCTCCGAACTCCTCCTCGACGAGACCGCGCAAAATATACGGCCTATTTGGGGTAAGGAGGTGGCAGGAGCGGCGGTAGACGTCGGGGAAGAAGGTGGTCTCGTAAAGCATTGTGGTGTCCTCGAAGGTCACGAACTCCATCGGATCACCCTCTTTGGTCTGGGTTAATTTCTCTGTTATCAGCCAGCCAATCATCGTTATATGTCGCCCCCCATGCCGACCCATTTCCACGGCCGGAATGCACTGCAGTCCTTCTAGATTTGGGCTGTAGAGCTGCAGCGGGTGTCGGCTGAGAGGAAAACCAAAGATCTCGATCTCATGCTGAAGCTTCTGGTCCTCTGAATAGTCCTTAGGAATAGGGAGGGTACCAGAGAGCTGGCCATCTGGGCAGCCATACATCCGCCAAAGGAGCGCCGGCCGCGTTAGTCCTTCAGACACCCGATCGAAGCATCCTGCTTTAATTAAGAGGCGAGCCTGGGCTGGTTCAGGCCGCGTTCGCGAGCAAAAGTCCTGAAATGAGCGAAAAGGGCCGGTCGCGTTGCGCTCTGCTATCAACCGATCGACCAATGAGCGCTTAAGGCCTCTGATTTGCATTAAGCCGACCCGAATGATCTGCCCAGCGCCAGTATAGGCCCAGTCGCTCGCGTTGATGTCCGGAGGAAGGACTGTTAGCCCCAGCCGGCGGGCTTCGGAGAGATAGGCGAATGTCGGATAGAAACCACCCTCATTGCTAATGACCGAGGCCATAAACTCGGCCGGATAGTAGACCTTGAGGTAGGCGCACTTGAATGAGACCTGCGCATAGCTTGCCGAATGGGGTTTGCAAAAGCTGTAGCCGGCGAAGCTCATGATCATAGGCCAGATGGCCTCGATGGTAGGAAGAGGCACGCCGCGAGCCAGGGCACCGCGGTAGAACTGGACGCGATAATCCCTGAGCTGTCGCTCCTTATGCTTTTTGCTCAGGACCTTCCGTAACTGATCGGCATCCTCCAGCGAGAATCCTGCCAGTGCCATCGCTACCTTGGTGACATCTTCCTGGTACACCATGATTCCATACGTCTCGTTGAGGACCTGCTCCAACACCTGGTGCAAGGGTTGATACCTTTCTCCATGGGCCCGCCGGACGAACTCCTGAACGAAAGAAATCGCAGCAGGCCGGACAAGAGATGAGACCATGACCAGGTATTCAAAAACATCCGCTTGTGCCTTTCGGTCCTCTGGCATGCGGTTCCAAAGCTTTTTAAGCAGCAGTCGCGTAGCCGGCGACTCAACATAGAAGCAGCCTATAGTCTCTCCTCGTCTGATTAGGTCCTTGGTCCTCTCGTCCGTGAGCGGGTCCCAGGTCGCATAGTCCAGCCGGTAGCCGCCGGTCCGTTCTATAGCCGCAAGCGCGTCGCGGATGACTGCGAGCGAGCGATTCCCCAAGAGGTCGATCTTAACGAGACCGGCCTCTTCAACCTGATCCTTCTCCCACTGGACCACCGGGACGCCTTTAGCCGCGATCTCCACTGGCACGTACCTTCGAATCTCATCCGGGACGATCACAATGCCCCCACAGTGAAGGGCGAGATGCCGAAAGTGACCTTCCGCTTGGACGGCCAGGTTGAGAATCTCGGGCCACGGCTCCTTGATCTGGATGTCTCGGCAAAGAGACTCTGCCCAGGCGCGGGAAGGCGTGCTTTCTGCCAACCGTAATAGATCTATTTGTCGCAGGATGCGCGGCGCGAGCCGGCCGATCTCCTCCGGGATCATCCCATAGACTTTCGCCACCTCACGGATGGCGGCCCTGAGTCCCAGGGTGTTTTGATTCGCCACCATGGCGGCGCGGTCAGCCCCATATTGAGCGAAGACCCAGTCTAGAATGGAGTCCCGTTCATCCCAGGGAAAATCAATGTCAATATCTGGGGGATCGTTTCGCCCGGTATTCAGAAAGCGTTCAAAGAAGAGCCGATGCCGGATTGGGTCCACATGAGTAATTCCCAAGCAGTAGGCCACAATCGACGCGGCGGCAGAACCCCGGCCACAGGTCAGAGGCGCGTGTCGGACGATCTCCTCCACCACTAGAAAGTAGTGGGCAAAACGTTTCTTTTGGATAATGGCCAACTCGTGCTCGATCCGCTCTCGAACCGCGGGGCTTATAACCCCATAGCGCCAGGCGGCGCCGGCATAAGTCTTGTCTCGAAGTAACGTGAAGGCCTGGCTGTCCGGCAACCGGCGAAACGCCGGGAAGATTGTCTCCTTAAAATTCCATTCGGTCTGGCATGCCTCGGCAATGCGTCTGGTATTCGCAAGGGCCTCGGGGACATGAGGGAACTTTCGCTCTAAAACCGACTTTGGAGCAAGCCAGTGATGGGGCAGGCAGCAGGCAGCCTTTGGAAGGCGCGAGAGCGTAGTATTCAAGGCGATGGCCCGGAGGAGGCGATGGAGGAGGAATTCATCGGGACTCACGAAATGGACTCTATTGGTGGCTACGGGTGGGAGCTTGGCCCGGCGGCTGAAAGCCAAGGCTTGATGCATCATTGCGCCGGGCGTTAGCTCTACATAAAGGTCCTCGGGCGACTCTTTTTTCCAGGCCGTGAGGGCCTGCGCATCATCGGAGAGCAAAAACAAGCCCTTCCGGTGTTGGGCCATCGCGCTGATAAAGTCAAAGGAGTCATCGCAATGTCGAGCCGATAAAAGCCAGCAGAGGTTGGCATACCCCTCAGCGGTTTTGACTACAAGTACGGCGCGATGAGACCCTTGGGTCAGCTCCGCGCCCAGAATGGGTCTCAGCCCGTTCTGACGGGCAATCTCTAGAAACCGGATGGCCCCATACAGGCCGTTGGTGTCCGTCAAGGCAAGGGTATCCGCACCTTGGGCATGAGCCGCCTGACAGAGCGCTTCCAAGGATGAGACGCCGCGCATCGCCGAGTAGTGTGAGTGGACATGCAAATGGATAAAGGAGGACATGGTCGGTTTTAATTAGTGAGTTACGAGTTTTGGAGTACCGAGTTTCGGGTATGAGTTTTTAACTCGGAACTCGCAACCCGAAACTCCGGACTGCCTGTGCCCCCACCAGACCGCGCGGTCGCCGAAGCGATCGCGCAACCGATCGAGCGCCAAAGCAAGGCGTTGCCTCCGGACATGCTTTATCTGTTCCTCAGATGGTTCTTCTTCGAAAAGAGACAACTGTTTCTCCACGATCCCCAGGGCCTCCGCACCGATCCTCACGCTCCTGAGTCGAACCCGGCGTTGAAAGGAACGAATGAAGAGCTGCTGCAGGCGAGGATAGATATCAGCCTCCCAGTAAGTGCCGGGATTGAAAGTTTGATGCTTGGTAATCTCAATGCCATCGCTGTGCCCCAAGGTGAGCGTGAGACGCCGACAAGCCTGCAATTGTCGTCGGAGCTTCTGGCACAGCCTTTCCAATAGGCTGTACAGAAGGCCAAGCAATCGGTCATCATCTACTTCGTCCGTATCCAAGATGTGGGAGACTTCAAGAGAGGGACGCCGAACCGGAGGCCATACGGGGGAAGGATCGATACCGAGAGCCCATTGACGCAGGAGTCTCGCTTGAGGTCCGAGGACGAGTTCGAGATGGAAGAGTGGAATCTCAGCAATCTCCCCGAGTGTTTTGAGATTGAGATCGTCCAGAGTGGCTAAGACCTCTTGTGTTTTTGCGGCATATAGGCGGCCGAATTCCGGGAGCAGGGTCGCGGGCAAGGGTGCCAAAAATGTTCTCTCCGAGCCCGGACTAACATCGTAGAGTTCCAGGGGTTGAACGAGGGTAGCGGCAATGCCGGAAACGAGCTTGTTGCTTCCTAGACCCATGACGCCGCTCAAGCCGTGGCGCTCCATGACCTCGCGTTCAATTCGGGCCGCGGTATCAACAGCGCGGCCGAAAAGACGGGTTGTCCCGGTCAGATCCAAATAAAGATGGCCAGGACTGACCGGCTCCCAAACCGGCGCGAATCGGCCGCTCACTTCGAGGAGATATTGGTCCGCCGAACGGACGCCTCGGGGATCGGGAGGGATGAGTTGCAGGGATGAGCAAAGCCAGCGGGCTTGATCCACTGGCATGCCAGGAGAGAGGCCATTCTTCCTCGCTTCGCTCGATACCTCATACAGGACTGCGCGCGGGACATGCGTCGGCGCGATCGCCACCGGCCAGTCCCTGAGGGAGGGATTCCTCAGCCGAGCTAGAGCGATTCCAAAGGATGGGATTTGGAAACAAACAATCTGCCGATCCATTTCAAATCTGACAGGGTGCCTCATCGGATGTGGGTAACGCTACTTACAGTAGCGAATGACTCCGACAACAACCCCTTGGATTCTGAACTCATCTTCAGGCGTTACAATGATTGGTTTCATCACAGGGTTAGCGGGACGAAGCTCAACGCAATCTGCTTTCTGGTAATACTTTTTGATGGTGGCTTCCCGGTTTACCAGGGCAACAACCGTCTGCCCGTTTTGGGCCGTGGACTGTTTGTGAACAATCACGAGGTCACCCGGCAAAATTCCCTCATCGCGCATGGATTCCCCCGTGACGCTGAGAGCAAAATTTTCTCCACCTCGCGCCATCGATGCGGGGACATCAACTAACTCTGTCTGAGGCACGGGCTCTATAGGGTTCCCGGCGGCCACGATTCCGACCAAGGGGATGCGCGGCGATAAAGCCATTTGTTTGATGGCCACTTCTACCACGCCGGGAATGCGCCTCGTCCCGCCTTCGTATCGGGTAATAGTCATTCGCGTCGTATGGAGCTTTGAAGCCAACTCTTGTTGGGTGAGACCCAGGCCTTTTCGGCGTATTTTCTTAAATTCTTTAGGCCTCATGTAACCAATGGTTACATGAAGTCCGACGGTGTGTCAAGCAGACTACTGAGAGTTCTTAGGAGGATTAGCCGATCAGACACTTGTTTTGATTGCAGGCACTCCGCCCTTCAAAGTCGCTTCGGCCACTTCAGCAAGCAGATGATCGCTTTCGTGGTCCAGTGCAAAGACCCGAAACTGCACCACCTTCGAAGGGATAAACTCGAAGAGCTCGGAAAGAGACTCCTTTGCGATTTCTCCGGTGGATGGATCAAAGATGTAGATCTGCTTCTTTCCCATGGCAAAAGGGCTCTCTGGCCTAGGATCTTGCGTCGCCATGTCTACCCGAAATACCAGATCATGAGCGGATGGGGGAAGCGAGGCCCTAATTCGTTTCTCCCAATCAGTGTCCTGAATCAGGGCCATACCGTAGCGGAGCTCGTTTAACGATAGGGTCCGGTCGTAGGCCATCTTCCATTTGATATCGCGACCCAGGATCCTTCCCCATTCTCGTGCCAATGCTTCGTTTTGTCCCTCACTATGGCGCCAGCGGGAAACCTCAGCCAAAAGGGACCAATCTGTGAGGTGGAGGTAGTCTTCCATATGCTCCAGGGGGTTGCCGGGAAAGATCAGCCGCATGGTCTCCGGGAATATCTCCCTAAGGTGGAGATCGATGGCCCGGGTCGTGCGGTGATAATAGACGTTGGTGTAGAGGTATAGCCGGGCATTTAAGAACATCGTCAGGGCGCCGTTACCGGCCTTGTGGAGAGTGAGCCCTTTAGGGGAAAAAAAAGTATAGTGAATGAGTCGCTCTCGATCCACTGGTCCTACGGCCACGCCGCACATGTAAGAGTCCCTTGAAACATAATCCAGGTTATCGAAGGTAAAAATCCCGCTGGTTAGGGGTTGGAGAAGCCTGACCCACTTGGGTTTGCGTTGATCGTCCTTGCCGTTCTTTTTGATGGGATAGGCGATATCCTCTGGTCTCAACTCTTCTCCTGGGGCAAAGGCCCCGCTTGGGCTGCGCCGTATTTGTCGAATCAATTCCCCGAGCTTCTCCTGAATAATGGCTTGGCCTATATCCTCGTGGGTGATTTTGAAATCGTGCAAAAAATTGTCATCGAAGAAATGGCCAAAGGGACCATGTCCCACGTCATGAAGGAGTCCGGTCATTCTCATATACTCTTCAATAAGAGGAGCGGAGGGGCACTCGTTTCCCAAAACCCGTTGGAGCGACGGGTAAAGGTGCTTGGCAAACTCTCCCGCAAGATGCATGGCTCCTAGGGAATGTTGGAACCGGCTGTGCTCGGCCGAAGGATAAACCCAGCGAGCGCTCTGGAGCTGGTAAATATAGCGGAGTCTCTGAACCCAAGGGGAATCAATGATGTCCTTCTCCGTCACTTCTCTTTTTTGACCCGGAACGGTGAACTGAATATAGCGGTGAATGGGGTCGGCTATGAGGGCAGTCCCCTCGTATTCACTGTCCATCGCCTTTGCCATTTTTATCAAAGCTCGAAGATCAGCTGGGCTGTCCACTGATCTCCGGTCTTCTCCATCCGGCTTTGATGATAGGCTACAGAACGGATGTCCCGCTGGATCTCATGACGATCGGGATCAAATTTTTCCCCGCTAACTTCGCATCGGACATAATTTTCCTTGACGTCACGGATTTGAAAATCCCTAAGGAGATATCCACTCCCCTGAAAAAGATAGAGGAGTTCTCGCATCCAGTTTACCATTAAGTCATTGCGATCCACCCCTTCAACCTCTAGAGGGAGGTGGTCTCGCACTTGAACCTTCTCGACATCCGTCATGAGGTCAAAAAGGGCAAAGGCCGAGTTAGCAAAAAGCTCCGCTTGCGTCTTGCCAAAGACCTTAATGACCAAGTCTGAGGAACGGTTCAAAATACGGTATTTTTTTTTGTCATCCATGATCGGACCTAGGGATAGAGTTTTTTTCCGAACCCTCTATCTGTTTTTCATCGAAGAAAGATTTCCAACCGTTGAAGTCGTCTTCCAACCGCTTTTTGATCTGTGGCTTAGCATAACAATCAGCGCAGCTTATAATGTCCACTGGTTGGGTCAGCCTGAGGTAGCGAAGCGGGAGCAAGTCATCTTTGGGGTCCTTAAGGAATGTCCACTCCGTCCTGCCCGTATGGAGCAGATAGTAATCCACCCGGTAGCCCTTTGGGGTATGCGTCGTCTCCTTCACCTCCCTGGCGCAGTGGAAACACTGCATAGGTCTTGAATTTATACTCGATTGATAAGGCTTGCTGCAAAGCCTGCTCCAAATCCATTATCGATGTTCACTACTGTTACTCCAGCAGCACAGGAGTTTAGCATCCCCAAAAGGGCGGAGACGCCCTGGAAGCTGGCACCGTACCCTACACTCGTGGGGACGGCAATCACCGGCTTATCGACGAGCCCCGCCACCACGCTCGGCAAGGCTCCTTCCATCCCCGCGACAACGACCAGCACGGAGGCCGAGGAAAGTCTGTCATGGTTCTCTAAAAGACGATGGATTCCAGCCACCCCGACATCAAAGAGTCGTTCCACCCGATTGCCCATCATCTCCCCGGTCAGGGCGGCCTCTTCCGCGACGGGAATATCCGACGTGCCAGCGCAAATGACCAAGATAAGACCCCTTCCCCGCATACGGATCAGCTTTCCAACCCAAGTCGCTGCCCGCGCACCTGGATGATAACGGAGTCCCCTTATTTGTTTTCTAACTGCAGACATCTTTTCGGAAGAAAGGCGCGTGATGAGCACGTTCACGCGTCTTTTCTGCATCGCCCGTGCAATCGCAGCGATCTCAGTTGCTGCTTTTCCTTCTCCCATGATGACCTCAGGGAATCCTTGTCTGATCGCTCGATGATGGTCCACCTTGGCAAAACCGAGATCCTCAAAGGGAAGATGGCGCAGTCGCTCTAGCGCTCGCTCGACGGTTATCTTGCCCCCGCGGACTCTTTCTAAAAGCTTTGTTAGAAGCTCTGCATCCATCCGTATTCTCCCGATCCTTCGAAGCGGCGCGCTAGCACGGGATCATTAACTCTTGCCATAATCTTAAGAGAGGCAGAGACTAGAGTTTGCTTTTGAAGTGGTCGTGGCCCAGCACCGAAATAGACAGCGGGCTTCCTTTGCCATCGAGGACTTTTATCGCTTCACGGGAGGGAACGCACTTCCCGATGCGGGTTATGGACACCCCCAACCGCTTCTTGATCTTTTCCAGACGAGTTCGATTCCGCCGGCGCAGGCAAAACAGGAGTTCGTAATCTTCCCCTCCCGTAAGGGCGTAGAGGGTCCCTTTTCGCCCTGCATAAGACCGATAGGCAGAAGAGAGAGGCAATGCCTCCTGCCAGACAACCGCACCAATCCCGCTGGCTTTGCAGAGGTGGCCTAAATCCTGAAGTAGCCCATCGCTGACGTCGATCATGGCATTAGCCAGTTTCTCTTGGGCTAAAAAAGTTCCTGCCTTTAGACGGGCAGTTGGAAAACGGTGGCGGGCAATGAGATAGGCGGCCTTATCCTCATTGGATTCTTCCTTCTTCTTCAGGAGTTCAAGTCCCAGGGCGGAGTCTCCTAATGTCCCAGTCACATAAAGATCATCTCCTACCTTCCCACCGCTTCGAGTGATCGGTCGATGAGGGGCATAGCCGACCAGGAAGGCACTAATGAAAAAACGCTTCGAGGCACTAGTGTCCCCTCCCACCAGGGCCACACCACTTTGGGACGCAAGGGCCCTAATCCCACGATAAAATTCTTCTATATCCTTGGTCTTGAAGTCAACCGGAATTCCCAACGAAAGCACGAGGTAGGCAGGACTCCCTCCCATGGCCGCAAGGTCACTTAGGTTTACTGCAAGTGTCTTATAACCCAGATCATAAAATGTGGACCATTTGAGATTAAAGTGAACACCCTCGATCAAGACATCCGATGTGATCAGGAACGAACGGTTCCTGCACTCTAACCATGCCGCATCATCCCCAATTCCCAGGCGCACCCCCTGACCTTTTGGGGTGGCCTTACGAATTCTCTCTATTAGACCGAACTCCCCCAGCTCGTTCAATCTCATCTATGCCCTAAGGGGTATCACCCTTTCCCTACGCACTTTCTCTTGCGGTTTTTCCCTTCGCCTCCACCGTTTCCCTTTAGTCGGCTTTGATTTTCTGGCCGAAGTAAAAACCCCAGCAGATTTTTTTTTCCTTATCTTAGTTTTATCTAGGAGAGCCACCTTCAGAACATCCGACATGTTTTTGGCCGAAACTAGACCGAGTTTCCGTCGAAGCGGCTTGGGAATCTCCTCTAGATCCTTTTGATTCCTGTCGGGAATGACGATCCTCCGGATTCCCGCTCGAAAGGCTGCAAGGCATTTTTCCTTCAAACCTCCTACGGGTAGGACCCTCCCCCTTAAAGTAATTTCTCCGGTCATCGCTACATCCCGACTTACCGCACGTCTAGTAAGGGCAGAGATTAAAGCAGCAGCCATGGTGATGCCGGCCGAAGGTCCGTCCTTAGGAATGGCCCCCGCGGGAACATGGATATGGATATCCAACTTTTGGTAAAAATCTTCTTCGATGCCCAACTTTTTTGCATGGGAACGGGCATAGCTCACGGCTGCCTGGGCGGATTCCTTCATCACCTCACCTAACTGCCCAGTCAGGGTAAGGTTCCCTCGACCCTTGGAGAGGGAGGCCTCGACGTAGAGCACCTCTCCGCCTGCGCTCGTCCAGGCCAGACCAGTTGCGACCCCGACCTCGTGCTGCTCCTGTTCAGCTTCGGGAAGGAATTTAGGCGGCCCTAAAAATAGATGGAGATTCGCACGCGTCACACGGGTGAGATCTTTTTTCCCGTCCGCGATCTTTCGCGCCACCTTACGACAAATAGAGGCAATCTCTCGTTCCAAATTCCTCAGCCCAGCCTCCTTGGTGTACTGTGCAATGATTCGTAGCACTGCGTCATTAGAGATCTCCAAAATGCTGGTAGAGATCCCGTTGTCCTCCAGTTGTTTGGGGATGAGAAATTTACGGGCAATCTCGAGCTTCTCTTCGTTAGTATACCCAGAGAGTTGAATGACCTCCATGCGGTCAGCAAGCGCCGGTGGAACTGGATCCAAAAGATTGGCTGTACAGATAAAGAGGACATTGGAAAGGTCGAACGGGAGATTGAGATAATGATCGCTGAAGGCATGGTTCTGCTCTGGATCCAAAACCTCTAAGAGCGCCGCCGATGGATCGCCACGGAAGTCAGTTCCCACCTTATCGATCTCATCAAGCATAAAAACAGGATTGTTAGACTTGGCCTGCTTGATCCCCTGGATGATTCTTCCCGGCAAGGCTCCTACGTAAGTCCGCCTGTGTCCGCGGACCTCCGCCTCGTCACGGATTCCTCCCAAGGAAATCCTAACAAAATTTCTCCCGAGGGCGCGGGCGATCGATTTCCCCAGGGAGGTTTTGCCGACCCCTGGAGGTCCAACAAAACAGAGGATGGGGCCTTTAATCTTCCGCCTTAACTTGTTCACGGCTAGGTATTCCAGGATCCGCTCCTTGACCTTTTCCAGATTGTAATGGTCCTCATCGAGGACCCCCTTGGCCTTTTGAATATTTAGGTTGTCCTTGGTCTTTTTGCTCCATGGCAGATCCACAAGCCAGTCCAAGTAAGCGCGGACCAGAGATGCCTCAGAAGACTCAGGATGCATCTGTTCCAGTCGCTTGAGTTGCTTCTCGGCCTCACGCTTCACCTCAGGAGGCATCTTGGCCTTTTCCATCTGTTTCTTAAGCTCATGCATCTCCTCCGACCGCTCGTCCCCCTCACCCAATTCCTGGTGGATTTGCTTGAGCTGTTCCCGCAAGAAATAGTCCCGTTGAGTCTTGCTCATCTCCTCCTTGGCCTGATTTTGGATGCGGGCCTGCACGGTCGAGAGCTCCAGCTCGCGGCTGAGGAGCTCGTTAACCTTTTTCAGTCGAGCCACTGGGTCGAAGATCTCTAGGATACCCTGGCTTTCCTCGATCTTCAGGCGCAGGTTGGAAGCGACCAGATCCGCTAGCACTCCTGGGTCACTGATGTTGTCAGTCACCATAACGATTTCCGGGGGAAGATTTTTGAGATTGAGGATCTGCTCAATTTTTTCCTTGACATTGCGCATTAAGGCCTCTACCTCGATTGAGGCCTCCTGGAGAGCGGGTTCCATCACTTTAAGGATTTTCACCTCGAAAAACGGTCGCTGTCGAAGATAACTTTCTACTTCGCCTTTGGACAACCCCTGCACCAGGACCTTCACCCGACCATCGGCCAACTTGAGCATGCGCATGATAGAGGCCACGGTTCCTATCCGATAGATGCCATCAGGAGTAGGATTATCTTCGGATGAATTCTTTTGCGCCACCAAGAAGATCAGACGGTCCCGGGAGAGAGATTCCTCGACCGCGCGGATCGACACATCTCTCCCAACGAAGAGCGGAAGCATCATGTAGGGATAGATCACGATGTCGCGAGTAGGTAGCAGCGGGAGTACCTCAGGGATCTCTACGTGGGATCCCTTTCCTTCTTGATTCTCGACGTTCCATTGTGTTTCGCTCATAAGTTTTCGGTCCTTTTTTTGTATTTAATTACACTAGCGCGGGTAAACAAAAATCCTTCGGGCCCAAGAGCCAAACAGGAAAGCAAATGAGGAAAATGGATAAGCAAAGGAGCTATGAATGGTTCCTTATCCAAATATTTGCTTGACTTTGTCAAAAAAACCTTTCGACAGTGGGTGGACTTCCTGTCCCCCAAGTTCCGCGAACTCTTTTAAAAGCTCCTTCTGTCGCGGTGTAAGATGCGTGGGTGTTTCCAGAATCACCCTAACGTGTTGATCTCCCTGATGATACCCCTGGACATCTCTAACGCCCTTTCCTTTCAAGCGGAAGACTTTTCCCGATTGGGTCCCCGGGGGAATCTTCATTTTGACCTTTCCCTCCAAGGTAGGCACGTCGATATCCGTCCCCAAGGCTGCCTGAACAAAGCTAATAGGAACCTCGCAGATAATATCCAGACCATCACGGATGAAGAGGGGATGAGGCTCTACCTGAATCACCACATAGAGATCCCCTGGAAGCCCACCCGAGGTGCCGCTCTCTCCCTCTCCCCTGAGCTTAAGCCGAGAGCCGGTATCCACCCCGGGAGGAATCTTGACGCTGAGCGTGTGAAGCTTGCGCACCCGTCCAGCGCCGTTGCAGGAGCTACAGGGATCGCTAATAGTGGTTCCCTCGCCGCGGCATTGGCTGCAGGTCCGGGAGACATTGAAGAAACCTTGTTGGAAGCTAACTTGACCCCTGCCTCGGCATGCAGGGCAGGTTCGAGGTGAAGAACCTGGTTTGGAGCCGCTTCCACGGCAGCTATCACAGGGGGCCTGCCTAGGGATCTTAATCTTCTTCGCAGTTCCAAGGACCGCCTCTTCAAAAGTAATATCAAGATTATAGCGAAGATCTTCCCCCCTGGTTCGGGTCCGGCGCCTGGTTGTCCCTGCTCCAAAAAACTCTCCGAAGATATCTCCAAAGATATCTTCAAAACCAGTCGCGAAATCAAACCCTCCTCTGAACGGACCTCCGTCTCCAAAGGCTGAGTGTCCAAACTGATCGTATTGAACTCTCTTCTCCGGATCCGTGAGGACTTGATAGGCCTCTGAAATCTCCTTAAATTGCTCTTCTGCCCGTTTGTCGCCAGGGTTTCGGTCAGGATGATACTTTAGAGCCAGCTTGCGGTAGGCTTTCTTGATCTCCTCGCCACTAGCGCTTCGATTCAGGCCAAGCAGCTCGTAATAATCCCTTTTTCCGTTCAACGATGAACCTCTCGATCATTCTTATAATATAACGAAAAAGCCCCTCTCCTCAATGCATAAGGAAGCAGGGGCCTTCTCGGAAGAACGAAAACTGAGTGTCCTCTTCACTCCTTTAGTCCTTAACCTCCTCGAAATCGGCGTCCACGACATCTTCCTTTCTCTTACCCTTTCCGTCTGTTGTCTGACCCTGCTGATTAGCAGGCGACTCTTGTTGTGAAGACTGTTGCTTGGAGGCTTTGGCATACATCGCCTCCGCAAGCTTATGGGAGGACCGAGTTAGCTCCTCAGCCGCAGAGCGGATTGCTTCGACGTCCTGGCTCTCCAGTGTCTTTTTGGCCTTTTCCAGCGCCGCTTCTATATTTTCTTTGACCCCAGCATCCAGCTCTCCAGAGTATTCCCTAAGGGATTTTTCGGTGGTATAGATGAGGGAGTCCAGTTGGTTGCGGGCCTCCACTGTCTCTTTGTGTTTCTTGTCCTCAGAGGCATGGGCCTCTGCATCTTTAACCATCCGTTTGATCTCTTCTTCGCCGAGACCACTCGACGCGGTGATCTTAATCGATTGCTCCTTCCCAGTTCCCAGATCTTTTGCCGACACATGCACAATCCCATTCGCATCAATGTCGAAGGTCACCTCAATCTGGGGCATTCCCCTGGGTGCAGGGGGAATTCCTACGAGATCGAATTGACCTAAGAGCTTGTTTCCCGCTGCCATCTCTCTCTCACCCTGGAAGACGCGGATAGAGACTGCTGTCTGGTTGTCTTGGGCGGTTGAAAAGATCTGACCCTTCCGTGTAGGGATCGTTGTATTACGCTCTATCAGCTTGGTAAAGACGCCCCCCAGGGTCTCTATTCCAAGAGACAAAGGAGTTACATCGAGGAGGAGGACATCTTTGACTTCCCCTTTGAGCACTGCTGCCTGAATCGCTGCCCCCACGGCCACGACTTCATCCGGGTTGACCCCCTTATGTGGATCCTTAGCGAAGAGCTTTTTCACCCTTTCTTGAACTGCAGGCATCCGTGTCATCCCTCCGACTAAGATGACCTCATTGATATCACTAGGGGTTAAGCCAGCGTCCCTAAGAGCTTGACGGCAAGGTCCTTCGGTCTTGTCGATTAAGTCGGCACAGAGGGCCTCCAGTTTGGAGCGCGTCAGTTTCATGTTGAGATGCTTTGGCCCATGCTGGTCTGCGGTAATAAAAGGAAGGTTAATGTCCGTTTCCATCGAGGAAGAGAGCTCGCATTTGGCCTTTTCCGCCGCCTCCTTCAAACGCTGCAGGGCCATCCGATCCTTGCGCAGGTCAATGCCTTGGTCCTTCTTAAATTCGTCAGCTAAATAATCGATTACCCTTTGATCAAAATCCTCTCCTCCTAGAAAGGTGTCACCGTTAGTTGCCTTGACCTCAAAGACTCCGTCTCCCAACTCCAGAATGGAGATATCAAAGGTACCCCCACCGAGATCAAAAACAGCTATCTTCTCGTCCTTCTTCTTGTCTAACCCATACGCCAGAGAGGCGGCTGTGGGCTCATTGATGATCCTTAACACGTTTAGACCTGCGATGCGCCCGGCATCCTTGGTCGACTGCCTTTGGCTGTCATTGAAATAAGCGGGAACAGTAATCACAGCCTCAGTCACCTTCTCTCCCAGGTAATCCTCCGCTGTCTGCTTCATCTTCTGAAGAATAAAAGCGGATATCTCCGCTGGACTATAGTGCTTTCCCCTGATTTCTACCCAGGCATCTCCGTTGTCCGCTCTGACAATTTTGTATGGCAGGACTTTCATGGCTTTCTGGACCATAGGATCATCATAACGGCGCCCGATAAGCCGCTTGACGGCAAAGATAGTATTCTCCGGATTGGTGATGGCCTGTCTTTTAGCAATTTGCCCAACTAATCGCTCTCCGCTGTCCGCGAAGGCAGCTACTGAGGGTGTGGTCCGGCTTCCCTCAGCATTAGCAATCACATTCGGGTCGCCTCCCTCCATGATTGCCACACAGGAATTTGTTGTTCCTAGATCAATACCGATCACTTTAGCCATTTCAGTCTCCTAGCTAAGGGGTTTAGAGCTACAAAACTTTTTTATTTAATCATCCTTGTCGCCTTTTTCAATCTCCTCCTCTTCTTTTTTCTCCTTGGCGACACTAACCAATGAAGGTCGAATAAGGCGGTCGAGCAGGTAATATCCCTTGTGGTGTTCTTCTACGACGGTGTTTGGCTCATGCTCTCCACTTTCTATCCGAGCAATGGCCTCATGTTTTTCCGGGTCGAAAGGTTCCCCCTTGGACGATATCTGTGTCACCCCATGTTTATTTAAGACATCGAGGAATCCCTTAAGAACCATCTCGATCCCTTCCAGGAGCGGCTTTCCGTTCCCCCCTCCCTTTGCGTGATCGACCGCTCGCTCCAGATTATCCAAGACTGGGAGAAGATCCTTGATAAGGCTCTCATTGGCATAACGGATTGCCTCCTCCTTTTCTCGAGCCGTTCGTTTCTTAAGGTTTTCCAGCTCTGCCACTTGGCGGAGGAAGCGGTCATAATTTTCCCTAGCCTCCAGCTCCTTGGCCTCCATCTGGCGACGGAGCATCTCCAACTCCGAGGCGGAGACCTCCCCTAGTATTTCCTGTTTAGAGGCTTTCTCAGGAGGCTCCTTCACTACCTCTTCATTCCCTTTTTTGCTTTGCTCGTCCATGCTCGAAAGTGATCCCTTCTAGAGGAAGGAATGCATGAAAATCTAACCACCCCTCTTCTCTTTGTCAAGGGTCGGTCCTAAAAAAACTTATTGATTTTTAAAGAGTTTGCGCGTTTTTATAAAAAGTGTTAAACCTCTTTTTAAAATAAACCCAACCATGCATCCTCCCTGTGTAACCAAGGCCATAGTGCTGCGCTCTTGGCCCTTTGGCGAGTCCGACAAGATTGTTTCATTCCTCACCGAGGACCACGGTAAGGTCACTGGCATTGCCAAGGGGGCCAAGCGCTCGCGCAAAAGATTTGTTAACACGCTGGAGCCATTCTCTCTGGTAAACCTCAGCTTCCAGGATCGGCCTCACAGTACCTTGGCTTTTGTTCATGCCTGCGACTTGATCCGGGCGTTTAAAGGTCTGACCGTGAGTCTGGAGAAGATCGCTCATGCCTCCTATCTCATGGAGGTCACAGATGGGCTTGCGGGTGAGCGTGAGGAGAACCGGCTGCTCTTTGAACATCTAAGGGAAGGGCTAATTTTCATAGAAGACAGGGGAACCTCTCTACCTTTTCTAACTTTTTTTGAGCTGAAGCTGCTAAAACTATCGGGTTACCAGCCGATGTTGGAGCACTGCCGTCGCTGTGGAAAAAATTGGGCACCCGATCTTCAGGCTAAATGGCGCTTCAGCCCGCGCGATGGCGGCATCCTTTGCGAGTCCTGTTCCACCTTCAGGAAAGAGGCTGTCCCCCTATCCCGCGAGGCGCTTTATGTACTCGCAGAGCTTCAGAAGGCGAACAGCATCCTCGCCCGCCACCTTTCCTTTCTTCCATCTGTTTTAAAGGAAGGTCGCTCCGCTCTGCTCCGCTTCATCCAATTTCAACTCAATAAGGAGTTAAAGTCAGCCCCCTTTCTCGAAACATTCTCCTTTGCTTGATGCTTTTTCGGCTTGTTGACTTGAAAAAACTCATTAGAAGTCGTATCGAAGAGCCTGACCTGGAGAGGAGAGATGAGTAGGCGAAAAAAATATGTTTATTTTTTCGGCGATGGCAAGGCCGAGGGAAAAGCGGCTATGCGAGAACTCCTGGGAGGGAAAGGTGCCGGCCTCCACGAGATGACACGCATCGGAGTTTCAGTCCCGCCCGGCTTCACGATCACCACAGAGGTGTGCACTTATTATTATGCGCACCGGCGCCATTATCCGAAGGGGCTCAAAGGGGAGATCATGGCCGCTCTCAGAAGAGTCGAGAAGATCATGGGAAGGCGGTTTGGCGATCCAGAGAATCCTCTATTGGTGTCGGTCCGGTCCGGGGCGCGCGAATCGATGCCTGGGATGATGGACACGGTTTTGAACCTGGGTTTCAATGATCAAACGGTTCAGGGCCTCATCGCCCGCACCCAGAATCCCCGCTTTGCCTATGATTCTTATCGTCGCTTTGTCCAGATGTATGGCGATGTTGTTTTAGGGCTTAAGCCGAAGGATAACCAAGAGCGCGATCCATTCGAGGTTATCCTAGAGCGTAAAAAAGAAGCGCGTCGCGTTCATTTTGACACCGAACTCAACGCTGAGGATCTGAAGGAACTTGTAGACGAGTTTCAAGCAGAGATAAGGACGAGACTGGCGAAAGAGTTCTCCGAAAATCCTTATGAACAGCTTTGGGATGCCATCGGTGCAGTATTCGGCTCATGGAACAACGATCGCGCCATTGCATACCGGGAGCTGTACCACATCCCGCATACTTGGGGGACTGCGGTCAACGTGCAGACCATGGTGTTTGGGAATATGGGCGAGAGTTGTGCTACCGGTGTGGCCTTCACGCGCGATCCTGCCACGGGTGAAAAACGCTTCTACGGCGAGTTCCTGGTCAATGCCCAAGGCGAGGATGTAGTGGCCGGCATCCGTACGCCGCGGCCGATTAAGGAGCTTAAGGAGGTCATGCCCGAGAGCTATGGAAAGCTTGAGCGCATCTGTAAGATTTTGGAGAGACACTACAAGGAGATGCAAGACATCGAGTTTACTATTGAAGGTGGCAAGCTTTGGATGCTCCAGACCCGGACAGGAAAGCGTACTGGTTTTGCCGCCGTCCGAATCGCAGTGGATATGGTCGAAGAACGGATTATCCCGAAGGAGCAGGCTCTGCTTCGCATCGAGCCGGATCAGCTCAACCAGCTTCTGCGTCCCATCTTCGATCAGGCGGATAAGGAACGGGCCGCCAAAGAAGGACGTATCCTAGCAAAAGGTCTGCCTGCCGGCCCCGGTGCCGCCACCGGTCGCATCGTTTTCCATGCAGAGGACGCAGAGGCATGGAAGCAGCGCGGAGAGCGTGTAATTCTATGCCGCACTGAGACCAGCCCCGACGACGTCCGCGGTATGGACGCAGCTCAAGCGATCCTCACGGCCCGAGGTGGAATGACCTCACACGCAGCCCTTGTAGCACGACAAATGGGCAAAGTTTGCGTGGTCGGCTGTGAGGCGGTTAACGTTGACTACGGCAAGCGGGAGATGCGCGTCGAAGAAACCCTTTTGAAAGAGGGAGACTGGATCTCTGTGGATGGAACCACGGGAGAGGTGATCCGAGGCGAGATTCAGACCTTTCCCTCGGAGGTCCTCCAAGTCCTGCTTGGGGGGCCTCTGAGTCCTAAGGCCTCTCGTATATATCAGCAGTTTTCCAAGCTCATGAAATGGGCGGATTCAGCGCGCAAGATCGGTGTCCGAACCAATACGGATCAGCCGGATCAGGCTCGGATAGCTAAGGTGTTTGGAGCAGAAGGGATCGGCTTGTGCCGTACAGAACACATGTTTTTTGAGGGAGACCGAATCCGGGCGATACGGGAGATGATTCTAGCGGAGGACGAATTGGGTCGTCGCCGAGCCTTGGCCAAACTCCTGCCATTTCAGAAGCAGGACTTTAAAGGCATCCTCGAAATCATGGGGAATCTCCCCGTCACGATCCGTACCTTGGACCCTCCTCTGCATGAATTTCTGCCCAAAACAGAAGAAGAAATCAAAGACCTCGCAAAGATTATGGATGTGCCCGTTGAGACGCTCAAGAACAAGGTTAAAGTTCTACAGGAATTCAACCCCATGCTTGGACATCGTGGCTGTCGCTTGGGTATTTCATATCCGGAAATAACGGAGATGCAGACCCAAGCTATCTTCGAGGCATCCTGTGAACTACGCAGGGATGGAAAAAATCCTTTCCCTGAGGTAATGATCCCTTTAGTAGGGTCGCGCCAGGAACTACATGTGCAACGTGAAATCGTGGAGCGGGTCGCTCAAGAAGTAATGAAGGCTTACGGTGTTAGAGTTCGGTATCTCATTGGAACTATGATCGAGCTTCCTCGGGCTTGCCTCTTGGCTGACGAGATTGCCCAGGAGGCAGAGTTTTTCTCCTTTGGAACCAATGACTTGACGCAGACTTGTTTGGGTCTTTCGCGGGATGACGCGGGCAAGTTTCTGCCCAGTTATGTTGTCCAAGGACTTCTTCCGGAAGATCCCTTTGTAACTATCGACCAAGATGGGGTTGGTGCCCTAATGCGCATGGCAGTGGGAAAGGGACGAAAAGCACGGAAGAACCTTGAAATTGGCATCTGTGGTGAACATGGCGGTGACCCTAGATCCGTCGCTTTCTGCCATGAGATCGGGCTAGATTATGTTAGTTGCTCTCCCTTTCGTGTGCCGATAGCCAAGTTGGCGGCAGCCCAAGCCGCTTTGAAAGAAGGCTAGCCAAATCACGTCATTTTCGATTGTCTCCTCTCCAGAAGCGCTCCAAGAGACACTTGATTTACAAAAATCGCTTGGCGGAAATTGACAAAAAGGGTCATTTCTAAGATAATTAGACTTTTAAGAAAGGAATTTTTTTAATGGAGCCTCGTATAGGTGAGCTCTTGGTCCGGGGAAAGGTCATCACCCGCGAGCAACTCAACGACGCCCTGGAAAAGGAGAAGACCAATGGCTCAAACCTTGTCCAGGAGCTGGTTCGCCTTGGCTTTACTACTGAGGACGAGCTCACGCAATTTCTCGCCGGACAGTTCGGCATCGAAAAGGTCGAACTAGATAATGCCGAGATCGAGGATTCGATTTTTAGCCTAGTTCCCACCCACCTGGTCCAGAAACATCAGATCATCCCTCTTAAACTCCTTGGCTCCACTTTGACTGTGGCCATGACCGACCCGACAGATCTGATGGCGGTCAATGAGATCAAGTTCATCACTGGCTACGGGGTAAAGGTTGTTCTGGCCTCTAGTTCGGAGATAAAGAAGCTACTGGAGAAGCGCTTCGGTGCGGTCAGTTACGACGAAGTTCTGAAAAAGTTAGGCGATAACGAGATGGAGGTTATCCATGGTGAGGAGCAAGTCGACCTCCAAGAGCTCAAAGAGGCCACCATGGAGGCCCCTGTGGTCACCTTGGTCAATGCCGTTTTGGCCGATGCGGCAAAACGCGGGGCGAGCGACATTCACATCGAGCCATACGAAAAGATCTTCCGGATACGGTTTCGCGTGGATGGGGTCCTCTATGATATCATGAATCCTCCCCTGAGACTCAAAAATCCTTTAGTCTCACGGCTCAAGGTAATGGCTGACCTCGACATCGCCGAGAGGCGACTGACTCAAGATGGGCGGATCAAGCTGAAGATGGGTCGCGGTCAAGAGCTGGATATTCGGGTCTCCGTGCTGCCCACCCTTTTCGGAGAAAAGGTCGTCATGCGGCTCCTCGACAAATCCAACCTCCAACTGGATATGTCCAAGCTCGGCTTCGATACAAAAACCATTAGGGACTTTCAGGAGGCGATCCATAAGCCCTACGGGATGATCCTTATCACCGGTCCTACGGGTAGCGGCAAATCGACCACCCTTTACTCTGCCCTTTCAGAACTGAACAAACCAGACGTTAACATTTCTACCGCTGAAGATCCGGTCGAGTATAATCTCATGGGGATTAACCAGGTACAGGTTCGCGATGAGATAGGTCTTAATTTTGCTGCCTGTCTCAGATCCTTTCTCCGTCAAGATCCGGACATTATCATGGTGGGAGAGATCCGCGACCTGGAAACAGCTCAAATCGCGGTTAAGGCGGCCCTAACCGGCCATCTGGTACTCAGTACTCTCCATACCAACGATGCCCCCTCTACTGTAGACCGCCTGATCAATATGGGGGTAGAGCCTTTTCTGCTTACTTCGTCGATCAATATTATTGCCGCGCAGAGATTGGTGCGCAAGATCTGCGCCCGTTGCAAGGAGCCGGCGGAGGTTAACCCAGAGGCCCTGGTCAACATCGGCGTCGATCCCGCAGATGTGAGCGCAGGTTTTCCCACCTTTCACGGAAAAGGTTGTCCTAACTGTAACAAAACAGGGTATAAAGGACGAGTCGCGATCTACGAGGTGATGGTCATGCATGACGCTCTGAAGGAATTAATCCTGAAGGGGGTCTCCGCTGGTGATCTGAAGCGAGAGGCGGTGAAGCTGGGAACGAGCACTCTTAGAATGAGTGCGATTCGAAAACTCCGTGAGGGGCTTACGACTATTGAAGAGACGGTTCGGGTAACAGATTCGGACAAAGGGTTTGGATCGGTTTTTTCTCTGGGCATTTAAATAATTTAAGTGGTGAAGGAACAAGGGAATAGTGTCATTAGCTATTGAATAAAAAGGAAGCTTTTATGCCTGTATTCGTGTGGGAAGGAAGAACTGCACAGGGAATGGTCCTCAAGGGCGAGCTGGAAGCTGTCAGCCAGGAGGCAGTTTTTGCGCATCTTAGGAGCCGAAGGATCAGACCGATACCTGCGCGGGTTCAGGAAAAAGGGAAGGGGTTAAAGAAGGAAATCACCATCCCTGGATTCGGGGCAAAGATCAAGCCTTATGATGTAATGATCTTCACCCGTCAATTCGCTACTATGATCGATGCTGGGCTCCCCATCGTTCAATGCCTCGATATTCTGAGCCAGCAGACAGAAAATAAGGTTTTCCGAAACACCATCCGTACGATCAAGGAAGATGTCGAGGGGGGCCTTACACTGGCCGATGCCCTGAAGAAACATCCAAAGGCCTTCGATGATCTCTATGTCAATATGGTCGCAGCGGGGGAGGTGGGTGGTGTCTTGAACACCATCCTCAACCGAATTGCCCTTTTCATAGAGAAGGCCAATAAGCTCAAGAAAAAGGTGAAAGGCGCAATGATCTATCCCTGCACGATCATTGTAGTGGCGGTGGCGGTAGTGGCGGTCTTACTCATCTATGTCATCCCCGTATTCGCTGAGCTTTATGGGGGTATGGGTAAAGCCCTCCCCGCTCCCACTCAGATAACGATCAACATAAGTAACTGGTTTCGCGCCTATTTCCCCTACCTGTTGGGGGTCATCGCCGCAATCGTTGTTGCCATCCGTATGTACTATAAAACGGAGCAGGGAAAGTTCAGGATTGACAGTGTCTTACTTAGGCTTCCGATAGTGGGAGACCTTCTCCGCAAGGTTGCGGTGGCCCGTTTTTCACAGAACATGTCGATCCTTCTAAGCTCTGGGGTACCCATCCTGGATGGCCTGGCGATAACGGCTAGAACTGCGGGGAATAAGGTGGTCGAAAAGGCCGTTATGGATGCCCGTGTCAGCATTAGCCAAGGAAAAACCGTATCAGAACCGTTAGCGGAAAGTAAAATTTTTCCCCCCATGGTTTGCCATATGGTTAATATCGGAGAGAACACAGGCGCCCTGGACGCCATGCTTAAAAAAGTAGGGGAGTTCTATGAGGAGGAGGTGGATAACGCCGTGGCCAACCTCACGGCCCTTATGGAGCCAGTGATCATGGTGGTGCTGGGGGTTATCCTTGGAGGATTGGTGATTTCAATGTATCTGCCGATCTTTCAAATGGGCTCCTTAATCTCATAAGAGTTAACGTGCCACGCTTCATGTTTCAGTGAACCTTGGAAACCGAGCTTTGGACGAAGAAAATAGAGAGCTGACCCAAAGGATCAAATGGCTGCTCTTGCTAAGAGTAGTCATACTCTCCTTTTTTCTAGGCTCTACTGCGCTCTTTAATTATTTCAAGGGGGAAGGAGGAATTGAGTTATCCCGTTTCCTTCAGGTTCCCCTCATTGCCGCCTATATCATTTCCATAGGCTCGGCCCTTATCCTTCCCTGGATTAAGAACCTTGGTTTCTTTGCTTACACACAAATAGGTTTTGATGTCCTCCTGGTCACCGGCACCGTCTTCTTCACGGGAGGCATCGAGAGCCCCTTCCCATTTCTTTACAACCTGACCATAATGAATAGTGCTATTTTATTGTTCTATCGGGGGGCATTTCTCACCGCAGGATTCTCCAGCATTTGTTATACCGGTCTACTTCTCTGGAGTCACTACCGATTGTTTGGAAGTTGGATCTCAACCTTCAATCCCTTTATCATGGGTCTGACGCTTAACGTACCAACCTTTCTTATCATTGCCTGGTTGAGCGGATTCCTCGCCCGTAAGCTCGATGAAGCGGAACGCCTCCTCAGAGAGAAACAAAAAGCCTACCTTGAACTGGAGGCCCTAAAGGAGGCCCTTATTCAAGGCGTGGGAAGGGGCGTTGCCACCACCGATATCAAGGGACATATCACCTACTTCAACGCTCAGGCCCAAACCCTTACCTCGCTTGAAGAAGAGACAGTTAGGGGAAAAAAACTAAGCAGTATTTTTCCCAGTCTCACGTATAATTTCGATGGATTCCAGGGAACGAAGAGGGTCAGCGTAGACGAAATTACATTTGCCGATCCGCAGGGACGTAATAAGCAATTGCGATTGACTCTGGCGCCTTTGAGTGACGCTACTGAGCACACTATCGGTTTTGTCTCGATCTTTGAAGACGTCACGAGGCAGAGAGAACTTGAAGAAAAAATGCGTTTGGAAGAGGAGATTCGAAGGGCGAGGGAGCGAGAGTTGACTAGTGATAAAAGTGACGAGGCCAAGTCCGCGTTTCACTTTGAAGGAGTCGTAGGCCGAGGGGGTGGAGTGGATAAGATCTACCGTCTCGTTCAAAAAATAGCTGCTACCGACACCAACGTCTTAATCACCGGGGAGAGCGGAACCGGGAAGGAATTGGTGGCGCGGGCGATCCATTTTAATGGTCCACGGGGAGGTCAACCCTTTGTGGCAGTCAACTGCGGAGCTATCCCAGAGAACCTGATTGAGAGCGAACTCTTTGGTCACGTCCGTGGTGCCTTCACGGGCGCAGTTTCGGACCATGCCGGGCTTTTCAAGCAGGCCGATGGGGGCAGCATATTTTTAGATGAAGTTGCGGAGCTTCCCCTCCACCTTCAGGTCAAACTCCTGAGAGTCCTCCAAGAGAAGTCCTTTACCCCAGTCGGGGGCAGCAAGCAGATCAAGGTCGATGTCCGGTTGATTTCTGCCACCAACAAGGAGCTGCGTAAGGAGGTGGAGAAGGGGCGCTTTCGGGAAGACCTATTTTACCGTCTCAATGTGGTTCAGATGACGCTGCCCCCCCTGCGTAGCAGAAAAGAGGATATCCCGGCGCTAACGAGCTATTTTGTTCGTAAATTCGCTGCGGCTCATAACAAGCAGGTCGATGAAATCTCCAGTGAGGCGCTTATGTGCCTTATGAACTATGCTTACCCGGGGAACATCCGGGAATTGGAGAACATTATCGAGCATGCGGTGGCGGTGACAAATAAGAATATCCTCACTGAGGATGACCTACCACCCCAAATCAAAGGAGTCCCGATTGAAGAAGAGTTTGGACTCTTTGAAAAGACAGCCCCCGAAGGAGCAGATAACTTCTTCAACAAAAAAGGGTTGTCTCTGGATGAAGAACTCGCGACCCATGAGAAGTGCCTACTCCTGGGGGCCTTGAAAAGATCTGACGGGGTGCAAAAGAGAGCTGCTGAAATTCTAGGGATAAATTACAGATCTTTAAGGCACCGGCTCGAAAAATATGGGTTTCTGGGTATGAAGGGCTACGGGGTTGAGGAAAGAGCAGAATAACCTTTTACGTTATACAGCTTAATAATAAAATTTGACACCGATGTATAAATTGCCAAATTTTGTCACTTAAAAAAAATTAACTTATTTAGGAAAATTATAGTAACTAGCTGGTTTTTAAGAAGTTTATTCCCACTCCTGTCCTCTGCGGCCAGACCTTTGTTGGACTGTTGGGGAGTTGATAAAGTGGCCCGGTTTTTGCTTTTCCTTTGTTAGCCCCTTCAAACCCAAATCAGAGCGAAGGAGGTGAAAGACAGAAAACCGGTTCCAGGTGGGAAAGAAGGGAAGAAAGAAAAAAAGGAAAGAAAGAACAAAGAAAGGAGTTATAAAATGAACAGATTAAGATTAAGGGCCGAAGGGGGGTTTACCCTCATCGAGCTACTCGTAGTTATAGCGATCATCGGCATCCTGGCAGCCATCGCCATTCCACAGTTTGCCGCCTATCGCAGAAGGGGCTTTGCTTCTCAAGCACAGTCCGATTTGAGAAATGTCGCTACAGCTCAGGAGGCCTATTTTGTGGATTTTAACCATTACCAAAGCGGAGCTATGACCTCTGGTAGCCCCCCGGGATTTAACCCCACTAACAATGTAACAACGACTGCTACAGATGGCACCTCGACTTTCACACTGACGGCAGTGCATGCCAGCTGTGCTGCTGGTGCGGATACATGGACTTATAGCAGCGCAACCGGTGTAATAACTGCCGTAGGCGGTGCCTGTGGTTAAACGTCATCAACATAGCTGAAAAAAAAGGGGGGAAACGAGAAAACCAATCGTTCCCCCTTTTTCTTCTTTGTGTATCACTCCTCTTACCTCTTTTTTGTCCCAGTATTTTTTTTCACTTATCTTTTAACCCTTCCTCCAACTATCCTGTGGCGCGACACACCGGAATTTGCCAACGTCGCCCTTACCCTCTCTATCGCCCATCCGGCAGGCTTTCCTACCTACTCCCTTCTGGTAAAACCGCTCACCTTTCTCCCAATAGGAAGCATAGCCTTTAAAACCAACCTGGCATCGGCTATTTTCTCTCTCCTCTCAGTCCTCCTCCTCAGCGCCGCGCTCAGGCTTCTCATTAGACGGCTTTACCCTTTAGCCCCCAGCGCAGATATTCACACCTCCTCTATCGTAGCGGCTTTCCTCTTTGCCCTAGGACCCATCGTTTGGCATAACGCGATCAGCACCGAAGTTTACACGCTAAACATCCTTTTTTTAGCTGGTCTCATTTACCTTATACTGCGATGGCTCGATGAGTTTGACCCACGCTGGCTCTATCTCAGCGGCTTCCTCTACGGACTGTCCGCTGGCAATCACGCCACTGTCGGGCTCTTTCTCCCAGGACTCCTGGCCATCTACTTTATCAACCGGCCGGCAGGCAACCCCTGCGTATGGATCAGGGCTATCTTCTTCTTCTTCTTGGGGCTTTCGGTTTACCTATATCTGCCAGTTCGATCTCTCGCCAATCCACCTTACGATTGGGGCGACCCGCAGAACTTAAAAAACTTTCTCTACCAGATTACGGACCAGAAAGATTTTGTTGCTGATGTTTTCCCAGAGAGCAGCCCAACATCCCCTTTTTACCTCATCTTTAACCACCTCAGTCTGATAGCCCATCAGTTTTCGCCGCTAGGGATTGCCCTTATCCTACTTGGGATCGCTCCAGCCATCAGGGGAGAAAGGGGACTAAGCCTTCTCTTCTTATGGATCCTATTTTCCAACCACACCTTCTTCTGGAGCTGGAAATCAGGAGATGCCTTTCTTCCCTCTTACTTAGTACTGGCCTTTTTTCTCGGTATTGGCACTTGCAGGTTGCTGGGGATCGCCCGTAAATGGAGCGACGTAACTTCATCACGACTCTGGAGGCTGGTCGGAATCGGCCTTTTTGGCCTAATTTTCGTGCAGGTTTTTTTTACCTATCCCAAGGTAAACAAGCGAGACTATTACCTTCCATCGGACTTTTTCCGCACTGCCTTCAGGAGTCTGGATCCGGGTTCGGTGTTTATGACTGAAATCCAATGGTTCCACATCAAGTATCTGCAGGATGTAGAGCGATTAAGGGAGGATGTCTCGCTTCTCTCCCTCAACGAGATCAACAAACCATGGGCTTTCCACTATATTACCTCAGAGAGGCACCCTAATCTCGTCATTCCACCTATCCGACAGGTTCCTGAGAATAGGTCACGTTTGATCACCGAACTGGTGATACAAAATAAACGCGCCGGTCGCACTGTCTATAGGGAGCTCGCGGAAAGACTCAACCAATCTATAGGGCTTCCAATCCTGCCACATCGAGATTTTATCTTTAAAATTTCCGCCAAGCCTGGCGAACATCTCAGCGCAGGGCAAATAGCCTCCTATCTAGGGCGAATCGATGATCGACTCTACAACTTGGGACCAACCCCGCAGACCTCCAACGATCCTGACCTGCATCTCTACCTAGACCATTACGTAGGCAACCTGGCTCGATATCTTGACAGCCGCCAGCTTTCTATAGAGGCTATTCATTTGCTCAGAACGTATCTCAAAATCTACGGCCCGGAAGGTACAAAGTCTATCAGCAACAAAAACATTTCGCTTATCTATAATTCACTTGGCCTCTATGAGTTTCACCGGGGAGAAATCCCCAAAGGACTTGATTCTTTGGAGCTGGCAATCCAACATGACCCCAAGAACTCTGCCCCGTATCTTAACTTAATGCTCTGGTCGCTGGAAAAAGCGCCAGGCAAGTTAGGGGAGATATTCAATCGTGCTCGAAGGAATGGACTCAATGCCAAAGTCATGTGTGGGAATCTCACTGACTATCTGTCTAGAAGGGAACAGACTCATCAACTCAAGGCAATCAAGGGGCTTTGTGAACCCAGCCGAGATTTTATTAGCCCAGATTGAAGAGCAAATCATGAGAAAACGTTTTCATTGGTTTCTGCTTTGCGGATTTCCGGTGTTATGGTGTAAGTGAAGAAGCCCTCTCCAGGTCAAGAAAAACGAACAATGAATAGATCGATTTTAAAAGATAAAAGGGGATTTACACTACTTAGCGCTGCGTATACTGAGTGTGGTGCGGATTTATGGACGTATAGTAGCATAACAGGAGTCATCACAGATGACGGAACACCCTGTGAATAGTTCTTTAAATCTCTCGAATCGACCTTTCGAAATTTACGCTCTACTCCTGCTTCGCGCCGGCCTTTTCCTCCTTGATGAACTCATGGATCAATCTGGGTACGCCCCCACAACTGAAACATCTAGGTGATTGGGGTTTGGTTCCGTCGGGATATCTCATAAACCTAAGATAAAAGGGCTTCTCCGTTCCAACGTAATCATCGTAGTAAAAAGCAATCTTTCCACACTCGCTGCATTGAAGGTATTTGGCCATTGAGTCTCCTCCTAGGGGTCAATCCTCATGCTAACCCTCCTGCCGATCGCGAAAAGGGGACCTTAAAAATCCCCACCGACATCCATATGCGCCGAAGAGAGAGACTCTTCGGCACCCTGCTTTTTCTTAAGGTAACGTCGCTCCTGATAAAGTGCCAGGATAAAAGAGAGAAGGGCTAGAACGAGAAGGGTCCCGGAGATGGGGCGGGTCAGGAAGAGCCAGGGATTGGAGTCAGTCATGATCGCCCGGATAAGGTTGATCTCGATCTGATCTCCCAGGATCACTCCAAGGACCATGGGGGCGAGAGGAAAACCGGTCTTGACCATGAGATAGCCGAACACGCCAAAGATGAGAAAAGTATAAACATTCTCCATGATGTTATTTAAGGCATAGGAGCCTAACACGCAGAAAACCAATACCACGGGTATGAGCGTGTTCAGCGGTACGGTGATGACTTTGATAAAGAGGCGCATACAGATCGCCTCGACAACAACAGTGACAAAATGAGCGATGAAATAGGTCGCCAGCATACCGTAGGCGACCTTGACGTTGGTGGTGACAAAGAGCGGACCGGGCTGGATGCCGTGGATGATCAGGGCGCCGAGCATGACTGCAGTGACCGCATCTCCGGGGATTCCGAAGGCCATCATCGTGATCAAAGAGCCGCCGATGTTGGCATTGTTAGAGGACTCACTGGCAATGATGCCGTCTGAGATGCCCGTGCCAAACTTCTCCGGATGTTTGGAGAATTTCTTGGCCTGGTCATAGGCCAGGATGTTGGCGGCTGAACCGCCTACGGCAGGGAGGATTCCGATCCAGAGCCCTACCAGCGTGGACCAGATGAGGTTAAAAGGTTGCGTGATAATGTCTTTCAGTACTGTGAGATGGGAGACTGAAAGGTCAAAATTTGCCGGATTTTGAACCTCTACTTTGGCCCCCCGCGTCTCCAGATCCTTCATGAGCTGAGAGAAGGCAAAGAGGCCGATCAGGACGGGCAGAAAGGCAAAGCCGGTCTGAAGAATATCAAGACCAAAGGTAAACCTAGGGACCGACATCAGAGGGTCGGTCCCTATCGTGGTGATGAGGAGTCCCACCGCCCCTGAGAGCAAACCTTTAACGATGGATCCTTCGGTCATTGCCCCAACAACACTAAGGGTCAGGATGAAAAGGGAGAAATATTCCCAGGGGCCAAAATTCAGTGCGAGCCTGGCAAGCTGGGTAGCGCCAACGACGAGAGGGATGCCGGCGAGAAGGCCGCCCAAAAGAGAGGCCCAGATGCCGATCCATACCGCCCTTCCCGGCTCCCCTTTTTTCGCCATCGGATAGCCGTCAAAAGTTGTGGCAATGGCCGAAGGGGTCCCGGGTATGCCCAGAAGAGAAGCGGAAATCAGCCCGCCGGACTCCCCTCCCACATAGACCCCAATCATAGTGGCTATCCCTTGTAGGGGATCCATACCGAAAGTAAAGGGAAGGACCAATATGACTGTCATGGTGATGGTGATCCCTGGAATTGCCCCGCCCACAAGGCCGGCCATGATCCCTGTTGTCATCGCGATGAAGGTCTTGGGCTCCAGAATCGAGGTTACAGACTGAAGGAGAATCTCGAGCATATGGCAAGGCCCTTCAAATCAGGGAAGCCAAGAACCACGGGGAAGGAAAACATGAAGATAAGTTTCGAAGACCATATAGGTTATTATAGAGGTTCCGATCCCAATGAGCAAAGATCCTGGTAATCGCCGCAATAGAGGCTTGCCTAAAAGCCACTGGAGCCCGGCAACGAATAGGCTCGTGGAGAGGAGATAACCGAGTTTCGGCAATAGCAGGACGTAAAAGCCAAAGACAGAGAAGCTAAGCAGCGTAGGTTGGTAGTTTTTGAGCCAGCTTTTGGATGCTATCTTTTCTTTTCTCTTTTCCTTTCGATGGGCCAGCAGATCCTGTATGACTAAGGCTAGGCTTAAGAGAATGGTCAATAGGAGAAGAAAACGCGGGTAGAAGTCCGGACCAATGGGGACCAGGGGATTAGCGGGGATTTTTCCTAGGTTACTGTAAAGCCAGCCGCTAAAAACCAGAAGCCCAAGCCCAATCCATCCATCCCGCCCCATAATTTATTTCCGTTTATATCCCAGGGCCCGGGCCAGGTCGTCGTTTAGCTTGTCGTTTTTCTGGAGGAACTCCGCGTAGGCCTTTCGCCCCAGAAACTCTACATCGGTCCCCTGCTTCTTCATCGACTCGGTCAGCACCGGATCCTTTGAGGTCTTGGCGCAGGCATCCTCCAACTTGGCCAGGGCCGCCTCGGGCGTACCCTTGGGTGCCATGATCCCCCGGTTGACCGCGTACAGGACGTCAATCCCAAGCTCCTTTAGCGTCGGCACATTCGGTACCTCAGGGTGGCGCTTGGGTGTGGCGATGGCCAGGAGCTTTATTTCCCCAGCCTTCACCTTGTCAAGCTGGGTCAGGTTCGTCTCACCCGCCTCTATGTGCCCACCCAGCAGGGCTGTCATCCGTGGGGCCATGCCCTCGTAGCTCACATATTTCCACTTCACGCCTGTGGCATTTTCGATCATCGCCGGGAAGAAGTGGCTGGTTGAGCCCAACGTAGCGCCCACAATGATCTCCCCGGGCCGCTTCTTGGCATCCTCCACCAGCTCCTTCATGCTGCCCCACTTTGCCTTGCCATACACGGAGAAGATCGAGGGCGTGGAGGTGATGAGGCAGACCGGCTCGAAGTCTTTGTAGCTTACGTCGGAGACCCCAGTGTAGTAGGTCGTGTGGATGTAGTCATGGGTGGAGTAAATAGTGTAGCCGTCTGGGGGTGCCTTCCTAGCCTCGCGCGCCCCCACGGTCCCAGACGCCCCTGTGATGTTTGTCACTACCACTGGCTGGCCTAGGTGCTTTTCCATGGCGTTGGCCACCACCCGCTTGATGGCGTCGGTGTCACCTCCGGCAGCCCAGGGGACAATCATCTTGACTGGCCGCTCGGGATAGACAGCCTCGGAGGCAGTAGGCTGAATAACGAAAACTGCGAACGCTGCTCCGATGATCCACAGAAAAACAAATGATCTTATGGATTTCATAAAGGCCCTCTCCTTTTCACTTCTTTGTTTTAAGCAATCCCAGGTCCACTGCCAAGCTCTTGGTTTTGTCGTCCAGCTCCTTTTGAAACCGCGCAAACTCTCTGCGCCCGAGAAAATAGACATCGGTAGCCTGCTTCTGCATCTGGGCGGCGAATTCGGGGTCTTTGGTGGCCTTTGCACAAGCATCTTCCAGTTTTGCCAGAACGGCTTCCGGCGTCCCCTTCGGCGCCATGAGCCCGCGATTGGTCGGATAGACAACGTTGACCCCCACCTCCTTGAGGGTCGGGACATCGGGGACCTCCGGGTGGCGCTTCTCCGCCGAGATGGCGAGAAATTTGAGCTGCCCGGCCTTAACCTTGTCGTGCTGCGTGAGGTTGCTTTCCCCCATATCCACGTGGCCTCCGAGCAGCGCCGTGGTCCTCTGCGCCGTTCCTTCATAGCTCACGTATTTGAATTTGATCTTGGCCTCATTCGCAATCCAAGCAGGGAAGAAATGGGTCCGCGATCCCAGCGTTACGCCGACAGCGATCTGTTCAGGCCTCTTCTTGGCATCCTCCACCATCTCTTTGAAATTCTTCCACGGCGTCTTGGGCGAGGCGGTGAGGATTGACTGGGTAGAGGTGGCTAGGCAGATGGGCTCAAAGTCCCAGTAATTAATGTCAGATACGCCAGTATAATGTGTTGTGTGGATATAATCGTGTACCGCGTAGATGGTGTAGCCGTCAGGGGGTGACTTTCTTGCCTCCGCAGCCCCCTTCGTGCCCGAAGCACCCCCTATGTTGGTGGGAACGACTGGCTGGCCCAAGTGCTTCTGCACTCCGTTGGCAACGATTCTAAGGATAATGTCGGTGTCACCACCCGCAGGCCAGGGGATGATTAACTTTAGCGGGCGCTCTGGATAGGCGTAGGACTGTGGTGGCTCAGCCAGGGGAGCTCCTAAAACCATCCATACAAAGACAAGCGGCTTTAACGACTTCATGACCAACCCTCCTTCTTTTTTTCTCCTATCAGGCGGCTCTACGACTACCACAATCAATAAAAAAGACAAGTCAACTCTACCGAGGTAGGAATTTCCTTGCAAGGACCATACAGCCCTTCTAGAATCCTTCTCTAGTCCCTACCCATGGAGTTTTTTAAAAAAGAATGGCTTTATACTCAAAAACTGATATTCTTTTCCTATTCTAAAGTAAAGGAGGACACGACTATGGCGATAAAACTTTATCAGTCACAGACTTCCATGTTTTGCGAGAAGGTGAGGATCGTTCTTGCGTTAAAAGATGTT
The DNA here is from genome assembly GCA_023250515.1 of Deltaproteobacteria bacterium. Lineage (GTDB taxonomy): Bacteria > Desulfobacterota > Binatia > UBA9968 > UBA9968 > JAHFAO01. The sequence continues at coordinate 10,501 of JAHFAO010000002.1, read as the reverse complement.
CCCTATGAAGTGGTCGATGTGAAGAAAGACGACCGCAAGTCCCTGATCGAATTATCCGGTCAAAGAAAAGTCCCGGTGATGGACTACCATGGTCAATGCATTATTGATTCTACCTATATCTCTGCTTTTTTGGAAAAAAAATATCCCCAGAACACCATCTACCCTAGCGGGGTCTCAGACAAAGGCCTCTGCCTCATATTGGAGGACTGGTCTGATGAGGTTTTGATCCATGCAATGCACTTGATGCGTCGGGCAGAGAGCGCGGAGGCGCGCAAAGAGGCGGAGAAAGAGCTAGCAGTGCATTTTCAGAGCTTGGATCAGTTATTTACTGGAAAGAGGTTTATCTTCGACCGGATGACCGTTGCTGATATCGCCATCTTTACCCAGCTCCACTATCTCTACACGGTGATCAAGTATGAAGTCCCAGACAGCTACAAAAATCTTCACACATGGATGGAGCTGATGCGTAACTCCCTAAAGTTAGCCTCTCTCTATGATTTCGCGGCGTGAGGAAATCTTGAGGTGATGCCGGATGAAAAAGGAGGTGGTTATCCCCCGTCTGGGGTCAAGCGATGAGAGCGACGAGGTTAAGGTCTCGCGGTGGTTTAAGCATAAAGGGGAGGCAGTTCAGAAGGGAGAACCGCTGCTCGAGGTCGAGACTGACAAGGTCAATGTGGAGATTGAGGCCCCCGATGCTGGGCTACTGAGCGAAGTCTGGGCCAAAGAAGGGGAGATTGTTCACTTCAACTCCGTGGTTGCCATTATTGAAAGAAAGGATTAGGAAAAACGTCTTGCCCTAAGTTTTCTCTGTTTTACCTCTTTTCTCTTTTTTTCTTCTCCGTTCCCAACGCCATGTCCGGAGAGGCTCCGTTCATCTCACGGGAGCTTCACTGGGCCGTGACCGACGGGAAGTTTGAGCTTGCTTTGGAGAGGCTGCGTATAGGGAAGAAGGCACAACGCCGCTTGCCCGTAGTCCTCAGCCATGGGTTCTTCGTCAACAGCCTCTTCTTAAACCTCGATGAGGATCACAGCCTAGGCCAGTACCTCGCTAAAGAGGGGTTTGATGTTTGGAATCTCTCTTTTCGAGGTGCCGGACGGAGCCTCAATCCTCTTAAAGGCACCCCGAAGAGCTGGAATCTGGATGACATGATTGACAAGGATCTTTCTGCAGTGATCCGCTACATTCAAAAAGAGAGCCGTAGCTCTAAAATCAATTGGGTTGGCTATGAGATGGGGGGGCTTCTTGCCTACGGTTACCTTGGGAAGAAGGGAGGCTCAGGGCTCAACGCTTTGGTGACCATCGGATCGCCGGCTACCTTTACCCATCCTCACCAGGAGCCGTTGAAGAGGCTGCTTAAGCTGGAGGAAAGTCCGACCCTGAAGAAGATATTCCTTTCCTTAAACGGCCCTTTTCTCGGGAGGCTGCTTATCCCGCTCGTGCCTAAGATTGAGCGGCTTTTTTATAATCCGGAAAATATCGAAGACGAGGTCAAAGAGAAGTTGTTGGAAGATACCCTTACAGAGATCAACCCTGGGGTTTTAGATCACCTGCTGCTGATGATCAGACGGGGGGAGTTTGTTTCTGCCAAAGGAGATTTCAGCTATTGGAAAAACCTTGATAAGGTCCAATTACCTCTTCTGCTGATTGGAGGAGAAAAAGATACGCTGGCACCACCGGAGGCAATACGGGCCGTGCATCGTTCAGTGGGATCGGCGGATCGCACGCTCAGGATTTTTGGGCCTGGCTCCAAGGATTCAGCGGCCTATGGGCACATCGATTTAATCTTGGGCAGGAAGTCCAAGCAGGAGATTTTTCCCGTTATCGGACGATGGCTTAAACAGAGAGACGGGCGCGAGTGATGCCGCAGGATCGTTTCTCTCTTCTGCTCTACCGCACCTGCTTCCTTGGCTGCTTTCTGGGATTGACCTCTACCCTCTATTTTATTGCCGGAGTGAGCGGCCATATAGACAATTCCCTTCTGAATACAATCGTCGCTTCTTTCGTGTTTTTAGCGGCACTTTTTTTTCTTTATATTTTTTTCCTCTTCATGCTGGATAAGAGTCGGCTAGGGATTCTTATCTGGTTCTTGATCTTGCTGGTCTTGCTTGCCGAGTTTGCCCTCGCTTTTGTTCCTCCCGTAGCGCGCGATGAGCTGATCCATCATCTTGCCATTCCCAAGCTCTATCTCCAAGCGGGCAGGATAATAGAGATCCCCTTTGCCCTCCACTCTTATTATCCCATGCTCCTCGATATGCTTTACGCGCCGTTTGTCAAATGGGGATGGGATTCCGCGCCGAAGCTCATCCACGGCCTTTACGGTTTTCTGACAGCCCTCCTGCTTTATGCTTACCTTGCTCGGCGGCTGAGCTCGATCTACGGTCTCCTGGGTGTTTTCTTCTTCATCTTTACGCCGGCAATCCTCCGCCTGAGCCATTGGGCCTATGTGGATCTAGGAGTCACATTTTATTCCACGGCCTCTTTGCTTTGTCTCCTGCGCTGGATGGAGGCAACTGAGGATAAACGGTGGCTGATCCTTGCGGGCCTGTCAGCAGGGTTTGCAATCGCCACTAAACCTAATGGTCTCCTGGTCTTTTTGCTGCTCTTTTTTCTTTTGGTCATCATCATGGAAAGGGGAGAGCGGAGGAATAGGATGGAGACGGCCGGCGCGATCACTCTTTTTCTCATTATGGTTTTCATCCCAGTTAGCCCGTGGTTTTTAAAAAATCTGATCTGGACTGGGAATCCGCTATTTCCTTTTTTCCTCAATCTCTTTGGTGGTGGGGGCGAAGCTGGAGGGGAGGCGGGGCTAGGGATCTTTGCCAGGCGCGAGCTGCTCTACGGGGAAACCCTGTGGCAGATAATCGCCTTACCGCTACGGGTTTTTTTTTCTGGCCAGGATGACCAACCACAATTTTTTGATGGGGTGCTGAACCCGATCCTCATCCTATTTCTCCCCTGGTCCTTTAAGGGAAAGTGGGTGGAGGAAAAAAGGATTCTCTTTGGTTTTGCCCTTTTCTATTTTCTTTACGCCTTCTTTCTCACAGAACTCCGTATCCGCTACATCCTGCCCATCGTGCCTCCGCTGGTAGTCCTGCTTGTCTACGGAATCCATAACGTCTATTTGAGAGTAGTCCACCCATCCTTCCTTTTCACTGTGGTAATTTTCCTCTTGGCACTGAACGGAGTCTATCTCTGGAACTACTTTCATGCAGTCTCACCGATGGATTACCTCAAAGGGAGAGAGAGTCGGGAGGCCTATCTGACCCGGATGTTGCCTGACTATCCTGCCCTGCAATACATCAACCAAAATCTCCCTGATACGGCGAGGGTCTACTTTATTTTCATGGGCAGAAGGGTGTATTATTGCGAGCGGGACTATTTCTATGATGCCGGAGATAATGCCTCCTTTCTTTTGGATATGATCCAGAAAGCCCAAAATCAAGACGAGATAAAGATAAGGCTCCAAGAGAAAGGTCTCACTCACCTCTTGATTCGGGAAGATCTATTTAAAAGATTTTTGGCCAACAATCTAACCGCCGACCAGTGGGAAATCTGGGGTTCTTTCGCCAAGATTCATTTGAGAGGGCTTTACCGAGCTAGAGGTTATTCTCTTTTTCAAATCCATGGCTGACCGCTGTGACATTTCCATCATCCTTCCGGTTTTCAATGAGGCCAAAAACTTGGCGGCGCTCTTGGATCGGCTTCTGTCCTTGGGTCTTCCGAGGGCAGAGGTAATTGTAGTGGACGACGGCTCCACAGACGGCTGTGGCGATATTGCTGAGAAGAGAAACGTTAAGCTCATCCGCCATCCTTACAATATTGGGAACGGGGCTGCCATCAGAAGCGGGATCAGGGTCGCGCGGGGGAAGTTGTTGGTTTTCATGGATGGCGATGGGCAGCATCAGCCCGAGGATATCCCTCTCCTTTTGGCCGAAGCCAACTGCTACCATATGGTTGTTGGGGCACGGGTCAAAGGATCGAAGCTGCGGGTTCATCGTTTCTTGGCCAACCAGATCTATAATGCCTTCGCCTCCTACATTACAAAGTTTAAAGTGGAAGATCTGACCTCTGGTTTTCGGGTTCTCTCACGCAAGGATGCCCTGAGATTTATTGATCTTCTTCCCAATACCTTCTCCTATCCATCAACCCTGACTTTAGCCTTTCTCCGCTCCGGTCTAACCGTCAAATACGTCCCGATTCAAACCCTCTACCGAAGCGGCCAAAGCAAGATCAGTTTGCTTGCGGATGGCATTCGTTTTTTGCTGATCATCACCAAGATTGCTACGCTCTTCTCTCCCTTCCGCGTGTTTTTACCCGTTAGTGCTTTTTTCTTCCTCACAGGAATCGGCTATTATTTTTATACCTATATCACCCAGAATCGTTTTACCAACATGGCTGTTTTCCTTTTGACCACGTCGGTAATTATCTTTATGATGGGCTTGGTTTCCGAGCAGATTGCCCTCTTGAGGATGGAACGGCTCACTTCTTCTGATACTCATCCTGTCGCGCCCGGCGGAGACGAGGCACGCTGAGTGATGGGCTTCGTAGAAATAATCAGAAAAAATAGGCTTCGCTTAGCTTCACCGGATGGCCAATATCCCTTTTTATCAGCCGCCCTACTGTTAGAGCGGGATAACCTCAGTGGGCTGCTTCTTCGTTACGCCTCTGGTCTGCTTTTGGATATAGGGGCAGGCGTTTCACCCTATCAAGAGAGTCTCAGTTCACTTGTCGATCACTATTTTTCCTTAGATATTTCTGTCCGCTCAGCGCATCTAGATTGTCTTGGCCACATTGAACGCCTTCCCTTTAAAGATGAGATTGCCGATACTGTTCTCTGCACACAAGTACTGGAACATGTTCCCCATCCCCAGCTCGCTTTAAAGGAGTTGTGGCGCGTCATGAAAAAAGGGGGCCGGCTCATCTTAACCACTCCCCACCTTAGCCGCATCCATGAAGCGCCTCATGACTACTTTAGATTCACAGAGTACGGACTTCGGCTTCTTTGCGAGGAGAGCGGCTTTAGGATTTTGTCGCTAAACCCCGTTGGGAGCCTCCTCTCCTTTCTTGGCCATACGTTTTCTACGGTCTTTCTGAGTCTTTTTGGAATGATCCCTGGCATACGGAGAATGGTCCATTTTCTTAACCTAGTAATGTCACGCGGTATTGTCATTCTCGATCGCAGGATAGACAAGGGCGGAATTTTTGCTCTGAATTACCAACTAGTCGCAGAGAAGCCGAAGGGATAGATATGAGGGTCTGTTTTCTTACGTCTTCTTATCCCCGCTTCCCTGAGGACTCAGCAGGAGTTTTTATCCACAGTTTGGCCTGCTCTCTGGTGCGTCAGGGATGTCATGTGGAGGTTATTGCCCCTCGTGGAGGCACCGACGCTGCTTTCGTGACGAGAGATGGAGTAAATATCTATCGCTTTCCTTACTTTTTTAGTCGTTATGAAAAAATTGCTTATGCCCCAGGCGGAATTCCAGCGGCCATCAAAAGCCATCCATGGCTCACCATGATGCTGCCCTTTTTTTTGCTCTCTTTTTTTGCCCATGCCCTCTATCGTTCTCGTCATGTTGATGTCCTTCACTTTCATTGGCTGCAAAACGCCGTCTTGACGTTGCCCCTCAAGTTTTTTTCCCCACGGCCTACAGTTGTGACTCTCTGGGGAACGGATGTGCAATGGGTGGAGCGCAGCAGTTTTATGCGTACTCTGGCAAAGAGAACCGTCAGCCACGCTGATGCCGTTGTATCGGTCAATGACTACTTTAAGGCAAAGCTTCGATCCTACGGATTCTCTGTGGACAATATTCGGGTCATTCCTAATGGGGTAGACCTGAACCGTTTCGTTTCTCACGATCGTCTCTTATTGCGCGCAAAGAATGGGTTGCCAGAGAAGGCAAAACTGATTCTATACGTAGGCAGTCTCATTGAGCGGAAGGGAGTGAAATATCTCATTGAAGCCATGGGTGAGGTGCTCCAACAAAATAGCAATCCAGTGCTGGCTATTATTGGAGATGGGCAGGAAAGGGCGATGTTGGAGAAAATAGCTTGCCAGCAAGGGTTAGGCAGCTCAGGAGTCTTTGTTGGCTCAGTCCCGCCTAGGGATATCCCGGAATGGCTTCGGTGTGCCGATCTTCTCGTGTTGCCTAGTCTTTATGAAGGGAGGCCAAATGTCGTTCTGGAGGCATTAGCTGCCGGGCTTCCGGTGGTGGCCACTGACATCCCGGGCACTAGCGAGATTGTGGCTCATGGAGAAAACGGTCTCCTTGTCCCGCCACGGGATTCGCGTGCGCTAGCAAAGGCGATCAGTGAGCTCCTCAACGACCCACTCAGACGAGAAAAAATGGGCAGAGCAGGACGAGAGATGATTTTACGATTAGGCCTTACATGGGATGATGTTGCTCGAAGATATATTTCTCTTTATCAGGAGTTAGAAAAAGCATCTTAGAGAAATTGGGGATGATGGAAAAGCAGGTGAGTCACTTGTCAACCCCTACAGATGACAAATATCAAGGGCTTCATAGAGGCTGGAAGATATCCCATGATCTCGGCTCTCCTATACATGCTTTGAGAAAATCTCTCCTCCTTCGGCTTGTGCCTCCAGGAAGAGAAGGTTATCGGTGCCTTGATATCGGATGCGGCACGGGAGAATACATCGGACCACTGATCGACATGGGCTACCGGGTTGACGGAGTTGACATCTCCCCTTACGCTATTGCTCAAGCTGAAAAGGATCTGACAGCAGAAAAACGCCCATTCTTTAGAGGTATTGTGGCTTCGCTTGAGACGTTCACCCCAGATCAAAAATTCGATTTGATCCTATGTTCTGAGGTGCTTGAACATCTGGAGGAACCCCTAGCCCTTCTACAGAGAATGATGCGGTGGATCAAGGAAGGGGGGGGTTTCCTTATTACGGTTCCTGCAGATCCTTCCCTCTGGTCTGAGGAGGACGTCATCGCTCATCACATCCGCCGATACACTGAGGCCCAACTGAAGGTCTTGTTGGCCGATGCCAGTCTTCGTCCCGAGCTCTTTTGGTGTTATGGCTACCCCTCTTTAAGACTCCTACTTCGCATGAAAAAGCGATTTTTGGGTAAGCGAGGGATTACACAGATCCAGGTAATGGGTGAGAAGAGTCCGAGTCAATGGATAATTCGTTGGCTTAATCGACTCGTGAGAGGCGCTGCTTATCTGACCGACCGTCATTTACTTTACCATCCTAAAGGAATTGGTTTTATCACGCTTTGTCGGCCTCAGAAGCTTTCTTAACAAACCTTGTGGCAGGCAAAGGATACCAATATAGTTTTTCAAAGCAGGCCCCTGTTATCCTGGATCCTGCAGGGAGAAAGCTAAAGGCCGATAAAGTCGCCGCCGTTATTCTCGACTATGCAGGAAACGATCCAGCACAGTATACCTGTCTAGATATTGGTTGTGCTGCGGGCAGTTTCTCGCAGTTTCTTTCCCCTCTATTTAGGCGGGTCATTGCCTTTGACATTGATCGTGAGGCGATCTCACAAGCCCAAAAACAGCATGCCGGATATAATATCCTTTACCTGCTAGCCGACAGTATGAGGATTCCTTTGCAAGACGGCAGCATTGATGTAGTGATCTGCAACCATGTCTATGAGCATGTCCCCAGTGCCCAGCGCCTTCTCGATGAGATCCATAGGGTGTTGAAAGAGGACGGCTTTTGCTATTTTACTGCGGCGACCTGGTTCATCATCCGGGAGCCGCACTACAATCTCTATTTTCTTTCCTGGCTGCCAAGATTCCTTTCCAACCTCTATGTAAGAGTTACAGGTAAAGCTGAAGTCTACTATGAGGAATTGTTAAATCTGAGGCAGCTCAAACGGCTCGTGTCTCGTTTTTCAGTAGAGGACTACACGCTTAAAATCATTACCCAGCCGAAAAGGTTCCATGCGGAGGATGTTATTCCTGAAAAGAGCCTATTGACTCGCCTTCCTCTCACTCTCCTGCGTCACCTCTATTTTTTCATCCCTACCTATGTGTGGATTCTGACCAAAAGGAAGCCGAAAGGAGAGCCCATTGGAGAGAGGAATTAAGCAATGGGTTGTACAGCTTGGCCTCCGAAGCTATCTCAATCTTCTGGTTCTCTGCGTCGTAGCCTACTATCTCGTTTCGCAGATAGTAATAAACTGGAGCCAACTGAGGCATTACGACTATCACCAGGACCCTGTTTACGCCTTTCTATCTTTTGTTTGTCTTCTCATCTACTTTGGAGTCGTGGCCTGGACCTGGAATGATATTCTGTCAGCCTTTCAGGGAAAAATTAGCCTGTGGCAAGCATTTCGAATCATATCTTTATCTCAACTAGAGAAATACATACCGGGGGGTTTCTGGTCTTTAGTGGAGCAAGTGCATTTAGGAAGCAGGATCGGGGTCTCGAAGGATGCCCTTTTAAGATCGTCGATTCTCCATCTGTTGTTTACGTTGCTCACTGGCTTGGAAATTTTTTTGTATTGGGCTTCTTTTTCGGTTTCTGAGGGAGGTAGGTGGATCTTCGCAGGACTCCTGGGTTTAGTCATGCTGTTTTCTTTGACTCCTTTCTGTTTAAACTGGCTTTTTGACTGTTTCCTTAAATTTTTATTAGGAAGGGATATTCTCAATTCATCGCCCCATTGGAATTTTTCCAAGACAATTCGATTACATTTGATTTTTATCTGTTGCTGGCTGTGGCTTGGGTTGGCCGTGTGGCTATTTATCAATTCCCTGATACCTTTATCGACCCGCTTGTATCTTGACGCCCTTAGCGCCTTTTCTATTTCCTGGTGCATGGGTGTTCTTAATTTTATCACGCCTGCCGGCATGGGTACTCGAGAAGCCGGGTTTGTATTTTTTCTTAAAGACTTTTTGCCCTCCTCGGAGGCACTGGTTGTCGCCTTGGGTGCAAGACTCTGGGTTACCTTTGCAGAGTTGGCTTGCGCCGCAGCAGCGTGGAAGGCAGACGGGTTGGCCAGAAAGAAATCTTCTCCGCCTTAAGCAAGGCCAAAAGGTTTACGGCAGGCGGAGAATAAATTGCTATTTTTGCTCTTGCGCTCATTCTGATAAGATAACAATATCTCATGGTTACATTGGGCATTATCGGGGCCGGTTACTGGGGGCCCAATTTGGTGCGCAATTTTGCTACCCTGCCTCAATGTCACCTCAAAGTGATCTGTGATCAGGATCGACAAGCTCTCGATCGCTTGAGACCACTCTACCCCCAACACTATTTTTCCTTAGATTGGAGAGAGGTCCTAGGCTGGCCTGAGATCCAAGCCGTGGTGATTGCCACCCCTACCTCAACCCATTACGAAATAGCGCTAGAGGCCCTAAGAAAAAACAAAGATGTTTTTATCGAGAAACCTCTTGCCTCCAGCGTGGCGGAGGCAGAGGATATGTGCTCTGAGGCCGAGAAAAGGGGGAGAATCCTGATGGTAGGTCACCTAATGCTCTATCACCCAGCTCTTGTGCAGCTCAAAGCTTTGATTCAAAAAGGCGAGCTGGGAGAGATTCTTTATCTCTATTTCCGTAGGGTCAATCTGGGGAAAATCAGAAAAAACGAAAATGCGCTTCTCAGCTTTGCCCCACATGATATTTCTATGGCCTTGTATCTCTTAGACTGCGAACCCACGAAAGTTTGGGCCAGGGGGGAGGCCTATATTCAGCCCGAAGTGGAAGATGTGGTTTTCCTCAACATGAGCTTCCCCAATAAGGTGATGGCTCACATTCACGTGAGCTGGCTGGACCCCCATAAACGGAGAGAGCTAACCGTGGTTGGAAACAAAAAAATGGCGGTTTTTAATGATATCTCTACCACCGAGCTGATTCGTATCTATGACAAGGGAGTTCTCGCACCCGGGACATATCTCTCCTATGGGGATTCGCTGGGAGTTCGCACAGGAGACATCTGGATTCCAAGAGTCGAGATGCAAGAACCTCTTAGGCTCGAGTGCCACCACTTTCTGGATTGCGTGGAGAACCGCAAGAATCCTCTCACCAATGGTCGTCAGGGGATTCAAGTTGTGCGGGTCTTGGAAAAGGCTCAAGTCTCCCTCAAACGCAATGGTATTCCGGTAACCATCCGAGAGTAGATGGAATCTTTTGTTCATCCTACAGCGATTGTCGAAGAGCCGGCCAAGATCGGCCGTGGCACCAAGATCTGGCATTTTTCCCATGTCATGTCGGGGGCCAAGATCGGTGCTGGATGCATCTTGGGGCAGAATGTCTTTGTCGCCTCAACAGTCAAGGTTGGAGATCGAGTGAAGATCCAGAATAACGTCTCTCTCTATGATGGGGTTGAACTAGAAGCGGAGGTTTTCTGCGGTCCATCAGTGGTCTTTACCAATGTCATCAATCCGCGCAGCTTCATTCCGCGCGGGGAGGAATTTAGAAAGACCTTAGTTCGTAAAGGAGCGACTCTCGGTGCGAATGCCACGATTCTCTGTGGGCTCACCGTTGGTTGTTACGCCTTTATCGGAGCCGGCTCGGTGGTGACGA
>JAHFAO010000328.1 GCA_023250515.1 Deltaproteobacteria bacterium | reverse complement strand
ACAAGGTCCTATCGATTACTCCCAAGGCCAAAGAGCTGCTCGACTTCTTAATGGTCAAGCCGAAAAAGTAGCTCGGGGCTAGCCTATGGAATATATCGAGAGCTTTTACAACGCGCTGATCAATATCTTGCCTTTTACCAGTCAGGGCCAGCAGGCCTTTTTCTTCATGCTGGTAGGGGTCTTTATCGGCTTCTGGGTTGGTATTCTCCCAGGGATCGGAGGGGCTGCCACGCTAGCTCTCATGCTCCCCTTCATCTATAAAATGGACCCCACATCTGCTTTCGCCTTTCTCTTAGGGTCAAACGCCGTAACCGCTACGACCGGCGATATTACCTCGATCCTATTCGGTGTACCGGGAGAGGGCACGACCGCCTCTACGATTGTAGATGGCCACCCCATGGCCAAGAAGGGGGAGGCTGGGCGCGCTTTAGGGGCGGCGCTGATGAGTTCTTTGGTGGGAGCTATTTTTGGCGCCTTTGTCTTAGCCCTGGCGATCCCCATCGCTAGCCCGCTGGTCCTATCCATCGGTTCTCCTGAGTTCTTTATGCTCGCCCTTCTGGGAATCACCTTTGTCGGCTCCCTTAGCGGCGGAAATCTGGTCAAGGGTTTGATGGCCGGGGGCTTGGGCCTTTTAATTTCCACGATTGGCCTGGACCCTATACGGGGCGTACCACGCTTTACTTTTGAGGGAATCCTGGGACAGGGACCTTCGATCTTCTTGTGGGACGGCATCGACCTCGTCGCCGTGACTATAGGACTCTTTGCCATACCTGAGATCATCGATCTGGCAGTTCAAGGGACCAGCATTGCGCGGGAGCAGGTTGGAAAACTGGGCGGCGTCATGGAAGGCGTAAAAGACACTTTCCGCCACTGGTGGTTGGTTCTCAAGTGCAGCGCTCTCGGCGCCTATGTCGGCATCCTTCCGGGAGTGGGGGGCGGCACGGCCCAGTGGGTGGCATACGCCTACGCGGTTCAGAGTTCCCCTGACAAGGAGCGCTTCGGCAAGGGCGCCGTCGAAGGAGTGCTTGGCCCAGGGGCCGCCAATAACTCGACCAAAGGAGGAGATCTGATTACCACGGTTGCCTTTGGCATCCCGAGCAGCGTCTCCACAGCGATCTTGTTCGGCGCCTTCCTCATCCAAGGGATCGTGCCAGGCCCCGACATGCTCGATCCGGCCAAGCACCTAACTCTTACCTTCTCCTTCGTCTGGATCATTATTGTAGCCAACATCATTACGGTCGCAGTCTGTTTTCTTTTCCTCAATCAACTGGCAAAAATCACCAATATAAGGGGCGCCCTGCTCATTCCGTTTCTTCTCCTGCTCATTTACCTGGGCGGGTTCACCTCAAAAAATAGCTTCGGCGATATGATAATGGTGCTCATCTTCGGCGCGCTCGGCTGGCTCATGGTCCAGTTCGACTGGCAGCGGCCTCCTCTGCTGGTGGGCCTGGTTTTGGGAACCATCGCGGAAAGAAACCTCTGGATCTCAACGAGGGCTTATGGGGCCGCATGGCTGACGCACCCAGGGGTTCTTATCATTACCCTCGCTATTTTAGGAGCGGTTGTCTATTCCATACGCCAAATCCTCCGGCAGAAGAGGAGTCAAGGGTCATCTGGCGTTGGCCAATCAACATCGGAGCCCCAGATGATTCTTCTGCGCAGCCCCGTTTATCGACCTATCTTTGCCTTGTTCTTTGTGGGGGTCTTTGCTTATCTCTTGCGCGAGACTTTTTTTGAGATCCGCCCGATGGAAGAGCGGGCCGCCCTTTTCCCCATCATCATCGGTATCCCGACTCTGGCTTTGGCCCTTTTGGCCTTTGGCCAGGAGCTAATGAAATCATTCCGTCACGGAGGGGATCATTCCACTCCCTTAGAAGCTGAATCTTCCCTCGAGCCGCCCGTAGTCCGTCGCCGCACAATCGCTATATCGATTTGGACCTCCGGGTTTCTCTTGGCGATCTGGTTGGTCGGCTTCAACATCGCGGTGCCGGTCTCGATCTTCCTCTATCTTAAATTAGGGGCAGGCGAGAAATGGCCCATCACTATTACCCTCACTATCTTCGGGTGGCTGTTCTTCTACGGCCTGTTCGACTACTTCCTCCACGTCCCCTTCCCTGAAGGGACGCTTTTTCTCTGGTTCAAATAG
>JAHFAO010000191.1 GCA_023250515.1 Deltaproteobacteria bacterium | reverse complement strand
GTCGCAAGCAAGTAGGTGCAGCCGAAGACAATGCCAAGGCAATCTTTGAATTGAATATCTAGGGTGAAAAGCGTTTACCCTGACCCCTGCCTTTTACCCACTCAAGAGCCAAGAGCGGACCCCTTCAGACGCCCGACCCCTTCAGACGCCCTTCACCATCCACGGCATGATCACCATCATCGGGACGGCGACGATCAGCACCAGTGAGGTGACGTAGGAGAGCTTCTTCTTGTCACCCTGGATCGCCCCGCAGGCGGCTATGGCAGCCGAGACGCCGCAGATGGAGACCGCCGTGGAGAGCATCACCGCGAACTCGTCGTCCACCCGTAGCTTTCTCGAGAGCCAGAAGCAGATGTACCAGATGACCGTAACGACGAGGAGCGCCTGGACTATTCCTAGGGCGCCGGGTTGGAGGATCTCAAAAAAGAGAATACCTGCGCCGAGGATTACGAGCCCGGTCTTGATGTAGTACTCGGTCCTGGCCGCCTCCGTAAGCCACCCGGGGACCCGAGGACGTTGCTGATGAACAGGCCGATGAGGAGAGCAAAGATGACGTATTCCAGCCCCCAGTAGTTCATTGTCGTATTGCCAGCAATGACCTGGGAGAGCCAGGCGAGAACGTAAACGACGGGGAAGCCGATGATGTATTTGCCGACGTTCCCGCCCATCAGAGCAATCCCGATCGCGGAGAGGATTAGGAACCCGATCCCGATTTTGACCGCATTCCAGATGTTCTCCCCCCCGAACACCCTGCTGACAACAGCGCCTGCCCTGCCGCCTACCGCTCTGTCAAGGTCGGCAGCCTTTTTCTGGAGCCCTTTGTCCTTGGCTTTTTTCCCTGCGGCCCCAAATTTCTTAGAAGCGTCATCGATAGCCTTTCGGTTGCCCCCGTCCATCGCGGTTTTTAGGGCCGTTGCAGACGCTATAAGTTCGGCCTCGCCCTTGGCCTCGGCCTCCTTGATAAGCTTTTCTAGCGCCGCCTTGTTTTCCGCAACGGTAGTCGCAAACTCGCCGTCAGTGGCCCACCTAAAGCTCGGCATCTGCGGCCTCATTCCCGCGAGGATAGCGGCGATGATAAGGAACCCGAGCCAAACAGCCATCCAGTCTTCGCTTTTCAACAGGCTCGACCCCGCTCTATTGTCCGCCATATCTTATCCCTCCTTAAATCCGAAGGTTGTGCCATTTTCACTTCGTAGCTCTGAGGGTGTCAAGGAGATTTGAGACATAAGGAAACATTTATGAAGAGGCGCGTAAGTATTTATTTGACTGCGCTGCCTCTCTTGGCTAGGATGACTCGCTCAAGGACCTCTGTAAGCTCTATTTTTATGTTATGGCTCGGGAAAATTCTTAGGCTCAGCAAGGAATTAAAATGGGCTTAGTCAACCCACACGGTAAAGAAAAAAAGTTAAAACCTCTCTTGCTTACTCCGGACGAACTTAAAGAAGAGAAGCAGAAGGCCAAGGGTTTGCCAAGAGTAACGATGACATCCAGGGAGACCTCAGATCTCATCATGATGGGCATTGGCGCATTTACGCCTCTTCAGGGATTCATGGGGAAGGAGGATTGGAAGGGTGTCTGTGACGACTTCATGACAAGCCAGGGCCTTTTCTGGCCGATACCCATCACCTTGTCCACTACACGGGAAACGGCAGATAAGCTTAAAGAAGGGCAAGAGGTGGGATTGATCGATGAAGAGACTCGTGAACTCATGGGGAGTATGGCCGTTCAGGAAAGATACACGATTGACAAGGCCTACGAATGTAAGCAGGTCTTTAAGACCACCGATACGGAACATCCTGGGGCGGCCAAGGTGATAGCTCAAGGAGAGGTCAACCTGGCCGGCCCGGTAAAAGTCTTCAGCGAAAGCTATTACCCTGAGTTGTATAGAGATGTATATCTGCGTCCTGCCGAGACCAGAAAGATTTTTCAGGAAAAGGGATGGAGCACCGTAGCTGCGCTGCAACTCAGAAATCCCATGCACCGATCCCATGAATATCTGGCAAAGATCGCCATAGAGATTTGCGACGGAGTATTAATTCATCAGTTGGTAGGGAAGCTCAAAGCGGGGGATATCCCTGCCGAGGTGAGGGTAAAGGCGGTAAACGCACTGGTGGAGAACTATTTTGTCAAGGATACCTGCATCCAGGCCGGTTATCCTATGGAGATGCGCTACGGCGGACCGCGGGAGGCGCTGCTCCACGCTGTGTTCCGACAGAACTACGGTTGCAGCCATCTCATTGTAGGGCGAGATCATGCCGGTGTGGGAGAATACTATGGTCCTTTCGATGCCCATCGGATCTTTGATGAGATTCCCAAGGGTTCCCTGGAACTCCAACCGCTTAAGATCGACTGGACCTTCTACTGCCACAAATGCGATGGGGTCGTATCCATGAGAACCTGTCCCCATGGTAAGGAAGACCGACTACTATTAAGCGGAACCATGTTAAGGAAGATGTTATCCAGTGGGGAGGAGGTCCCCAATCATTATAGCCGACCTGAAGTGCTTGCCATCTTAAGGGATTACTACTCAAGCTTGGAAGAAAAGGTGGAGATCAAGCTCCACAAGTATGCTGAAGGGGAGCAATAGAATCTAGGAGGTAGTGAGATGCCGACTTATGTCAATCCAGACAAGTGCGATGGTTGCAAGGCGCTGGACCGGCCGGCCTGCCACCACATCTGTCCGACCGATCTTATGGTTTTGGACAAGGCTCTCGGCAAGGCTTACAACCGGGAACCTGACCAATGCTGGGAGTGCTACGCGTGCGTCAAGGTCTGTCCCCAGACAGCCATTGATATGCGCGGGTATGCGGATGTGGTGCCCCTGGGGGCAAGCCTGGCCCCGCTCAGAGGGACGGACTCCATCATGTGGACCGTCAAATTTCGGGACGGCCAAACCAAGCGCTTCAAGTATCCCATTCGAACCACCGCGTGGGGATCCATTGAACCACAAAAGTATTCTCCCACCCCCGGGTCGGAGGAGCTGAAGAACCAGTTGCTCTGCGGCGAGCCAAAGTGGCTGATGGTCGACCAGCTACCGGTTCTGTCAAAAAACTAATCCAGGGAGGAACCTGCGATGCTGCAACCAGAGATCGAGGTCGTGGAGACCGATGTGTTGATCCTCGGTGGTGGAATGGCGGGCTGTGGGGCCGCTTTCGAAGCAGCTCACTGGGCAAAAGCGAAGGGTCTTAGAGTAGTGATTGTGGAGAAGGCTGCTATCGAGCGCAGCGGGGCTGTGGCCATGGGGCTTTCTGCCATTAACTGTTATATGGGAATGCGCTGGAATCAGAACAAGCCCGAGGACTTCGTCCACTATGTCCGCAATGACCTGATGGGGCTTTCACGTGAGGATCTGGTTTACGACATCGCCCGGCACGTGGACTCGTCGGTCCATATGTTCGAGGATTGGGGGCTCCCGATCTTCAAAAATCCTGACGGAACCTACAAACGAGAAGGGCGCTGGCAAATCATGATCCACGGCGAGTCGTATAAGCCCATCGTCGCCGAGGCCGCCAAGACCGCCGTGGGGGAGGGGAATATTTACGAGCGGATTTTTGCCGTCAGGATCCTCCTAGACGCCAAGGATCCCACTAGGGTTGCTGGCGCTGTGGGCTTCAGTGTACGCGAGAACAAAATTTACGTTTTCAAGGCCAAGGCTGTCATATCTTCCGCGGGTGGGGCCACGGGTGTCTTCCGTCCTCACGCCCATGCTGAGGGGCTGGGCCGCATCTGGTACGCCCCGTGGAATACAGGATCAGCCTACAGTCTGGTGATCCAGGCTGGGGCCAAGATGACCCAGATGGAACACCGTCTGGTTGTAGCTCGCTTTAAGGATGGCTACGGCCCAGTGGGAATGTGGTTTCTTCTTTTCAAAGCCATTTTGAAGAACGCCAAGGGCGAGCTAGTGGAGAAGAAGTGGGCCGATCTCCTCAAAGAGTGGGCGCCCTACGGGACCTCGATGCCCATTCCTACTCCTCTTAGAAATCACCAGATGCTCGCCGATTTTAGAGCAGGCGGGGCTCCCTTCTATCTTAGGACCGATGAGGCCCTCCAGAGGATGTTCATAGAGGCCCAGAATGATCCCAAAAAAATTCGCCAGATTGAGTCTGATGCGTGGGAGGACTTTCTCGACATGACTATGTCCCAGGCGCTGATCTGGGCGTCTGACAATATCGATCCCGCCAAGACCCCAACAGAGGTTGTGTTGACGGAGCCGTACCTCATGGGCTCCCATGCCTCAGGAACAGGCGCCTGGGTTAGCGGCCCGGAGGACGTGGCTCCGAAGGAGTACTTCTGGGGCTACAACCGTATGACGACAGTCAAGGGGTTGTTTGCTGCCGGAGATGGTGTCGGCGGCTCGGCGCACAAATTCTCCTCCGGCTCCTACACCGAAGGGCGCCTGGCAGGGAAGGCGGCTGTGACCTATGTGATGGACCAGGGGACGACTCCAACCATCGATCAGGACCAGGTGGATGCAATCAAGGCCGAGCTATGGAAACCGTTTGAGAACTACGAGAAGGGGAAGGTGTCGTCCACCAAGGAGGACATCAACCCCAATTACATCTATCCCAAGATGGCCCTCCACCGTCTCCAGAAGATCATGGACGAGTATGTGGCCGGGCAGGGATCACAGTATATAACCACTGAGGCGATGCTGCTTAAGGGCCTCGATCGCATGAAGGTCTTTAAGGAGGACCTCCAGAGGCTGGCGGCCAGGGACCTACATGATCTGCTCCGTTGCTGGGAGATGTGGGACCGGGTCTGGTGTGCCGAGGCCCACATCCGCCACATGCTCTTCAGGCAGGAGACCCGTTGGCCGGGCTATTACTACCGGGCCGATTACCCAAATCTGGATGATCAAAACTGGAAGTGCTTCACCAACTCGCGCTACGACGCGAAGACTGGCGAATGGCACCTGGAGAAGGTCCCCTTTCTCACCAATATCGCGTAACAGGGTGCTGGAATTCCCTCCGTTCACCCTTCGACAACGCTCAGGGCGAACGGAGCTGACATTGATTTTCCGTTCATGCTGAGCCTGTCGAAGCATGAAGAACCCTTATGGAAGCGACTGTGGACAATCGAACGGCTCCGGTGGAGACGGTTCCATCAGTTCACCGGAGCATCCTGGTAATTGGTGGGGGGATCGCTGGGATCACCGCCGCCGTGGAGGCGGCTGAGGCAGGGTATGAAGTCGTCATCGTCGAGAAGGAGGCTTATTTAGGGGGAAGAGTAGCGCAGCTCAATAAATATTTTCCCAAGCTTTGTCCCCCAGCATGTGGGTTGGAGATTAATTTTCAAAGGATCAAGAACAACTCCCAGATCCACTTCTTTACGCTTGCCGAGGTGGCAACAATCTCCGGTCAGCCGGGAAACTTCGATATAACGATCAAGCAGCACGCTCGGTACGTCAACGACCGGTGCACCGCATGCAATGCCTGCGTGGCGGTCTGCCCGGTGGACCGACCGGATGCGTTCAATCTCGGCATGGGCAGCACCAAGGCCATCTACCTGCCCCATGCGATGGCTTTTCCCATGAAATATGTCATCGACGATTCGGCCTGTGAGCTTAATGCCTGCGCCAAGTGTGTTGAGGTATGTGAATACGACGCCATTGACCTGAACATGAAACCGAAGAGCTTCAACCTCAAGGTGGGGGCGGTCATCATAGCGACCGGGTGGAAGCCCTATGATGCGACACGGATCGATAACCTGGGCTTCGGCAGATATGCCGATGTCATCACCAACATGATGATGGAGAGGCTGGCGGCCCCAAATGGGCCGACAAAAGGGAAGATCGTGCGGCCATCCGATGGAAAACCGGTTCAGAGCGTGGCCTTCGTTCAGTGCGCTGGGCAAAGAGACGATACCCATCTCGGCTATTGCTCTGCCATCTGCTGTTTAGGCTCCTTGAAGCAGGCGACCTACGTGCGGGACCAAAATCCGGATTCCAAGGCCTATATCTTTTACATCGACCTCCGGACCCCAGGGACGTACGAGTTTTTTTCCAAAAAGGTACAGAGCGACAAGAACGTCTCGATGATGAAAGGCAAGGTGGCAAAGATTATCGAAGATCCCACAGGGAAGGGATTGATCGTTGAGGCCGAGGATATTCTCTCA
>JAHFAO010000190.1 GCA_023250515.1 Deltaproteobacteria bacterium | reverse complement strand
ATTCTCGGATTCGGATGTTGCGGTGGTAAAAATCGGCCGAAGATGACTTCCTTCTTCTCGCTTGACGCCCATTATGAATCTGCCCTATTTTAGAGCCGTTTTCGCACAAACTAAGGCTGGGTCATCCGATGCAGTCACATCCTGGATTCCGCATCATGAGCTCGGGCTGCGGGCTTTTTGCTCGGACAAAAGTTCCAGGAGGTGTACCATGCGAATCTCAGGAGCCCTCGTGGATATTTACGATGATTTCAACCGCTATATTAAACTCTTTCAGGAGATTTTCGGCACGAACTGATCCGTTAAGTGGCTAGTGTAGTGTCTCATAAAAAGCTTTACTCACCGTTCGTGGTGAGCCCTTCCCCACCGTTCGTCCTGAGCGCGTCGAAGGAACGAACGGTGCTCAGGACAGGCTTGTCAACCACGAAGAAAAAGACGTTGAAAAGATTCACCCTTCGACTTGCTCAGGGCGAACGGAAAAGGTAAATCGTTGTAAAGGTATTTTAGAGACATACCACTAGGTTGTTGTAGAGAACTCGCTGAACCGCGGTACTCCACCGTCGAAATGGGCTTTAGAAAGTTACGGAAAACTCACTGAGGTGCAACATGAAAAGAGCTTTCTTTCCTTTTCTCTGCTTGCTGCTATGGAGCTTCGATTCGCATGCCCAAGCTCCCTTTTATCAGGGGAAAACGATGAGGATTATCGTGGGTACGCCTCCGGGAAACCTCTATGACCTATGGGCTCGTCTCATCGTTGCCCATATGGGGAAGCACATTCCAGGAAACCCCGATTTCATCGTCCAGAATATGCCTGGGGCGGGACACGTGGTCGCAGCCAACCATCTTTTTTCTATTGCCAAGCCGGATGGTTTAACTCTGATCGGCTCCATCATCCCGTCTCTCTATCTCAATCAGCTACTGGGAAGAAAAGAGATCCAGTTTGACTGGGCTAAATTTAGCTGGATCGGCTCCCCGGCTCGCGGCGATCACCAGATGTACATGCGTGCCGATACTCCTTATAAGACGATCGAAGATATCCGGACCGCCAAAGAGCCACCTAAATGCGGCGCGACGGGGACCACCGGCCCGGATTCTTATCTGCCCAAGCTATTGCAGGAGATTTTAGGTGCTAAATTCAGCATCGTCACAGGCTATCCGGGAGGAACAGATATCGACCTCGGAGTCGAGAGAGGCGAGGTTCACTGCCGCGCCTTCACCATCGAGGCTTTCTTTGGACGCGAGCCTTATACCACATGGCGCAAGAAGGGGTTTGTTCGAAACCTCTTCCAGACAGGTGAGAAGAGGGACCCAAGACTGGCTGACACTCCCACTGTCTTTGAACTCATGGACCAATACAAAACGCCCGAAGCTGGCAGACGCCTCGCTGCGGTGCTGCTCGCGGCTGGCTCCATGGGACGACCCATGCTCGGGCCTCCCGGCGTTCCGGTGGAGCGCCTAAAGATTCTCCGTGAGGCTTTTAGAAAGACGATGAGCGACCCCCAGTTCCAGGCGGAACTGAAGAAGAGAAATTATGAGTTCGAGCCAGTAAGCGGTGAAGAGCTTGAGGGGATGGCCAAAGAAATCACGAGCCAGCCGCCAGAGATCCTCGCTCGTCTAAAGAAGGTGTTAGGAAATTGAGCGCAGGCACCGTGTCCGAGTACAGAAGAGTCTTGAGATTTTTTTTGTACCGGGGGCTTAAGTATTTAAGGATGGATGAGGCCGATTCTGTTACCGCCTATTTTCTTCTGGCGTGAACGTCGAGGTGACGTCCTGGTGGCCGCCGTTTTCGGTTAGCACTTCCTCGTAGTAGAGGCCCAGCGCCTCGAGCACAGGCGTGTCCTGGATCGAGAAGAGTACGGCATCCTCGCTTGACGAGGTGTTAGCGTGCTCGTGCAGCGCCCAGGGCGGCAAAGCGATGATGTTCCCTTTGCCCCAGATGAAGCGCTGCCCGTCGATGACCGTCGCGCCTTCGCCCTGGACGACGTAGTAGACGGCGCTCCCGGTATGACGGTGCGCCATCGTACACTCGCCGGGCCGGAGGAGCTGCACCCAGCAGGCCATCGTCGGCAAGAGGGGGCCGCCTGTCTGGGGGTGACGGTACTCCAGGGCAATGCCATCGAAAGGGCTGCCCTCATGGTCGCGCAGCGCGCTTAGCGCCTCCCAGGTCCGATCCCAGGAGTAGAGAAGCAGCGGCGAGGACTGAGGCTTCTCCTTCACCCAGGTCGGGCTCAGGTGCGCGTGGCCGTGGAGCTGCTTGGAGGTGTTGGCCGGGCGAGTCTCAGGCACCTGCGGCGCCTTGTAGAATTGGAAGAACATCGCTTCCAGCGACTGGATCAAGGGGATGTCCAGCCCGTCCATCCAGATCACCCGCTCGTTCGTCTCGTTGCCGTGGTCGTGCCAGGCCCAGCTCGGTGTCAATATCAGGTCTCCTGGCGCCATGTAGACGCGCTCGCCATCGACCGCGGTATAGGCGCCGACCCCTTCCATAATGAAGCGGATCGCCGTCGGCGTGTGGCGGTGCGCGCGGGCAACCTCTCCCGGCAGGAGGATCTGCACGGCGGCGATGAGGTTGTTCGTCGTCGCCCAGCGACCGCCGAGGCCTGGGTTGAAGAGCTGCAGCGCCCGCCGCTCGTCGCCGACAGGCACGGCCTCGGCCGACTCCTTGATGATCGACTCGAGCAGGGACCACCGCCACATGTGAGCGATCATTTTAGGCTGGGGATGAGGCGTCATCTGACTGGCCAGCTCCCAGAGGCCGTACATGTGGTTCGCGTGCATTCGCTCGTGGAACGCTTCTCGGACCGAGGCTGCCTGCGGCCGCGCCGTCATATCGCTTTCTCCTTCAGGCTCTGAAGTGATAGGAACTTCCTTTTGGGGTTTAGCCACTGAAGACTCCGAAATTGCCAGGTCGGCTCCTCTCCCGGCTTGCCACCTAGGACCGAAAGTGTGAACCTGGCCAGGACTGTTTAATTTAGGAGAAGCGTATACGATAAGGTGTTCTTATGTCAACTTGCGGTCGGCTCCGAGGCAGGGATCTCGTCCACCGGGCGCTGCGGAAATATATGAGGATAGACGACCCCAGAGTGCTGGACTCTACTTACAAGGCCCAGTTTCTCGATACTATCCCTGCCAAGCCCTACCCAAACGAAGAGGCCATTCAAATCCAAATCGAAGACCTGGCCAGCGCCGCCGCATCCAAGCTCAAGGGAACCAAGGCGCAGGAATTCATCGATGTCACGATCCTGAGAGAGCTTGAGAACGAGGGATTCTTCACCCGCCTGGAGAAACAATGATCCCACCAATGGTCCACCACTATTGACGTCTCCCCGCTGGCTGGAATAATCTATGGCAACTTAAGGTAAGGTCGGGTCGCTCGATCCGGTCCATCTTTGGATCTCACATCATCGCCCGGACTGGATTTCTCCCAGCCGGGCATTTTTATTCGAACGGCTGAAAGCGCAGTGGCGTTGATCAACTTAGGCAAGTGAGGAACCACTCACTATAGACGAGGCATCGGACATCATGTACAATTGCTTTTTGATGAAGATACTCAAAGGTAAGTACGAAAACGGGCAAGTAAGCCTGACGGAGCCGGCGCCAGAACCCGGGCCTGTCGATGTTGAGGTCGTGTTCCTTGACCCTGATGATCGGCGCTGGGACGAAATTATTCGGGACCCTGGTCCCAGGCCGGCTCTTTCCGCTGAGGCGGATCGGGTCCTTGAGGACTATCGAGCAGGCAACACATCACCCCTGGACCCAGACAAGCTCTGAACAGCCGAACACACCCTCGCTTTTGGGACCGATACCGTAAACTTCCTGCTCATGTTCAGGAAGAAGCGCGGAAAGCCTACCGTCTCTTCAGACAGAACCCCGCCCACCCGAGCTTGCGGTTCGAGCGCTTGGTTTACGATCCACGTCTTTGGTCGGTCCGCGTAACAAGTTCGTATCGTGCTGTTGGTTTACGCGAAGGAGAAGAGATAATCTGGTTCTGGATCGGATCTCACGACGAATTTGACCGAACGTTTCCTCGCCGATAACTTCTCCTCTAAATTGCTGTATCCTGTCCCCAGAAATCCCCTGCATCCTTTCCCTTTACCTGTTGGCCTAATGCCTGTTGCCTTCTTAATGATTTTGCCTTATTTTACGCGCAAATAACTTCGGCTGGGTCTCCGATCCGGTCACATCTTTGATTCCACACCATCGCCCGGACTGATTCTCCCAAGCCGGGTTTTTTGTTCGAGGTAATTTTGTGACCAGCCTGATTCCAAGCGAGCGAATCGAACAGTCCATACTATTGATCCGCGGACTCAAAGTGATGCTGGATACGGATCTGGCGGAGCTTTACGGAGTGCCGACCAAGGTTCTAAATCAGGCGGTGAAACGCAACAAAGATCGCTTCCCTGCTGATTTCATGTTCCAGCTAACAGAGGCCGAGAAGGACGAGGTGGTCACAGTTTGTGACCACCTAAGAAGGCTCAGATTCTCGCCTTCTTTACCCAATGCCTTTACGGAATATGGTGCGATCATGCTGGCAACCGTTTTGAACTCCCAAAGGGCCATTGAGGCCAGCATTTATGTGGTTCGAGCCTTCGTCAGGCTGCGCGAGGCATTGGCTACGCACAGGGCGGTCGCGCGGAAACTCGCAGAGCTGGAGAAGCGGATTGAGAGCCACGACGAACACATTCAGTCCCTGTTCAATGCCATCCGCCAGCTCATGGCCCCCCCGGAGCCAAGGAAGCGGAAGATCGGATTTCTGGTGCGGGATAAAGCCGCGGCCTACGGAAGAAGGTAGTCGCCGATCATTTTGACCTTTTGAGAATTCTCAAAACGTGGAAGTTTCCCCTCGATATCTTAGTCGCTTCCTCCCCACGAGCACGATTCATGATCTGCGGCCTAACGCCTTCCGCCTCACGCCTTCCCCAAGTGGCCCTATAAATTCCGCCCAAAGTGGTCTCTTGCCTGTTTTCCGACTTTGCCCTATTTTACGCGAAACTAACCTCGGCTGGGTCTTTCGATCCGGTCACATCTTTGATCCCGCATCTTCGTCCGGACTGGCTCTCCCAGCCAGGCTTTCGTCTGTTTAGGTTGGCAGCGGTGGCTGGGGATATAAGATAGCGGGGCAGTTGCGTATTGGGGGGAATGATCGTGCCGGTAGGGACCTTGTATGGCCACGCACTTAGATTAGGTATTTGGCGAAAGTGGTACCATACGTATGTTACCAGCAGCGGCGGCGATGTGTGGCCCTGCCATGGACGGTCGCGGGGTGGTAGCGTAATCTGCACAGGCGTTGGAAACACTGCAATGGCCGACTGTTTGGCACAGCCCGACACCGAAGCTGGAATTATGTACGGCGCAACCGGAGTGTGTCACCAAATCGCCAATCGTATCCTTTATCCGGCCAACGTATGGGTCAATCGTGCTAGTGGAGTTCACTACTCTATTTGGAAGTGGGGAGCGTACGGGAAAGACCCAATAACTTTTCAGCGTTATTCTCCGGCCAGCTTTCCATGGCCAGAACTTTCCAATTGTCTTGCCAACCATTTGCATCCGTAGTATAAGGGGAGCATATGGATCTGGAACAAGAGTTTCAAAGGCGTATTGCGGCGATCCACGGACTAGATAATCCGAATCCTGGGCCCCGAAAAGTCAAAGAGATTCCCGACATCAGACACCTAGAATTCCAGGCCATGGTCGATGTGTTCCTTGGCGCGGACTTTGACCCAACGAAGGTTAAGCAAATTGAGGATTTACAAATAAACCTTGATAAACAGCAGGCTTGGCTTTATACGCAGTACGAAGCTGAACGCCTGGCACCAGAGGAGTACGTTGATCGCGTTAACGCGGCAATTGCTGAAACCTTCGAGAAATGTGAGCACATTCTCGGGCGAGAAAACTTCCTAAAGCTCTTCCAGGCCCCTCAGTCTGAATGTGCAGCGTTCATCGATAAAGAAGCCTTTCTAAAAGCACAGCAAGCACGTCTCAGGCACCGGTAGCGATCCACCAAGAACCGAACCCAAAGGGGAGACGATAGTCCAAGTCCACGGGGTTGGTCCTTGGGGAATAACTTACGTCAATCCGGCCGATGACCCAAGAAAGAAATAGTGGATTTGCAAACTAGAAAAGAATCGTGGAG
>JAHFAO010000055.1 GCA_023250515.1 Deltaproteobacteria bacterium | reverse complement strand
CCGGTGGGGGAACTGGTGGACACCTTTTCCCCGGACTGGCTGTGGCGCGCGAGTTTCAGAGGCGAGATAAAATGGCGGAAATTCTATTTGTCGGTACCGAGGTAGGGATTGAAAGCCGGGCTCTTCCGCGTGAGGGGTTTTCTCTGGAGACGATCCCGATCAGGGGTCTCAAAGGGAGAGGGATACGAGGTTTGGTCGAGGCCGTCTATGGTGTGCCGATAAGTTTTTTCCGTTCGCTCAGAATCATTAGCCGCTTTCGGCCCGAGTGTATCATCGGGTTAGGAGGCTATGCCTCAGGACCCTTTCTCCTTGCGGGAAAAGTCAAGGGGATTCGTTGCGCCGTTATGGAACAGAATCTGCGTCCCGGGCTCACTAATCGGATCTTAGGGTGGGTGGTGGACCGTGTCTTCACCGCCTTTGAGGAGAGCGGCTCCTATTTCTCTCGAACCAAGGTTATCGAGACAGGAAATCCGGTTCGGTGGCAGCGTCTCCCCGAAGTTAGGAAGGGAGAAAAGTTTGCCCTTTTTGTCTTTGGTGGAAGTGCTGGGGCGCACAAGATTAACCTCTGCGTGATTGAGGCCCTGAAAAGGCTCAGGGACCTCGCTTCAGGGCTAGAGGTGATCCACCAGACCGGAGAGGCGGATTTCGCCTCGACGAAGGCTGTCTATAGCACCCTGCCCTTTGAGGCAGAGGTCCTCCCATTTGTCGAAAGGATGGATGAGGCCTATGCCCGGGCGGATCTGGTGATCTGCCGGGCAGGTGCAACCACGGTGGCGGAGCTCACTGTGTGCGGAAAGGCAGCTATTTTGGTTCCCTATCCGTACGCAGCTTACGACCACCAAAGATGGAATGCTCAGGCGCTCGAAGAAGCGGGAGCGGCGGAGGTGATCCCTGACCAGGAATTGACCGGAGAAAAACTAGCCGGACAGATCCGGGCCCTTTATCTGGATCGCGAGCGCCTGGAGGCTATGGGGAAAGCGGCCCGAAGGTTGGGTAGGCCCGAGGCGGCAAGCAGGATTGTCGACGAGTGTTATGCCCTGGTAGGAGGGAGCTCGCGCTCGTGATTCGTGTTGTGCTCGCCAGGGTGATTTTTTCATAAGCAACAAGCACGAGCCACGAGCAACGAACAGCGATTATGCTTGAGAAGAAACATCGGGTCCATTTTGTCGGGATTGGTGGCATCGGCATGAGCGGGATTGCGGAGGTCCTGTTGAATTCAGGCTATTTTGTTTCCGGCTCGGATCTGCGCGAGAGCGAAGTCACCCAAAGGCTTAGATCCTTAGGGGCCCAAGTTTTTATCGGCCATGAAGAAGCGAACCTCTCCAGCAACCCTTCAGTTGTGGTGATCTCGACGGCGGTAAGATTTTCCAACCCCGAAGTATTGGAAGCACGCAGGCTCAACATCCCTGTGATCCCGCGGGCGGAGATGCTCGCGGAGCTGATGCGCGTGAAATATGGCGTGGCCGTGGCCGGAAGTCACGGGAAAACCACTACCACCTCGATGATCGCTGCCGTTCTCAGCATGGCCGGCTTTGACCCCACCATGGTGATCGGGGGGAGGGTAAAATCGCTTGGCAGCAGCGCTAGACTGGGACAAGGGGAGATGCTGGTGGTAGAGGCCGACGAGAGCGATGGGACGTTTCTTCTCCTTTCTCCTACTATCGCTGTGGTTACCAATATCGACCGCGAGCATATGGATTTTTATCAGACGATGGATCGCCTCATGGAAAGTTTTCTCGCCTTCATCAACAAGGTCCCTTTCTATGGGTTGGCGGTTTTGTGTCTGGACCATCCGAACGTGCGCGCGCTTCTCCCCAAGGTGAAGAAACGCTTTACCACCTATGGTTTGTCCCCGGAGGCTGATTTTTGTGCCCGCGACCTCCAGAGCAAAGCCATGGAGGTTCACTTCTCCGTCGTGCATCGCTCGAGCCAGATGGGAAAGCTCAGGCTCTGCCTGCCGGGGCGACACAGCGCCACGAACGCGTTGGCCGCAGTGGCTGTCGCACAGGAACTGGACATCTCCTTTGCGCAGGTGGCTGAGGCACTTAACTCCTTTAGTGGTATCCACCGCCGCTTCGAGATCAAAGGCGAGCCCAAAGGAATTATGGTTATCGACGACTACGGACATCACCCTGTGGAGATTCAGGCGACGCTCCGGGCGATTCGAGATAGCTGGAAGCGTTCGCTGACGGTGGTCTTTCAACCCCATCGTTATAGTCGCACCCGTGATCTGTTTGACGATTTTTTGACTTCCTTTGATGGAACGGATCGGCTGATCCTCACGGAGATCTATGCGGCGGGAGAGGAGGCGATCCCGGGAGTGTGCGGTGAAACCCTCTATCAGGCTATCAAGCGAAGAGGCCATCTGGAGATCGAGTTTGTTCCTGACAAGAGAGAGATTGTGCGACAGTTGGTTCCGAAACTCAGGGCTGGAGATATCGTTCTAACTTTGGGAGCCGGGGATATTTACAAGGTGGGAGAGGAACTTGTGGAGGCGTTACAGAGATGAAAGGCCAAGGTAGAGCAAGGGGCCTTCCCCTCACGGCGGGAGGCAATAGGCCTCTGGTGGTCTGTCCCATCAGGCCTAATCTGGCCTGTCACTTTTTTCTGAGAGCTTTTGGTGTCCTGTGCCTCCCTTGTTTCGGGGCAGACCCCTTGCTCCCTGGAGCCGCGTGTTAATGTTGGCCGCAGACGAGATGAAGAAAGAGGAAACGCCTTTACTAAAGGAGCTGACACTTATCCCTGGGTTAAAGGTC
Organism: Deltaproteobacteria bacterium; assembly: GCA_023250515.1. Classification (GTDB taxonomy): domain Bacteria; phylum Desulfobacterota; class Binatia; order UBA9968; family UBA9968; genus JAHFAO01. The sequence goes on along the minus strand of JAHFAO010000055.1, from coordinate 15,228 downwards.
AAAGTGGGGGAGCCGCTCGCGCGCTACACCTCGATGAAGATCGGAGGACCAGCCGACTATCTCCTCGAAGTGGAAAATCGCGCTGCCTTGGTCCAGGCATTACGACTTCTCAGCCGTTATGGGATTGCCTTTTACCTCCTAGGCAAGGGAAGCAATGTTTTGGTGAGCGATCTTGGGGTGCGCGGGGCCGTGCTCCGTTTGGGGGGAGAGTTCAAAAAAGTCGAGTGGAGGGAAGAGAATGGGGAAGTATTGGCAACTGTGGGTGCGGCCTATCCTGTAACACAATTGGTGCGGGAGGGGGCCCGCAGAGGATACAGCGGGTTAGAATTCGCGGAGGGTATACCGGGAAGCGTCGGGGGGGCCCTGGTTATGAACGCGGGTGCTTATGGTTCTGAGATGGAAAAGATTGTGGATCGAATCGAAGGGGTTACGCCTACGGGAGAGTCGATACAGCTTGACAGAAGGGAGATGTTTTTTTCCTACCGCGACTCCCATCTCCCATCGGGAGCCATAGTGACGGAGGTGCGGATGCGTCTTTCAAAGGAGGAGGTGGGGGTGGTTAGCTTGAGAGTGCGAGAGTTGGTCGCAAGGCGAAAAAAGAGCCAGCCCTCAGGCTATCCAAATTCTGGTTCGATGTTTCGCAATCCCCCGGGGGATTTTGCCGGCCGGCTGATCGAGGCAGCCGGCCTTAAGGGGAGAAGAATGGGCAGAGCCGAAATCTCCGAGCGGCATGCTAATTTTATCGTCAACCTGGGCGGGGCAAAAGCCGAGGAAGTAAAAAGGCTGATGGAAATTGCCAGGGCAGAAGTGGGGAAAAAATTTGGTATTGAGCTTGAACCTGAGGTCCGATTGTTAGGGGAGTGGCCCCATGGAGATTTTTGTTCATAGGAGAGAAAGGGAGGATAGGGAACATAAAAGCGGGCGTCTACGCGTACTCCTCTGGAGCGCGACCGCGGTGCTTTTGTTATCGACCCTGGTTCTATATCCGGAATGGCGTCACGTTACCCGACTTGTAAGTCATCTGCGCGATTCTATCCTCGGCCACCCTTATTTCTCTGTTCGGGAGATCAAGATAAGCGGAGGTGAGAAGGTAGGGGGGAGCGAGATTGTTGCCATGGCGGGCTTAAGTCAGGGAATGAACATCTGGAAGGTTGACCCTGGAATCATAGAGAGAAAAGTGGGGCAGCATCCGTGGGTCAAGCGAGTCTTAGTGAGACGGGAGTTTCCTCTTAGGGTGGTGATCGAGCTACAAGAGCGAGTGGTGAAAGGGATTATTGTCCTGGAAAAACTCTATTATGTCGATCCTGAAGGAATTGTTTTTAAGGATGTTGGAGAAGGAGAAAAGGTAGACTTTCCGCTACTCACAGGATTGCAGCAGGCGGATTTCGCGTCCCAAGCCCACTCCACCCGTGAGAGGGTTCAGGAGGCCTTAAGGCTTATTGACCTTATGGGTGGAGCCCATCTGGCTCTTTCTGAAATTCATTTTCGTCCATCGGGTGGAGTGGTTCTCTACCCCATGGCCTACCCTGTTGCCCTGCACATGGGCTGGGGAGATTGGCAGGGGAAGGTGCAGCGTCTCGACCGGGTCTTGCCGTCGTGGAAGGGGAGGGAGGATCGTCTTGCTGCGTTGGACTTAAGTTTCCGTGACCAGGTAGTGGCCAGGATAAAAAAGGCTGAAGGCGGAAGCAAGAAGGGATGAAGGGATCAAGGGATCAAGGGATAAAGGGTTAAGACAGAATTCGAAATTTGCAATCTGCAATTTGCCATGCGCCGAAGGCGTTAGGAGATATGGGTAAGAAGAACGGTCTTATTGTAGGTCTGGATATCGGGACCTCTAAGGTCTGTGCGGTCGTGGGGGAGATGGCTGATCGAGGGGTAGAGATTATTGGTGTGGGCTCCTTCGCCTCTCAAGGATTGCGAAAGGGAGTAGTCATCAATATCGAAAGCACAGTGGACTCCATCAAAAAAGCCGTTGAGGAGGCTGAGCTGATGGCGGGATGTGAGATCCACTCGGTCTTTACGGGAATCGCGGGAGGTCACATCAAGGGCTTTAATAGTCATGGCATCGTGGCAGTAAAGAATAAAGAAGTGACCCAGCGAGATGTCGAGCGGGTTATCGACGCGGCTAAGGCGGTGGCGATCCCAATGGATCGAGAGGTGCTGCATGTCCTTCCCCAGGAATACATCATCGACGATCAGGACGGGATCAAGGAACCTTTGGGAATGTCGGGAGTCCGGTTAGAGGCCAAGGTCCATATCGTGACCGGGGCGGTCACCTCCGCTCAGAACATAGTAAAGTGCTGCAACCGCACGGGTCTGAATGTGGCGGACATCGCGTTGGAACCATTGGTCTCTGCAGAGGCAGTTTTGACTCCTGAGGAAAGGGAGTTGGGGGTAGCCCTTGTGGACATGGGGGGAGGAACCACCGATATCGCCCTTTTTCATGATGGGGCGGTCAAACACACAGCCGTTCTGGCTGTCGGAGGAAACCACCTTACGAGCGACATCGCTGCGGGACTTCGGACACCAATTGGCGAAGCAGAACGGATCAAGCAGAAATACGGCTGTGCTCGAACCTCGATGGTCACTAGGGATAGGACCGTGGAGGTGCCGAGCGTTGGTGGGAGAAATCCGCGGACGATCTCGAGACAGCTCCTATGCGAGATTATCGAGCCCCGTTTGGAAGAGATCTTTCAGCTCATTCAACAGCAGATTGCCAAGTCAGGCTATGAGGGATCGTTGGCCTCGGGCATGGTGATGACCGGAGGATCGACACTGCTTCCTGGCACGATCGAGATGGCAGAACAGGTCCTTAGCATGCCTGTGCGCCTCGGGATTCCTACTCAGGTGGGTGGGCTTGTCGATATCGTCTCCAGCCCTATTTATGCCACCGGTGTAGGGTTGGTCCTTTACGGCATGAAGCGACAGGATAAAAACTTTTTCAGTACTCGTGAGAACCACCTCTTTACTAAGGTGAGAAACCGTATGGTGGATTGGCTTAGTGAGTTTTTTTAGGAAAAAAGGCAAAACTTAATAATAATTCATAATAAGGAGGGAAGCATATGTTTGAGCTCGTGGAGCACGTTAATCTTGGCGCTAGGATCAAGGTGATCGGAATTGGGGGAGGAGGGGGAAACGCCGTGAACACTATGATCGCGGCCAGGCTGACGGGAGTGGATTTCATCGTGGCCAATACTGATGCTCAGGCTCTCGAGGACAGCCGTGCACCGGTCAAGATCCAGCTCGGAGGGACAATCACAAAAGGCTTAGGGGCCGGAGCCAATCCTGAGATTGGGCGGCGGGCTGCCTTAGAGGATCAAGACAGGATCCGCGAGTATTTGGCGGGGGCTGATATGATCTTCATCACCGCTGGGATGGGAGGGGGAACAGGAACCGGTGGGGCGCCAGTCGTTGCACAGGTTGCCCGTGAGGTCGGGGCACTCACCGTTGGGGTGGTAACCAAGCCGTTCATTTTTGAAGGCAAGAAGAGGATGCGGCAAGCCGAGGAGGGCATCCGCGAGCTCAAGGAGAGTGTGGATACCTTAATAGTCATTCCGAATCAGCGTCTCTTAAGCATTGCGGCGAAAACGACCACGATGCTGGAGGCCTTTCAGAAGGCAGACGATGTTTTGCTTCAGGCGGTGCGCGGCATCTCCGATCTGATCATCACGCCTGGACTTATCAATCTCGATTTTGCCGATGTCCGCGCGGTGATGGCCGAGATGGGACTTGCCCTGATGGGGGCGGCCTCTGCCTCGGGAGAGAATCGAGCCGTGGAGGCGGCGCAAAAGGCGATATCGAGTCCGTTACTGGAAGATATCTCAATCCAAGGGGCAAGGGGCGTTTTGATCAATATTACGGGCGGTCCAGACTTATCCCTCTATGAGGTTAATGAGGCGGCAACAATGATCCATGAGGACGCTGATGATGATGCTAATATCATCTTCGGGGCGGTGATCGATGAAAGGATGAAGGATGAAATCCGCATTACCGTTATTGCCACCGGATTTGGAGCCAAGGAAAAGGAGGCACGCAAACCTACCACCGGGAGTGTGGCCAATAAAGAGAAGAAGGTAATCCACTTAGGCACCATCGTGGACGATCTGGAATCCCCCACCTGGCACCGCAAGAGACAAGACACCGGGGAAGTCGAGTCTGTCACGCTCGGCAAGACCGCTTTGCGTTTCAGCGAGCAAGACGAGGATAAGTTCGACATTCCGACGTTTTTGAGAAAGCAGATGGATTAAAATGACGGCATATCCTTAGCATCCAAGGTTAACATGGAGGGCATTTAGAGATCATTAGAGAGGATTTAAAACTCAAAGGCTACGTCAAACTTGGCATCCGGAGAGGCGAGGTGTACACACACGACTTCATTGGCTCTCTCCAGAGAATACTGTTCCTGTGTCGTCTCATGCACTTCCGGCGGCGACATTTTAAGGTACATCCCATCTGCTGAAAGTTTTTCACAAGCACGTCCGTTGGCGACGTTGACAAATTCTTTCGCCGCATCCAGGGCTAGCTCATCTGCTTGGCTGATGGTTTCATTGAACATGGTGGAGGCCATCTGGAGCAACACTTTTGGTGGGACAGACAAAAGAAAATTAAACTTTATGTTATTCCCCTCCATTTGCTGTGAAATCACCCAGCGAAAAAGCCGCACCTTCTTTTTGCCCACTTCACCCTGCTCTATTTTTGTCTCCTGATTGCCAAACCGGGTGAACATTATTATTAACCAGTCTGTAAAAGTTTTCACGATGTCTTTATGTAACACCTTGATGAAGAATGTCGAAATCTCTGACGAGATTCTCTCCTCCTCTTCCTTATGGTTTTTAAGTTCTCTTTCCAGTACCTCAACGGCAATATAACCTTTTGACATCAACACTTCCCCAAGCAAGACTTCTTGACTGGCCTGTGCCTCAAGCAGCTCATTCACCTGGGATTGGAGAAGAAAACCCATATCCACCGCCAGCTCGCCAAAGCGCCGGTCAGTTTTTTTCTGTTCCGCGTGAATCTTTTTCACCTGCTCTGCTGTGAGCATGCCCTTTTCAATAGCCAGTGTCCCAATGGGTGCATGAATCCCCTTCATGAGGTCCATGGCCTCAATGAGCCGCTGCGACGTGATCCTCCCTTTTTCAAGTAAATATTGTCCGAAAAATCTTGAGCTCATGACTTCATCCTAGCTACCTGTCTTTGAGGAACAGCGACTGAAAGCCTAAGAAATTCTGCCATAAATATCTAATAATACAAGAAAAAGGGCCTATTTGGCAACAGGTCATGCCCCATATGGAATTCACTGTGCACCTCCTGCATTCGATACTTCGACGATGACCGGAAGGGCCCCTCACTTCTGCCGAATCGCCACGCTAAGTGAGACCCGGTCATTCGCCATCGTCGGATAGTAGAGTAGTGTGCGCGAGCCCTGATAGATCACCGCCGGACCTGGCATCCAGCCCTGAGCCTCGTAGGAACGCGAAGGGTCCGGGGTGAGGATCGGACGGTCCAGCTTTTTCCATGTCACGCCATCTTCGGAGGTGGCGTACCCGAGGGTTTGCTTGGAAGGGTCGGCAGGGCCTTCACCCTTGTATAGCCCGGCGTTGTACCAGAGCTCGTACATGCTCCCGTTCCAGAGAACGTACGGGATACCCGGATACCCCCCCACACCCCACTGGGCATCCCAGCCAGATCCCGAGACAACGGGATTATTCGGGTGCCGTGTCCACCGCACGCCGTCCTTGGATGTTGCATATCCGATACCGCCATCAAGTCCCCCGCTGCCTCTGTCGGTCATCATCGAAAACCACATGTGATAGGTTCGTTCACGCCGAAGAACGGTGGGGTCAGACACCGCGATCTCGCCCGGCTGAAGAGCTACCACCAGACCTTCCTGCCCGGAGGGCGATTGCTCACGGCGCAACTTCTGCCACCTTAGGCCGTCCGGTGATGTCGCGTACCCGATCTGGTAGACCGTTTTCCAGGACAGCCCGCTGTACCACATCTTGTACCGCTTGGCTGGATCCCTCTCCTGCTCGTCAAAGATCACATGCGGTGTCTCAACATGGCGCTCGTCCCAGGCATCTCGTCTGCCGAGCGGGACGATCTCCCATCGGAAGTTCTCCCAGCGGAAGCCGTCGGTAGAGTCGCCATATCCAATGCGGGCGCCCGTGACACCACGCGGGTGGGCGGCGACGTGTCCGAACCAGATCCGATATCGTCTCATGGAAGAATCGAAGAAGATGACCGGATCCGCTACGATCGCCCGATCGTTTGGAACCCGCAAGACCGGATTGCCATCATACCGGGACCAATCCCCTGTCGTGGGCAGCGGCGTAGCCCGACGATCCCGTTGGAATGTCGACACGAGTTCCTGGCAGGCCAAGGTTGTGAAGGCTAGCAAAAGGACTATCAGGTACCTTCCCATCGAAAAACCTCCGGCAATAAGTCGATATTCATGCCTGCCTCACTTGGCGACGCTTTTCCTATAACTGATACTACAAGCAACTTTACAAATGGTTTCATTGTTTACAATCGCTTGTCGCGATGGATAATCCTCGGAAAAGCCATAAGATAATTCGAGGATAAGTGTATCAGAGCAAATCCAATGCCAGGCTGAAAAATGGCTGCTGCAATTGTAACCTCCTTAAATTACTTAGGTTCAAAGACTGAGGGAGGGAAGGGCGCAATAACACGGCCATTTTTGGACACTTACAGACAACATCTGTACATGAAAAAGAAATAGCAGGAAGGACAAAAAGGTTTTGCCCTATTGAAGGTTAAGATCAAAGAGATGTTTTTAATTTTGAATCTCTTTTAAATCTCTCCAGTGCAAGCTGGATTAGCCTGTCTATGAGTTCTGTGTAGGAGATTCCACTGGCCTCCCAAAGTTTCGGATACATGCTGATCTTCGTAAAACCCGGTATGGTATTGAGCTCGTTCACAAACAGCTCTTTATGATCTTTCAGAAAGAAGTCCACGCGAGCCATGCCTTCGCAGCAGAGGGTTTTGAATGTCTTGATGGAGAGGTCCTGAACTTCCTTGCTGATATGCGCCGGAAGTTTTGCGGGAATCTGCAGAGCTGCTCCTTTCTCGTCCAGATACTTGGCCTCGTAGGAATAGAACTCATGTCGAGGGATGATTTCTCCCGGCAAAGACGCAATGGGATCATCGTTTCCTAGAACGGAGCATTCGATTTCCCGTCCTTGAATATACTCTTCAACTAGGATCTTGCTGTCGTATTTAAAGGCCTCTCTTATGGCGTGTTCGAATTGCTCTCTGTCTTTGACCTTATTGATTCCCACAGATGAGCCGAGATTGGCTGGTTTTATGAAGCACGGCAGACCCAATTGATGCTGCACATTGTCGAAATCTATTTCGTCCGATGAAGAGCGATGAAACACGAGAAACTTGGCGGTTCGAATCCCAGCATCTCTGAGCAGTCGCTTCAAAACGTCTTTATCCATGCCTACTGCAGAACCCAAAACGCCGGCGCCGACAAATGGGATGTTGGCCAGTTTCAATAAACCTTGAACCGTCCCGTCCTCGCCGAATGGACCATGGAGGACTGGAAAGACCACATCGACGGGTCCCACTCTTTCCTGCCCTGAAAGCCGTACCAGCGGGCCCATCTTTCTTCCAGGAGCCAATGCGAGACTTTTGCCTGCCTTATTGAGTTTGATGGTTTTAGGCCATCGCTTATCTAAAGCCTCGTTTAAACTCCACTGCCCTTTTTTATTAATGCCTATGAGAATAGGCTGATATTTTTTCTTATCCAAAGCCTCGACGATGTTTTTGGCTGACTGAAGGGAAATTTCGTGTTCAGCTGATTTTCCACCGAAGAGAATGGCTACCCGAAATCTTCTCTTCATGTTCTTCAGAGATTTGAGACAGTGACAGAGACAGAGATTTGTTCACTATCCGATCTTACTCTATCTCTGTCTCTCTTCTCTGTCTCTGGGGTGAGGTGGGGCTTTTCCAATGGGCTAAGACTTCTTTGCCTGGGGTGCTTCCTGCTCGACAACCTTGACTACCCTTCCGGGATAATGCCTCTTTTCGAAATTAAGGACGAAGTATTTGGCCTTTACGGGGTCTCCTTTTCCGTCAAAGGAGATCGATCCGGTAACTCCTTTAAAGTTTTTGAGTTTCCTGATGGCGGCTGCGACTTGAGCTCGGGTCGGTTTTTTCCCCCCAAGATCCTTGATCGTTTGCTCTACCGCTTTCAATCCTACCAACGCGGCATCATATCCATACATGCCAAACGACTCGATCTCCTTGCCGAAACGCTGCTTGAATTTCTTCGCAAAGGCCGCCGATTCCGGATAGGCATCCGTGGGGCCTGCCACTGTCGTGTAGTAGCTCCCGATAACCTGCTGCCCAGCAATTTTGACCATCTCCGAGGAGTCCAGACCGTCTGGCCCCATGTAGATTGCCTTCACTCCCTTTTCCCGCATCTGCTTAAGCAGCAGGCCTCCCTGATGGTAGATCCCGCCAAAATAGACAAGGTCTGGGTTTTTGGCCTTCATCGGAATGATCATGGGAGCAAAGTTAGCGCGCTCCTCAGTACCATCATAGCCTAAAATTTTAAGCCCCAGCTTTTTCGCCTCATCACGGAAGGTGGCAGCGACTCCCTGCCCGTAGAGGGTCTTATCGTGAACAATATAGACGGACTTGAGTTTCAGATCCTGAGCGGCGAATCTGGCCCCTACGGGTCCCTGGATATCGTCCCGACCGCAAACCCGATTGACATTGGGATAACCTCGGTCGGTAATCTCGGTGGCGGTATTGGCAGGCGAGATCATCGCCAACATAGAATCCTTATAGACCTCCGAAGAGGGAAGGGCCACACCGGAGTTAAAATGACCTACGACGAGAAGAATGTCAGGATCAGAGACAATGTTTCTGGCATTGGCAACACCCACCTCGGGTTTGGCCTGATCGTCATAGGGTACAAGCTTTAAGTCGAAACCCAGTGACTTGAAAGCTTTTACCGTCTCTTCGACCGCAAGCTGCGCGCCTAGCTTGATATATTCCCCCTGTGCTGCCTGCTCTCCGGAGAGAGGGCTCTGAGTGGCAACTTTTATGATTACCTTTTGGGCCCACGCTGTGGGAGGAGGATAAAGCACAAGCATGGGTGCAACCATTAGGATGAATGTGATTCTCTTGAGCATCATTAGCTTTCCTCCCCTTAGAAATGATTCCTATGCTAACAAATCCTTCCGCTCAACGCTACGGTCTTGAGATGAGTTGTTGATGGTCTCTGTGGCTTGAGCTACCGCATCTGCGCGAAAGCTAGTGTACTGCGTCATTAAAACCTTTCCATGCCGTTCGTGGTGAGCTTGTCGAACCACGTCGAGGAAAACCGCGAAAACACTCACCCTTCGACGCGCTCAGGGTGAACGGAATATGTAAAGAAGCGTTGGACGCACTACACTAGCATGCGCCTCCCGGAGCGCGGTCCAGCGACCACGCGCCGCCACCGACAATCATCAAAACGATCGCAATGCCGAGCGCAAGCAAGTGGTACTCGAAACCCTCGCCTTTCTGGTTCCCATACCAGTTCATGAAGAAGCCGTGCGGCCAATGCACTGTGATGATCGCCACCAGCATCACGCAAGCGATTCCGAAGGCCGCGATGCGGGTAAGCAGTCCGATGGCCAGGCCGAGGGAGCCGAGGAATTCCGCGGCGATCGCAAGCAGCGCAAATACGGTGGGAATGCTGGAGTCGGTAAAGAATTTCATAGTATTCTGCCTTTAAGTTTGGCCCACCCATGTGGCATCAGCGACTTCTTCCCAACGGGCGCGAATCCTCTCAAACTGCTCGGGCGGTAACGGTCCCGCAGCTAACATTGCGGCGTTTTCATGCCATCTGCCTGGTTTAGTCGTGCCGACAATCGCCGTGTGCACACCGGGAATGCTCAATGTGAAGCGCAGAGCCGTCGCTACCGCATTTTTCAGCTCGGCGCGCAGGAAATCATAAGTGAGTTTCTGCAAACGCTCCCAGTAGGTGTGGAGGTAAGGGTCCGCCGGTTTCCTCCCTATCTTCCATGCGGCGTTGGCAATAGGTCGTTTGGCGATCACACCGATGTTGCGTTCTCTGGCGAGCAGCAACGTGAGCTCAAGCGCCTCTTGATCAGCAATGTTGATGGAAGTCTGCAAGGTGTCAAACTGGCGGCACTCAAGGGCGTAGCGGGCGGCATGGCCGTCGCCGCTGTAGCCGATGTGGCGCGTGTATCCTCGCTGGCGTGCCTGCTGCAAGGCTTCGATCACATCGCCCTTCCGCAGTTGAGCTTCCGAGCAGCTATGCAATTGCACCAGGTCCAGATGATCAGTCCGCAAGCGTCGTAAGCTGCGCTCAATACTTTTGAGTAGCGACCTTGGCCTCCAATCCTCGCGCCCCCAACCCTCGGGGTGGCCGCACTTGCTGAACAAGTAGCAGTCATTGCGTCGCCCGGCAACGGCTTGACCAATCAACTCCTCGCTGTTGACGTAACACTCGGCAGTGTCAATGGCGTTGAGTCCCACATCGAGCGCACTGTTCAACAAACGTGCGACAGTCTCCGCCGTCGCGTGTTCATACCCGATCTCCGATCCGCCGAAACCAAGCACGCTCACTTGCATGTCGGTTTTTCCAAGTTTTCGCTTCTCCATGGAGCTTTATCTCCTCAGAAGATTAGCTTTTTATACTGACAAGGTTGATCCTGATTTTCTTTAGTTAAGAGCGAATTCTGAATATAATCATGGAGAGCAGGTTTGTGAAGTGCGGTATCTCAGCTAATCTTTAAAGGGTTTCATAAGGTACATTGTCAACCTGCTTGCCTGATCGATGCTACGGAATAATCCCGTTCTACAGAGAAAGAAGGCTGTTTCCTACCATTGACACTTATGTATCGGCAGGGCTAATTTCTTCATATGATTGTGAGCGTCGGCGTTGATCTGGTTGAGGTGGTGCGGATAAGGCGAGCCTTGGAGAGCACGGCAATCGGCCGCCGATTCCGTGACCGGGTCTATACAGAAAGGGAGATTCAATACTGCGAGAAGAAACGACGGGGCAAATACGAAAGCTATGCTGGACGCTTTGCTGCGAAGGAGGCTGTGATGAAGGCCCTGGGAAGGGGTTGGGGTTCTAAGGTTAGTTGGCTGGATATTGAAGTTTTGCCTGCCCCCGGGGGAAGACCGGAGGTTCATCTTCGTAACAGGACCTTGGTATTTGCCCAAGGGCTCGGAATCCAGCGTTTGTCGCTTTCCATCACGCATACGGATCGCTATGCCATGGCCTATGTGATCGCGCAGGATGAGTAAACAAAAATGACGGCCGGGTATTTTCATTCTTTGGATTTCTGTTTTTTATCGGGAAGCAAAAAAAGAGTTCCGAGGGCCCAGATCCCTAAGATCAAGCCGGCGACAGTCCAGATCTTTCTGTTGCGACCGCTATGGGCTGCCACGAGTTGGCACAGGACGGCATCGAGTATGTGGACGAAAGAGGCCGTGCGTAAAAGAGTAGTGGGCTCAAGATCCGGTTTGATGAAATAGAGACCGGAGAGATAACCCAGAATGCTGTAAAAGTCCATGTGCGGCCCCTTGACGCTCCCTTCTTATCCTTAATATACTCAACCTCTCCAAAAATAGGAAATTTGCCAATGGCCGTTAAGACCATCCAATGGAAGAATAACCACGTAGTCATGCTCGATCAACGGCTTCTCCCGGGTAAGGAGGTCTACCGTGCCTATCGAGACTACACTGAGGTAGCCCGGGCTATCCGGGATATGGTCATCCGGGGCGCGCCAGCCATTGGTGTGGCGGCGGCGATGGGAGTTGCTCTGGGGGTGGTATGGGTAAAGGGGAAAAATTTCGACCGAGAAATAGAGCGGATCTTCCGGACCCTTGCGAAGACCCGCCCAACTGCTGCCAATCTTTTTTGGGCTCTTGAACGGATGCGCAAGATCTATATCGAGAAAAGGAGTCTGGGGATAGAAACGGTGAAGCGGCTTCTCAAGGAGGAAGCGCTAAAGATTTTTGAGGAGGATATCGCCGCGAACCGACTTTTGGGTAAATTTGGCGCCCAATTGCTCCGAAGCCCCTCTCGTGTCCTCACCCACTGCAACGCAGGGGCTCTGGCCACCGCCGGGTATGGAACGGCCTTGGGGGTGATTCGGGCCATGAAGGAATCGGGGAAAGAAGTCGAAGTCTTGGTCGACGAAACCCGTCCCTTTCTCCAGGGGGCGCGACTCACGGCCTGGGAGCTGAAGAAGGAAAAGATCCCGGTAACGCTTCTCACCGACAACATGGTCGGCTACCTCATGCAGCACAGCAAGGTCGATGCCGTGGTTGTCGGTTGTGATCGGGTCGCTGCGAACGGGGACGTCGCCAATAAGATCGGGACCTACGGGATCGCCGTGTTAGCCCGCCGTCATAATGTTCCCTTCTACGTGGCTGGGCCTACCTCTTCCATTGATCTGAAATGTTCATCGGGCGCAGAAGTCCCAATTGAGCAAAGGAATTCCAGAGAGGTCTCCCATATCTTTGGCCGTCCCATTACTCCGCGGGGGGTGCACATCCTGAACCCCGCCTTCGATATCACAGATCACGAGTTGATATCGGCTATCATCACGGAAAAGGGTGTCATCACACCCCCCTTTCAGCAAAACATCCGCACTCATGTTCGTCATCAGTAAAAAGGAAGAATTGGAGGAGTTTTTTCACAGCTCGGGAAAGCCCCGCCACCAATGGCGTGTGGGAACCGAATATGAAAAGGTGGGGATCGAGCGCCGGAGCGCTAGGGCCGTTCCCTACTCGGGTCCGCGTGGAGTGGAGACCATTCTCAACGCCTTGATTGAGGAATATAACTGGGAGCCTCAAGAAGATGAGGGCCACGTGATCGGCCTCATGCGAGGAAAAGCTCAAGTCCACTTGGAGCCCGGAGGACAGATCGAACTTAGCGGGGAGCCCTGCGAGACCATTCACTGTACACACGCCGAATTCACCCAGCATATTCGCGAGTTGCTGGAGGTTGCGGAGAGATTGAACGTGGTCTTTCTAGGTCTGGGGATTCAACCGGTTAGCTCCTTGGAGGAGATTGAGTGGGTGCCGAAAAAACGCTATCGGATTATGGCGCCATACATGCAAAGGGTCGGGACGATGGGCCACCGAATGATGAAGCAAACCGCCACCGTTCAAGCCAATATCGATTACAAGGATGAAAGCGATGCGATGGCAAAGTTCCGTACTGCTATGGGGCTTTCTCCTCTGATCACTGCCATCTTCGCCAACTCCCCCATCTCCGATGGAGAGCTAAACGGTTATAAGAGCTTTCGTGAGCACATCTGGACTGGGACGGACAGGGATCGCTGCGGTTTGCTTCCTTTTGCCTTCTCTCCTGACGTCTCTTTCGCGCATTATGTGGAATATGCCCTTGATGTTCCGATGTATCTTATTATCCGGGATGGGAACTACATTGATTTTACCGGAATCCCCTTCCGCCACTTTCTCACTCACGGCTACAAAGGTCACTATGCGACGATGGAAGATTGGGAGCTCCATCTCACAACGCTTTTTCCCGAGGTGAGGATCAAGCGCTACATGGAGGTCCGCTCTGCTGACAGCCAGCCTCCCGAGTTGATGCCGGCCTTGCCAGCGCTCATCAAGGGAGTCTTCTATGACTCAGATTGCCTTCAGGCGGCCTGGGACTTGATTAAAGGGTGGTCTTGGGATGAAAGAATGGAAGTTTACCAAAGTTCACACCGTCATGCCCTCGCGGCGCGCATCCGCCGTTTTTCCCTTCTTGATCTCGCCAAAGAACTCTTTCAGATCGCCTGGGAGGGTCTCAGGCGGCAGGGGGCACTAAACGGGAACGGAGAGGATGAGACGATCTATTTGAAGCCCCTAAGGGATTTGCTGTCCCAGGGAAAGAGTCCGGCAGATATCTTAGTGGAGAAATGGGAAGGGGAACTGGAGCACGACATCAAAAAGCTCATCGAGTATAGTGCCTATAAACTACCGTAAGGCGGCTCACGCCAACGCTATTAACGCATTACCCAAGGCCCGCCTGCCTGTTGAAGATTCCTAGCGGTTTGTCTTAGACTATCACCTCTTTCACTGCCATTTTGGGAGCTGTTTTCGCTTTGGTGTGTTTTGCTCTGGCAGTACTTATCTCCAAGGAGCAATGATATGGATGTCATGGGATATATCTTTATAGTCGGCATCTTGATCGTTCTTGCAACCGGTGGGTGGGTTTTATACCGAGATCGCAAGCGTCACCAGCCGTAGTCCGCGACTACTTATGATAGATAGCAGCTATCTTGACACGTCATTAAGCAAGTGTTACATAATTTTTGTACAAAATACTAAGGGGGCTTGGTGACAGAGAAGAGACTCAGCGTGAGTGAAGCCAGAAGACAGTTTAGCCGCTTGATTGCTGGAGTAAGCCGAGGTGGCTCCAGGGTCATGATTACTCAGCATGGCAGAGAACGTGCAACTCTCATTGGCACACAGGAGTATCAGGAGCTGTCAAAGAAAGCGCGGGCCTTTGAACGCAGCGGCCGGAAAGCCACACGCTTCAGGTTGGAGGGGTCGCTGAAGCTGTGTTGCTCTCCGGAGGAACTCATCGAGGAAATGCGCAAGATTCGCGCCATCTGGACTGAGTCTATTCACCGATCATCTGCTGAGCTAGCGCGTGAGTTGGCGCGCGAATGATTTACGTCACAGACACCCACCCCTTTGTCTTTTATGCCATCGGACAAGCCAAAAAGCTTGGGAGGAAAGCGCTTAGGGCATTCACGCAGGCCGAGAAAAGACAGGCAACTATCTATATTCCTACTGTATGCTTTTTTGAACTCGCCCTGTTGTTAGAAAGCGGCAAAGTACGCTCAAATCTATCGTTCCCTGAGTGGAAGGCGCGTGTCGAAGAGTCGGGATCGTTTCTGGTTGAACCCCTGACCTGGGAAGATATTGAGGAGGCCCGCTCTCTGCCAGGTCTTGTTGACCCGTTCGACCGTCTCATAGGAGGGACTGCGAACCGTCTTCGGTGTCCGCTCATTACCCAGGATGGTCGGATCGCCAAGTCTCGTCTGGTCGCAACTGTGTGGTAACGAATAAATGATAGGAGATTCCTTTTGAGGGGGTAAGCCTCCGAGAATTAATGATAGGAAGTTCCTTTTGGGGGCCAGCCACCGAGAACTCAAGATTGCCACCGACGACCCGCTGCCAGCCCGCGTTCCAGAGCCTCTAGCGGCTAAC
>JAHFAO010000327.1 GCA_023250515.1 Deltaproteobacteria bacterium | reverse complement strand
CCTGCCGTGATATGCTCTTGCGGCTCGACAAGCAGGGAAAAATCAAACTCCCACCTCCAAAGAGTAAATCGGGTCGCATACAACGTCCTCGACCTGTAAGTGGACCTGTCTGCGTGCCCAGCACAGGCAGGCCTCAGATCGAGATTAGTTCTGATTTTCTTAACCTCGACCACCTAATCGTGCGTCCATACACACCCAGACCGAGACGGCACGTTACCTCGTCGAAGATAAAAAAGCTGACTATGTCTTCACGGTCAAGGACAACCAATCCACACTCAAGCAAGACATTCAAGACCTCGGTCTTAACGCAAAGGGCATTAAGGGCCTTTTGAAGAACGAAGAGGGTAACGGCCAATACCGAGAAGAGAGATCGTGAAGAAAAGAAAGGTGAGGAACTACGAGCAGGAACTAATCGAGATCGCCTATCCTTATTGGGAAGCTGAGGCTGAGATAGCAAGACGCTTCTTTAGGAAAAGGCCGACTAAAGACGACCACATATTCTGGCTAAGGGCTCAACTGTGGAAAGAGCTCCACCCTGTAGACGGGTACTTCAGTGGACTACACCGGGAGCTTGTTAATCTCGCTGATATGTTCCCCCGAGTCGACAAAGATATTGATAGGCACCACTATCACTTCCTACTTGAGCAAATGGTTCAGGAATTTAACCACTATCTCGTGCAAGCGGACATACTTGAGTACCTGCTTGAACGGAGGATTTCGCCACAGGATACGGTTCAACTCCCGGAAGAAAGAAAGCTTGGAGAGATAAGGAGACGGTACACCTCCTCGGGTTCAGAAATCGACAAAGCCGCAGTGTTAATTACCGAGGGAGGTGGGGCTAGACTTTTCAGAGAGGGCCGGAAAGTAAGAGGTGGCCTTTTGGAAAAAAAGATAGTCAAGGCTATGGAGGTAATCTTCAAAGATGAGAAAGACCACTTCAAAGAGGCTGCAAGGCAGGCAGCGAAAGTAATCAAGAGCGAAGGAGACTTAGAGAGGATGGGAAAGGCTATTCGGGAAATTAGCCTTCAGAGAGTCCATATGAGGAATGAGATGTTCAAGAAGCCTCTTTCGCAAGACGAGCTTAATAACTTCATCCTTAAACATGCTCACGTTCTTAGGCTGCCAGGTAACTTTTAGGACGTCCCCTAAGAATTGCAAGGAGAAGGCTATGTTACGAATTTTTCTAGTTTTTCTCATGATTCTGCCCCCCTTTTTAGCATATGGGCAAAGCCTGCCCAAGATCCGCGCCGCCTACACCTCGATTTCGATCCAGATGACCCCGCTCTATCTGATGAAGGATCTTAACTTACTGCAAAAGCATGGGTTGGATATGGAGATGCTCTACGTCCCTGTAAGCTCAAGGGCAATTCAGGCCGCCCTGGCCGGGGAGATCCACTTTCTAACCAGCGGCGGTGTCGCCAACATAAATGCCAATATGGCCGGAGCGGACTTTGTTGGCCTTACTGCAACTTTAAATACCTTTATCTTTAAGGTTCTTTCCCAGCTAGAGCTGAAAGGGATCAATGCGCTGAAAGGGAAGAAAGTTGGCATCACGCGTATTGGCGGGGCGAGCGACTTCTCGATCCGGTATGCCTTGGACCGATGGGGGCTTACGCCGGATAAAGATGTTGCGATTATTCAGGTGGGTGGCGAGCCGGAGCTGATGTTGGCACTGCAAAGAAAGGCAATTGACGCTGCTGTTCTCTCCGAGCCCTTTTCCACTTTGGCTGAGCGGGCAGGATTTAAAACCCTCTCTGATCTAAGCCGATTGGACGTCCCTTACACGCTGCACGGTATCGGCACGCGCAAGATCCTCATCCGTGAGGACCGAGAGATTGTGATTCGTTACATGAAGGCCTACCTGGAAGGGATCTATCTTTTTAAGACCAACAAGGAACTCGCCTTAAGTACGTTAAAGAACTATGCCCGCTTAACCGATGTCTCTGTGATGCGGACTGTTCATGACGAATACGCCCAGAGGTTGATCCGAAACGTTCCCTACCCCAGTCCAGAGGGAATCCAGACCATTCTCGACCATCTGGCCAAGAGCCGCCCGCAGGCCAAGGGACTAAACCCCAACGAGTTTATCGATCCGACGATCTTGAAGGAAATCGAAGATAGCGGCTTCGTCAAGCGCCTCTACGGACGGTGAATAGGGTCTT
>JAHFAO010000326.1 GCA_023250515.1 Deltaproteobacteria bacterium | reverse complement strand
GGTTTTGGGCATGGAGCAACACTTCCTGATCGGTCAGTTCGGGTGTATCATAGCTCATAGGCTGGTCCTCCTGGGATTGTTGAGTTGTTTTCACAATCCTATCAGGAGTCCACCAGTCTGCCCACTGGGCTTGTCTCCTCGTGAGTCATGAGCACAAATTTCAATCTACTGACTCGACTTTTGCAGCGCCCCAAATGAGGCCAAATGGAGTATTTCCAAAGGGAAGTGGATGCACTTCTCCCCTTACCTGGCCTGGATCTCCCCAGCCAAGTTCACCCTCTACTTTGAGAAGCCGACGCACTTCCCCTTAATAGGCCAGAGCCGCCACTAAGGGTTTCATCACCTCGCTAAGCGTCTGTCCTTGAGACAACGCGGTAGCAATGAAGGTTGCCAATGCCCATAGAGCCTGGGCCTGAGTGTTGCGACGCCAAGAGGCGGCTGAACCACCGAGTTTGCTCTCGACATTCTGTTGCAGTTTGTGAAGCAGGGCCTTATCGTGGGGGACGGCTCTCAGCAAGCTGTAGGTGAGGGCGACAAGCGCGATATGTTTGTATATCGCGTCAAAGTCCCGCACCTGATACTGATCAAGTCCCTCCGCTTTGCCTTCTTCGTGATAAACTTCAACGGGCCAGCGATGGCGTCGGATACGGGTGATGCCCCCGGCTTGCCACTTCAACTGGTTGCAGATGAAAAACGTGGCAGCATCGGATAGGTCGGCCTCTTGGTGATTGATGACCAGGCGTTGCTTCCCAAAGTTAGGGATACGATGAGTCTTACAGTAACTGTAATAGGTCTCCTTTTCGCCTTTGTAGCTAATCGACAGTTTACGAAACAGAGGTGGACCTCCACCTTGGAGGGCTTGATGATGTTGGGCTCGAAGGAGACAATCAAACTCCTCTAAGCGCATTTCTCCTTTAGCCACCTTCACCCGATCATCCCCGGCTAAAGTGCCCACGTAGGGGACCTTGAGGGTCTTGTGCAAAAAGCGGCAAAAGGCGGGTTGGGTATACCAGTTGTCGAAAGTGACCGGGAGCTTGAGAGTGGGGTGCTCACAGAAGAATTGCCGCAACAGCTCCTCACCGATCAGCAGCTTACTTTGATAGAGCTTTTGCACCTGGGCTTTGTGCTGATGGCGCCGCCACAGCCCCACCAGGTAAGTGCGCCACTTCTTCGGATCGCTCTCTTTGAGAGCGTATTTGCTCTCTCGAATCGCTATGCCCGCCTCCTTAAGCCCAGCTTCCAAACCGTCAGCCTCGGCCGGCTCCCATAGCTTGAAGTTGATCGGATAGTCGGTCTGATCATCACTGTAATGGAGATTGACCAGATTATGCGCCCACACATAGCACTCCTGGCTTGGGTCATACAGATAGGCGATCTTCTCAAAGTGCTGACCATAGTGGGTCAACAACGTATCGTCTAAACTCAACACCCCTTTGGCTTTGATCTTGCTCCCACCCAGACTCCCTAGCAACTCTAACCGACACCGGTTTAAGGCCCCTACACTAAAGGGACTCTCACTCAACCACCGATTCAGACTGCTCTGATTACGCACATCGATCACGAAGATCCGATTGATCCCTTCCACCGTCTTGTTCTCGGAGACGATCAAGCCACTGACATAGCGCTTAAACTGCTCAAAGGCTTCCGCAGAAAATACGGAGGCAAAAAACGGAGCATAATGACGCACCATCTCAGGAATCTCCACCAGCGGAATCATGGCCACACCTCCCGATCAAAGGGACAAGGGGACTGACCTGGAGGCAGGCTAGAGGGTCCGTAGGTCTTTGGCAATCTCCCTCTTGACTACCCTATGAACCACCTATCTGCTACAAAACCTTGTGAAAGTGGATCGTATTGCTGCAAAAGTCGAGTCATTAAGTAGTGGAAACTTTCCCCCCCTCCTTAATCCTCCCCCGCCAAGGGGGAGGAGATTTTTAGGTTGATGCAAAAAAATAACTCCCTCCCCCTTGATGGGGGAGGGTTGGGGTGGGAGTGATGAAAAAGGAGGATCATCTTATGAGTGAGCGCAAGGTAGCTGTGGTTTTAGGAGTGGGGCCGGGGCTGGGTGCCGCGGTCGCCCGCCGATTCGCGCGTGAGGGCTTTGCTGTAGGGCTCATGGCCAGGGGTGAAGACAAGCTGACTCCAGTCCAGACGGAGATCGAGAAGA
>JAHFAO010000189.1:0-5000 GCA_023250515.1 Deltaproteobacteria bacterium | reverse complement strand
GCAGGAAACCTTGGTCTTTCGGCGTGGGTGTTTTTCACACCCATTGTCGTTACTCATGTCAGCATTCGCACTTCTGATACCTCCAGCAAGCTTCTCAACTCACCTTCACAGGCTTACAGAACGCTCCTCTACCGCATCACTTACGTGATACCCGTAGCTTCGGTGTATGGTTTGAGCCCCGTTACATCTTCCGCGCAGGCCGACTCGACTAGTGAGCTATTACGCTTTCTTTAAAGGGTGGCTGCTTCTAAGCCAACCTCCTAGCTGTCTAAGCCTTCCCACATCGTTTCCCACTTAACCATAACTTTGGGACCTTAGCTGACGGTCTGGGTTGTTTCCCTTTTCACGACGGACGTTAGCACCCGCCGTGTGTCTCCCATGCTCGGCACTTGTAGGTATTCGGAGTTTGCATCGGTTTGGTAAGTCGGGATGACCCCCTAGCCGAAACAGTGCTCTACCCCCTACAGTGATACATGAGGCGCTACCTAAATAGCTTTCGAGGAGAACCAGCTATCTCCGAGCTTGATTAGCCTTTCACTCCGATCCACAGGTCATCCGCTAACTTTTCAACGGTAGTCGGTTCGGTCCTCCAGTTAGTGTTACCCAACCTTCAACCTGCCCATGGATAGATCGCCCGGTTTCGGGTCTATTCCCAGCGACTAGACGCCCTATTAAGACTCGCTTTCGCTACGCCTCCCCTATTCGGTTAAGCTCGCCACTGAAAATAAGTCGCTGACCCATTATACAAAAGGTACGCAGTCACCCAACAAAGTGGGCTCCCACTGCTTGTACGCATACGGTTTCAGGATCTATTTCACTCCCCTCTCCGGGGTTCTTTTCGCCTTTCCCTCACGGTACTAGTTCACTATCGGTCAGTCAGTAGTATTTAGCCTTGGAGGATGGTCCCCCCATATTCAGACAAAGTTTCTCGTGCTCCGTCCTACTCGATTTCATGACTAAGAGATTTTCGCGTACAGGGCTATCACCCACTATGGCCGCACTTTCCAGAGCGTTCCGCTAATCTCAAAGCCACTTAAGGGCTAGTCCCCGTTCGCTCGCCACTACTAAGGGAATCTCGGTTGATTTCTTTTCCTCAGGGTACTTAGATGTTTCAGTTCCCCTGGTTCGCCTCTTGCACCTATGTATTCAGTACAAGATAACCATCTTATGATGGCTGGGTTCCCCCATTCAGACATCTCCGGATCAAAGTCTGTTTGCCGACTCCCCGAAGCTTTTCGCAGGCTACCACGTCTTTCATCGCCTCTGACTGCCAAGGCATCCACCGTATGCGCTTCTTCACTTGACCATATAACCCCAAGCAATCTGGTTATACTGTGAAGACGACATTCGCCGAAAATTCGAATTTCTCAACTAAGAGAACTCACAAATTTTACCTTAGCCTGATCACCACCAGTGAAAGTGGATCTCAGTCTATCTTTCTATCACATACCCAAATTTTTAAAGAACGAACTAGTCAAAGACTAGAAATCAACATTCACCATCCACTCGATGGAATGCTCATTTCTAAGCTCTTACTTCAGAAGCAGTAGTGGTGGAGCCAAGCGGGATCGAACCGCTGACCTCCTGCGTGCAAGGCAGGCGCTCTCCCAGCTGAGCTATGGCCCCGTATTTCTACAGGCGTTTCCCACACAAAATTGGTGGGTCTGGGCAGATTCGAACTGCCGACCTCACCCTTATCAGGGGTGCGCTCTAACCAACTGAGCTACAGACCCAATTTCGGGCTGCTTCTTTCGTCTTCTTCAATGAATCAAGCAATTCGTGTGGGAACTTATGGAGCAGCTGATGTCGTCGATTAAGGAGGTGATCCAGCCGCAGGTTCCCCTACGGCTACCTTGTTACGACTTCACCCCAGTCATGAATCACACCGTGGTAACCGTCCTCCCGAAGGTTAGACTAGCTACTTCTGGTGCAACCCACTCCCATGGTGTGACGGGCGGTGTGTACAAGGCCCGGGAACGTATTCACCGCGACATTCTGATTCGCGATTACTAGCGATTCCGACTTCACGCAGTCGAGTTGCAGACTGCGATCCGGACTACGATCGGTTTTATGGGATTAGCTCCACCTCGCGGCTTGGCAACCCTTTGTACCGACCATTGTAGCACGTGTGTAGCCCAGGCCGTAAGGGCCATGATGACTTGACGTCATCCCCACCTTCCTCCGGTTTGTCACCGGCAGTCTCCTTAGAGTGCCCACCATTACGTGCTGGTAACTAAGGACAAGGGTTGCGCTCGTTACGGGACTTAACCCAACATCTCACGACACGAGCT
Source organism: Deltaproteobacteria bacterium (assembly GCA_023250515.1). Taxonomy (GTDB): domain Bacteria; phylum Desulfobacterota; class Binatia; order UBA9968; family UBA9968; genus JAHFAO01. The sequence continues at coordinate 2,709 of JAHFAO010000189.1, read as the reverse complement.
GACGACAGCCATGCAGCACCTGTCTCAATGTTCCCGAAGGCACCAATCCATCTCTGGAAAGTTCATTGGATGTCAAGGCCTGGTAAGGTTCTTCGCGTTGCTTCGAATTAAACCACATGCTCCACCGCTTGTGCGGGCCCCCGTCAATTCATTTGAGTTTTAACCTTGCGGCCGTACTCCCCAGGCGGTCAACTTAATGCGTTAGCTGCGCCACTAAGAGCTCAAGGCTCCCAACGGCTAGTTGACATCGTTTACGGCGTGGACTACCAGGGTATCTAATCCTGTTTGCTCCCCACGCTTTCGCACCTCAGTGTCAGTATCAGTCCAGGTGGTCGCCTTCGCCACTGGTGTTCCTTCCTATATCTACGCATTTCACCGCTACACAGGAAATTCCACCACCCTCTACCATACTCTAGCTTGCCAGTTTTGGATGCAGTTCCCAGGTTGAGCCCGGGGCTTTCACATCCAACTTAACAAACCACCTACGCGCGCTTTACGCCCAGTAATTCCGATTAACGCTTGCACCCTCTGTATTACCGCGGCTGCTGGCACAGAGTTAGCCGGTGCTTATTCTGTCGGTAACGTCAAGACAGCAACGTATTAGGTTACTGCCCTTCCTCCCAACTTAAAGTGCTTTACAATCCGAAGACCTTCTTCACACACGCGGCATGGCTGGATCAGGCTTTCGCCCATTGTCCAATATTCCCCACTGCTGCCTCCCGTAGGAGTCTGGACCGTGTCTCAGTTCCAGTGTGACTGATCATCCTCTCAGACCAGTTACGGATCGTCGCCTTGGTGAGCCATTACCTCACCAACTAGCTAATCCGACCTAGGCTCATCTGATAGCGCAAGGCCCGAAGGTCCCCTGCTTTCTCCCGTAGGACGTATGCGGTATTAGCGTCCGTTTCCGAACGTTATCCCCCACTACCAGGCAGATTCCTAGGCATTACTCACCCGTCCGCCGCTCTCAAGAGAAGCAAGCTTCTCTCTACCGCTCGACTTGCATGTGTTAGGCCTGCCGCCAGCGTTCAATCTGAGCCATGATCAAACTCTTCAGTTCAAACATCTTTGGGTTTTTAAGAAACCCTAAACTTGGCTCAGCAATCGTTGGTTACATCTTTGATTTCTCGCGGAGTAACTTGTGATGCTGATAATCTTGTTGACTATCAGTCTGACTCCACAAGCACCCACACGAATTGCTTGATTCAGTTGTTAAAGAGCGGTTGGTTAAGATCTTTCGTCTCAACCGAGGCGCGCATTCTACAGCAGCCTCATTTGCTGTCAAGTGATTATTTTCAGAAGTTTTCAAAGTTTCCTTTGTAACTTCAACCACTTGCGCTTCCGATCTCTCGTTAGCGGGAGGCGAATTCTACAGCGTTACACGCTGCTGTCAACACCTCTTTTTCTCCGCTTTCGACCGAGAGGATCGAAACGTTAATAGAGCCAAACGACACTGCTCTACCAACTCCTTCTGGGCTTCGATGAACTGAAGCAGGTCGCTGTCGAATCTTGCGTAACTCTTTGTTTACCAAGGAGTTTTCCGTTTCGACTGCGCCGGAAGTGGGGCGAATTATAGACTTCCAGAATCTGCCGTCAAGCGTTAATTACGCTTTTGTCGCAGAAGGTGCTTTTTTCGCAATAAGGCGGGGAATTCGACGGGCTACTGGCGGTATCCGCAATACGAGAAGCAACGCGCCAATAGCCGCATAGATAGACCACTCTTTCAGATCGGCCCGTACAATCCACAGCATGTGCAGTAAGCCGAGCCCGAGAATCACGTACACAAGGCGATGCAGCTTCTTCCAACGACTACCTAGCCGGCGTTGACTATAGCGATTCGAAGTAACTGCCAGCATCAGCAGAGAGAGGAACCCCAACGCACCTACAATAATGTAAGGCCGCTTGCGCAACTCCACACCCAACTGCGACCAATCAAGGCCCAGGACAAATACGCAATACGCTGCCAGGTGCAGCACTACATAAGCAAAACACCACAACCCCAGCTGGCGGCGTACGACTATCCATCCCGCCCAACCGCTCAACTTCTGCAACGGCGTCATTGCGAGCGTGATCAGCAGCAGGATCAAGGTCCCTAACCCCAACCGATCAACCAGCACTTTCCCTGGATCCGGCCCCAGAGCAAAGCTCCATGCTTCATATAGCCAGAACAGGGGCCACACCATGACGGACAGGAATACGCCGATGCGCCAAATCGGATAACGCATCAGTAGTTCTTCCGTAAATCGAGGCCGGTATATAAAGAGGCGACCTCATCCGAGTAACCATTGAACATCTGCGTCTCGCGCACATTCGGACTGAACAAGCCACTCGGCAGACGACGCTCCCGCGCTTGCGTCCACCGAGGATGGTCGACTGTAGGGTTAACGTTCGCATAGAACCCATATTCGTCTGACGCGATGCTCTGCCACGTGGTCTTGGGCTGCTCGCTCACCAGGCTGATTCGCACAATGGACTTCACGCCCTTGAAACCATATTTCCACGGCACCACCAGACGCAAGGGCGCGCCATTCTGATTGGGCAATTCTCGTCCATACATCCCCACCGCAAGGATCGCCAACGGATTCATTGCCTCATCCAGGCGTAGCCCTTCGACATAGGGCCAGTCGATCAAGGCGAAACTTGAACGCTGCCCCGGCATGCTCTTGGGGTCCTGGAGCGTTTCAAAGCGGATGTACTTGGCCCTGGAGG
>JAHFAO010000325.1 GCA_023250515.1 Deltaproteobacteria bacterium | reverse complement strand
CATGATGGCGCGACTTATCGGCACAGTTTGTTTGCTTTCCCTCTTGGAGGGTGTCGCCAATACTCAGGAGCAAAAGAGGCTTCACGTGGCCTGGAGCACGATTGGCGGAACCACCTCCTCATTGTGGGTAGCCAAAGAGGCGGGACTCTTTGCCAAGCATGGACTGGATGTCCGGCTCATCCTGATTCTGGCATCCACTAAGGCAGCCTCTTCTATCATTGCGGGCGACGTCGACTTGGGGCTAATTGGGAGCACGGCGCCTGTTCTGGCACGCCTAGCGGGTGGTGATCTTGTGGTGATTGGCAACACAACGACCCATGCGATCTTTTCCCTTATGACCCAGCCATCCATCACCGAGATCCATCAGCTTAAGGGCAGGACCTTAGGCGTTGTGCGGTTCGGATCGGTGAGCGATATCGGAGTAAGACATGCATTGAAGAATCATAACCTGGATCCAACGCGAGATGTACAGCTTCTACAGATCGGCGGTATCGGCGAGATGCTAGCTGCGATGAAGGCAGGCGCTATTCACGGCGGTCTCTTTCCTCCCCCTCTATCTCTTGATGCCAAGCGTCTAGGCTTTAGGGAGCTCATGGACCCCGACAAGGTGGATCTCAGGTTCTCTCAATCTCACCTCAGTGTGCGGCAAGCCTACATTAAGGAGCAGCCTGAGACTCTCCGGCGTTTCATGAGGGCCTGGATCGAGGGAATCCATTATCTGAAGACCCACAAGGATTTTTCCCTTAGAGTGCTGAAGAAATATACCAAGGTCGATGATCAGGCTGCACTGGAAGAGACCTATAAGATATTCGCTTTGAAATATCTCCCGTCTGCTCCTTATCCCACAGAGGAAAGTGTAAGGACCATTCTGGATCTCGTCAGCAGCTCTCAACCCAGGGCCAAAGGGGCCAATCCCAAGGAGTTCATCGACCCTAGGTTTGTCAAGGAACTGGAAGGGAGCGGCTTTATTAAGTCGCTTTATCAGTGAGGAGCAAAGATGGCGATCACCGAAGAGGTGGTGCGCTTTATCCACCAGGCCCGATTTGAAGAGCTTCCGCCAGAGGTGGTCTCTAGGGCTAAGGATCTTATCTTGGACGCCATCGGAGTGATGCTTGCTGGCTCCTGTGAAGCGGGAAGCCGGATCCTTCAAAGCTACGTGAGGCAAATGGGCGGCAGAGAGGAGGCGACCGTCATCGCTGGAGGAGTCAGGGGTCCTGCCGCTGCTGCAGCTCTTGTTAACGCGGCTGCAGGGCACGCCCTGGATTATGATAGCATCCAGCTCTCCTCTTGGCCCGGGACCGCCCATGGGATTCGCATTCATCCAACAGTCCCTACACTGGCAGCAGCGCTTGCGGTGGGAGAACCCATGGGGATCTCGGGAAAGTCCCTCATCCTCGCCTGCGTGATCGGAATTGAGGTTGCATGCCGTGTAACCGAGGCCATTCCCCCAGAGTCATACCAGGTCGCGTATCAATCGACCGCCACTATGGGAGGCTTGGGTGCGGTCGCGGCAGCAGGGAAACTTCTCCAGCTCGATGAAAGGCAACTCATGTGTGCGCTGGGATTGGCGGCAACCATGGCCGGCGGGTTGAGGGAGAACTTCGGTACGATGACGAAGTCTTTCCATTCTGGTCGGTCTGCTGAAGCCGGGATTATTAGCGCACGACTCGCCAGGGAGGGGTTCACAGCAGCGCCGCATATTCTGGAAGCAAAGCGGGGTTTCTTTCTAGCCATGGGCGGAAAGCACGAGCCCTCCCAGATTGTGGGCAAGTTAGGCCATCCCTATTTTCTCATCGAACCAGGTCTTCACATCAAGCGCTATCCCTGCGCTATCCTTACCCATCCAGCCATCAAAGCCCTGCTCGAACTCACAAGGGCTCACGACCTTAAGGCGGAAGAGGTCATCAGTATGGAGATAGGGGTGAGTGAGGTTGTCACATCAACTCTCAACCACCCTGAGCCTAAGACCGGGCTTGAAGGGAAATTCAGCGTGGCTTTTCCTCTGGCGCTTGCCCTCTTGGAGAGGAAAGTGGGCTTGGCACAATTCAATGATGAAAAGGTGCGTGATCCAAGAGTCGTTACCTTGATGAAGAGGATCAAAGTTTACACCGATCTGAGATTACAGGAGTCAGGGGGTAATGAAGTCACAGCCAGGATCAAGATCCATCTCCAGGATGGCCAAGCCCTGG
>JAHFAO010000054.1 GCA_023250515.1 Deltaproteobacteria bacterium | reverse complement strand
TGTGCCGCGTTTTCCCTTCCCAGACTCGGCAAACTTATCAAACGAGCCATGAAGGACTGCGTCCTTGGAAAATACCGCTGTGATTTCTTCCCAACGGGAAGTGTAGTCTCTGTAGGTAAGGTAAAGGATTCTGCCCGTGCTCGCTTTATCATTTTCCTTCGGGGATGCATGGTAGTCGTAGACAGCAAACTCGGCAAAGTTGGTGAGGATCGAGAGGGGCAGTTTGGCGCTCCAGGCATATCGGCGCAGTTGGTAAGCAGGACTCGTCTCCTCTTTGACGTTAACAGAAGGCTTTTTTGCCTCAAGGAAGAACTTGCGCGTGCCGCCTATGCGGAAGGAGTAATCTGGGGCTTTGGTGGCACCCCCGACTTTGATTGCATCTTCGTGGATGACATCTTTGTAGGCCTCCGCGTAGCCAGCCTTGTTCGTTACATCCCAGCGCAGGGCCTCAAACAACGGGTTTATAAACTCGACCCGAAGTTCCGCCTCACCATAGGCTGGGTTGCGGTAGTGGCCCAGATTGCGATCAAACCTTTCAATGAGATTGAGGATTTCTTTGGGAGGTTCTGAATATTGGGCCACCATGTCGGCGTATTATACCAGCAAAGAGTGGGAGTAGCCTAATTTTAATCGGGCTTCTGAGATTGGCAAAGAGAATTCAGGGCACAAATTAGGAGAGTATCTTACGTAGGGACTGCAAGTCCTTTTTAATCCTGACCAAAGTATTCTTGTATTTTGATTCCGAGAGCGGAAGTTTGAGTTGACGGCGGTCTTCTTTTTTGTTTTCCTTAAGTTTTTTTCTCGCCCCTTCAATTGTATAACCCTCGGCATAGAGGAGCCTCTTAATCTCTAACAACAGCTCCACATCCTTCTTCTTGTAGAGACGATGACGCGAGGGCGCTTTTCCAGGCTTGAGCAGATCGAACTCGGTTTCCCAGTAGCGCAGCACATAGGGTTTGACCCCTAGGATGCGGCTCACCTCGCCGATCTTAAAATAGATCTTGTCGGGCAGACGGGGCGGCATGGGATTTAAGGTTTAGGAGGAGATACTATTGAGGCTCTTCTTAAAGATTTGGCTTGGCTTGAAGGTGAGAACTCTCCGGCCCACGATAATGATCTCTTCGCCGGTCTGGGGGTTCCGACCTTTTCGGGGACGTTTGCTGTTAACGACAAAGTTGCCGAACCCGGATATCTTGACCTTCTCACCTTTTTCCAAACGGCCTTTAATGATCTCGAAGGTGGCCTCTACTACATCGGTAGCTTCCTTCTTGGAAAAACCCACTTTCTCATAGATACGGGCAATGATGTCAGCCTTAGTCATTTCCGACCTCTCCTTTTATCGATTATCAACCTCTGAGTTGCGCACCAAAAACTTCACCGATCCGAGTAACCAAATACTGATGAAGGTCATTCACCTCCGCATCCGTTAAAGTTCTGTTCTCCGCCCTGTAGGAGATCGTATAGGCTAAACTCTTTTTGCCTTCAGGGATCGAAGACCCGCGATATTGATCGAATACCTTCACATCTTCAATGAGAGAACAGTCTAGCAAACGGGCAGCAATCTGTTCATTCTGAAGCGCTTTATCCTCACTCAAAGAAGAGCTGAGATTTTTGATCCAACTAATGATCCGTTGAGCCGGAAACGCTTCATCCACCATTACTGCCAGGTCCCGCTCCACAGAGGGAAATCGAGGTAGAGGTCGAACCGTTAAATCACGGCGAGCATAATGAACCAATCCCTCGAAGTCAAGTTCAAAGACAAGGAAAGCTGGAAGCTCCCATTGCTCGCAGAGATCCGGATGGATTTCTCCCAATAAGCCTATACTGGACCCATTCCGTTGCAAGGCTGCTGTCTTCCCGGGGTGGAGGAAGGAAGCGCTGCCATTGCTCGCCCACGTGATTTGCGCTTCCATGCCCACTGTCTCGAGAACCCCCTCAATCAGTCCTTTCAAATCAAGGAATGTAAAAGACCTTTCTCCTTTCCCTAATCCCCTGTGCGCTCTCCGGCCAAAAAGAATGCCGGCTAGATGCTGCCCTTCTTGAATAGACATTTTAGCGTCACCGTGGTGATGCCCTTCCGCACTCTGGACTTGGAGACTGAAAACCTTACCCAGCTCGAACACGGCAAGACCTCTCACCTTTTGCCCAACATGAGTGCGCAAGTTAGCCAACAAACCAGGAATAAGGCTCAGGCGCATCTCGGAGCTATCCTGGACCAACGGATTTAGAACCGAAACGGGTGACCTATGGCTCTTCCCCAGACCACGAAAGCGTTGGTTCATTTCCTCGGAGGTAAAAGGAAGATTAATGACCTCGGTTAGGCCTTCTCCGATCAGAAAAGAACGAATCTTCCGCTCCCAACGGAGACGCGGGTCTACCTTCCCGTGGGGTCTGACTAGAGGGAGCCTTGCGGGAATATCGTTATAGCCATGAAGCCTGGCCATCTCCTCAATCAGATCGGCCTCCCTGGGAAGATCGGGACGGTACGAAGGAGGAATACCCTTAAGCCCGATTTTGGAGCGCCCCTGGATCTTTAACCCGAGAGATTTAAGAATTCTCTCTATCTCTCTTGGTGTTAAATCGATTCCCAGAAGCTCCTTCACCCTCTGGTATCGCACCAAAATCGGCGCGGCCTTTGTCCGACGAGGGTAACAATCCACAAGCCCCTTTAGCGGGATACCACCTGCGATCTCCCCTAAAAGGAAGGCTGCGCGATCAAGGGCATAGATGGTCCCTTCTGGATCAACCCCTCGCTCGAAACGGTGCGAGGCCTCACTATGGAGTCCCAAACGCCTCGCGGTACGGCGAACAGAGCGTGGGTCAAAATGGGCGCTTTCAAGCAACACTGCACGCGTGTCCGACTGAACCTCTGAGTCCCTTCCGCCCATGATCCCTGCCAGGGCCACAGGAGTATCACCATCACAGATAAGAAGGTCCTCTGGAGCCAACTCTCGCTCGAGCCCATCTAAGGTTACAAACTTCTTAATCCCGTCTGCCTGTCGGACTATAATTTGCCTCATTCCCAACCGATCAAGATCAAAGGCATGCAGAGGTTGGCCGGTTTCCAACATGACATAGTTGGTAATATCCACGACATTACTTCTGGAACGAATCCCGCACGCCTCTAAGCGAACCCGCATCCAAGAGGGAGCAGGGGTCATGTGGATTCCCTGAACGATCCTGGCAGAATAACGCGGGCAAAGACGCGGACTCCGGATCTTGACATCTACGAGTCGCTTCATGCCAGAGTGACTGGCATGCGGATTTGCCAAAGGAGGCTTGAGATGTCCCCCGGTAAGAGCGGCAACTTCGCGGGCCAACCCGAGAATTCCGAGACAATCCCCACGGTTTGGCGTGACAGCTATCTCTATCACCCAATCGTCCGGTCTCCCTTCGTCCTTACGCAAGGGAACCAGAGACTCGACTTCAAGGCCCGCCATCGTGAGTACCCCAGCAATCTCCTTTGGGGACTCCTTAAAATCGACAAATTCTTTCAGCCAGTTGAAGGTGATCTTCATAGTTAAGAACGAGAGCCAAGGAGTATTGGAGCACTGGAGTATTGGGTACTACAATATATTGAAGGTCCATTACTCCAACACTCCATCACTCCGGGTTTTTCTCTATCTACGTGAACTGCCGGAGGAAACGCATGTCGTTCTGAAAGAATAGACGGATATCGTCGATCCCGAACTTTAACATGGCGATTCGCTCCACGCCCATCCCGAAGGCAAAGCCGGAGAACCTTTCAGGATCATAGCCTACAAAACGAAAAACCTGCGGGTCGATCATCCCAGCCCCGAGGATTTCTAACCAACCCGAGCCCTTGCACACGCGACAGTTCTGCTGATCCACAGTCAGGCCCTTCCCGCCACAAAGCAAGCATTGGATATCGATCTCTGCGCTGGGTTCCGTAAAGGGGAAAAAACTTGGACGGAAACGCACCCCCGTTTCCTCTCGGAAGATATGCCGCAAAAAGTGAGTCAACACGCCCTTCAGGTCTGTGAAGGCAATATGGTGGTCCACCATGAATCCCTCAACCTGATGAAACATAGGAGAATGGGTAGAATCATCGTCGTGGCGATACACCGCCCCGGGGGCGATGATCTGGAGGGGCGGTTTACGACTCTCCATGACCCGGACCTGAACCGGAGATGTGTGAGTCCTGAGCAAGCGATCTTGGGAGACGAAAAAGGTGTCTTGCATATCGCGCGCAGGATGATCCTTAGGCATATTGAGGGCCTCGAAATTATGATAATCGTCCTCGATGTCGGGGCCTCGGGCAATCTCAAATCCCATGCCCAAAAAGACGTCGACAATCTCATCCATCACAAGGGTTATCGGATGCATCCGACCCTGCTCCCAACGGCTTCCTGGAAGGGTTATGTCGACCCTCTCCTCGCGTAAGATCCTCTCCTTTGCCCGCGTCTTTAATTCCTTCTGGCGAATCTCAATCTGTTCCTCAAGAAAACTTCTCAGCCGGTTAAGCTGATCCCCTACCTGGGGCCGTTCCTCAGGAGGGATCTCCCTAAGACCGCGCAGCAGAAAGGTGAGTTTTCCCTTCCGGCCTAGGTATTCCACCCGGAGATGGTCGATCTCCGGCTCGGAGATGCAATGGTCAAGCCGACCCAGGGCCTCTTCCCTGAGAGTCTCCAAAGCTTCTTTCATGAGGTAAAGTACGAACGAAAAACTAAGCTGTCAGCCCCGATCCAAAACGACATGGAGAAATAATTAATTAAGAGAACTGACATCCTTGGGATATCCTGAAGGGGTTCGCGCCTGATCAAAATTTTTTTTTAGATCGGGGTCAGGTGGGCCTTAGCGAACTGGGCTATTTGGCCAAAGGCGGGCATATCCGAAACGGCCAAATCTGCCAGGATCTTTCTGTCCAACTCCACGCCGGCCTGCTTAAGACCCTTCATCAATTGACTGTAGGATAGCCCGCTGGGTTGTACTGCCGCATTGATTCGGGTGATCCAGAGGCTGCGGAACTCCCTCCGCCTAACCCGCCGATCCCTGTAGGCAAAGGCAAGCGACCGTTCTACCGTCTCCCGAGCAGATCGATACAGCCTACCCCGGCCTCCTACATATCCTTTTGCAAGCTTTAGTATCTTCTTTCTCCGCCGCCTAGACTTGCTTCCTCCCTTAGCTCGTGGCACTTTTCTCGCTCCTTCCTCGTACGTTAGCTTTTAGCTGTCAGCACTCAGCTCCTTGCCGATCGCTGATTGCTATAAATACGGTATCAACTTGCGGATTTTTTTGGCCTCGCCCGGTGATACCAAGGCAGCTTGCCTAAGCCTCCTCTTCCGTTTCTTTCCCTTCCCGGAAAGGAGGTGGCTTTTAAAGGCCCTATTTCTCTTGATCTTCCCGGCTGCAGTGACTCTGAACCTCTTTACTGCACCTCTGCTGCTTTTGATCTTGGGCACCTTCGTCTCCTTGCTAGCCGATACAGATTGCAAAAGGCAAAGTGCAAAATTCAAAATTCAAATTTTTCATTTTACATTTTTCAATTTGCATTTTGCTATGGCGTCTATTTTGGTGTTAGGAGCATAGCCATGCTCCTTCCCTCCAACTTGGGCGCGATATCGAGCTTGGCAATATCCTGCACCTGAACCAAAACCCCGTTTAGCATCTCCCTCCCAAGCTGTGGGTGAGTAATCTCCCGGCCACGGAAAAAGACCGAGACCTTCACTCTCTGTCCTCTTTCGATAAAACGACGGATATTGCGCACCTTATAAACAAGATCATGGCGATCTGTCCGTGACCCCATCTTGACCTCTTTGACGGTTACAAAGCTCTGCTTTTTCTTCGCCCCGTGGGACTTCTTCCTCTGGAGGTAGCGGAACTTTCCGTAATCCATCATTCGGCAGACGGGGGGTTGAGCCTCCGGGGCCACCTCGACCAGATCAAGCTCTTGGCTCTCCACCATCTTGAGGGCTTCATGCAGCGGCATGACACCCAATTGATTCCCTTCCGGACCGATGACCCGTACCTCACGGGCACGAATTTGGTGGTTGATTCTCGCCTCTTTAACTATAAGCCACCTCCCTTTTTTAAAAGCTCTCAGCCGTTAGTGATCAGCTTTCAGCTTTGGGCTGACTGCTGATGGCCTAGTTCTCGTGCAACCTCAGCTTTTAACATTTCCACAAAAGCTTTAACAGACATGGGTTGCAGGTTCTCTCCGCCCCTCCGACGTGGAGATATGGTCTGATCTCTCTTTTCCTTATCTCCGATGACCACCGCATAGGGTACTTTTGCTATTTGCGCCTCACGGATTTTATAGCCAAGCTTCTCGTTTCGTTCATCTAACTCCACCCGCCAACCCATAGATTTCAGCTCTTCAAAGACCTTGTGGGCATAGTCCTTCTGGTTATCCGTCACTGTCATAACCTTTACTTGGACCGGAGCCAGCCACAACGGGAAATTGCCCGCGTAATGCTCGATGAGAAAAGCCATCATACGTTCCATGGTGCTAATAACCCCACGGTGGACCATCACAGGACGCTTGCGCTGCCCGTCTTTGTCAACGTATTCGAGGCCGAAGCGCTCGGGGAGATAGAAATCGAGCTGCACGGTAGAAAGCGTCTCGCTGTGGCCGAGCACGTCATTTAACTGCACATCGATCTTCGGGCCATAGTAGGCCGCTTCTCCAAACGCCTCCTTATGCGGGATGCCAACTTCGCTCAAGGCCTGGCGCAAGCAGCTCTCGGCGTTCTCCCACATGGCATCGTTGTCCACGAACTTTGCCTTATCTTTCGGATCGCGCAGCGAAAGGCGGTACCAATAATCGGTGAAGCCGAAATCCCGGTAAACCCGTTCGATCAGCTGGAGGACACGGACGGTTTCGGATTTTATCTGCTCCGGTGTGCAAAAGATATGGGCGTCGTTAAGTGTCATCGCCCTCACCCGGGAAAGCCCTGAAAGTACACCTGAGCGCTCGTAGCGGTACATCGTCCCCAGCTCGGCGATACGAAGCGGTAAGTCTCGGTAGCTGTGGAGCTCGTGCTGGTAGATCATAATGTGGTGCGGGCAATTCATCGGGCGGAGAACCAGCTCCTCTTTATTCTCAAAACGGATCGGAGGGTACATGTTGTCTTTAAAATGATCCCAGTGGCCTGACATCTTGTAAAGATCGATGCGCGCAAGTTGCGGCGTATAGACATGCTGGTAGCCTTGGCTCCGCTCGAGATCTACAATATAGCGCTCGAGGATTGAGCGGACAATGGCTCCCTTTGGCAGCCACAACGGAAGCCCAGGTCCGACCGCCTCGGAGATCATGAAGAGGCCCAGCTCTGTACCGAGCCTGCGGTGGTCCCTCTTTTTGGCTTCTTCTAAGAGCCTTAAATGCTCGCGCAGCGCCTCCTCCGAGGGGAAGGAGGTTCCATAGATGCGCTGGAGCATTTCGTTCTTTTCGTCCCCTCTCCAATAAGCCCCCGCCACCCCTGTGAGCCTGAAAGCGCGGATGATTCCCGTCGACGGGACATGAGGTCCACGGCAGAGATCCACCCAGTCCCCCTGTCGATAAAGGGACACCGTCTCATCCGGAATCTCTTCCAAAATGGCGACCTTGTATTCCTCACCCAAAGCGCGAAATAACTCCACAGCGCTTTGCCGTGGCATCTCCTCACGGTTAACTTTGAGGTTCAAAGCCGCCAGCTCGCGCATGCGGGCCTCGATTCTATCAATCTCTTCAGGGGTAAAAGACTTATCCCGTTTAAAGTCGTAATAGAAACCATCCTCTATCGTGGGGCCGATGGTTACCTGGGTACCGGGAAAGAGGCTTTGCACCGCTTGAGCCATGAGGTGAGCTGTGGAATGACGGAGGATGTCCAGACCTTCAGCGCTATCCAATGGGATCCAATCCAAGGCACAATCCCTGCTCAGAGGCCGATCAAGATCGACAAGAACACCGTCAATCTTCGCCGCAATGACATTGCTATTCATTCCCAGAGAAGCACTAAGCTCCTGAATCTTCAGGCCAGGGAGAACCTCGAGGCTTTTTTCATCCGGAAGTCGAACTTGAATCTTTTCCATAGTTGCGACAGTGTTCAGCTATCAGCCGTCAGCAAAAAACCTGAAAGCTGATGGCTGACTGCTAAAAGCTTACTTTTAAAAATGGTAGGCACGGGCGGGATTGAACCGCCGGCCTCTTCCGCGTCAAGGAAGCGCTCTCCCACTGAGCTACGTGCCTATCAACCCATAATGAACTAATATTTCTACCCCGAAATTTAGGGGGGGATCGCAAATCCCCCCACATTGCAAGCGTCTGATTTTACTATCAATTTTTCTCAACTATGTCAACTTGAGCGGGTCAGAGGCGGAGCCCGATTCTGGAGCCAAACCAAGCCCCGATAAAGGTACTGAAAGCCGGAGATCACGGTGGTTAAGGCGGTGGCGAGGATCAGGTAGTCATCGAGCCGAGGATTCAAGAACTCCACGTCGTAAAGTAGGACCACAGCTACGCCGATGGTCACAAGCTGGAGAAGAGTGTTGAGCTTACCTATGAGGCTGGGGTGAATTTCCAAGCGTTCCTCAACGAGCAAGTAAATCATGCCGTAGCCGAATAGGATGATGATATCCCGGCTCACCACCAGAACCACCAACCAAGGGGGGATCCCGCCGATCAAGCCGAGCATGACGAAGGAGCTCATGACAAGCAACTTGTCGGCCAACGGATCCAGGTAGGCCCCCAAGGCGGTCTGCTGATCGGTCATGCGTGCCACGGCACCGTCCAAAGCATCCGTCAGACCTCCAACGATAAAAACAACCAGCGCCTCCAGGTAGAGACGTGAAGAAAGCAGAACCAGGAAAAAAGGGATTGCCACGATGCGGATCAAGGTCAGAAAATTAGGTAGATTCAGCATGGGAGCCATTCTCCCTTAACCACTTTCTTATCTGACCCGCCAGTTTTGGAGTAACAATCGCGGTCACATGAATTCTTTCATCCTGGTATTTTTCCTCCAGGATCCGACCCCTTTGACGCAAGAGAGAGAGGAGAGATCCCTGAGAGGGAGAGAAAGAAAACTGAGTCCGCTCCTTGCCCTGATCGAGAATCTTTCCGACTGCTTCCACAAGCTCATCGATCCCTTTGCCGGTTAATGCGGAGATCGGGCAAACCCCAGAGGCCCCGTTATAACCGATCCGTTGAAAGGGCACCGCAGGGACAGCATCGATTTTGTTTGGCACCATGAGATGAGGAGTCTCCCCCGCTCCGATGTCTCTTAGCACAGCCTCAACCACCTGGATCTGTTCTTCGTAGAGTGGATTAGTCATATCCACAAGGTGAAGCAGCAGATCCGCGCTCCTGACCTCTTCGAGCGTACTCTTAAAGGCCTCGATGAGCGAGTGGGGGATCTTATTGATAAAGCCCACCGTGTCAACCACCATCACTTTTTCTCCACTTGGGATCCGGAGACATCGAATCGTCGGATCCAGAGTAGCAAACAGCTTATCCTCCACGATGACCCCGGCCCGAGTAAGGGTATTCATCAACGTCGACTTGCCGGAGTTGGTATATCCAACCAACGCAACTGTGGGATAGGGAACCTCTATACGTTCCTGGCGGTGCAGGGCCCGCGTCCGTTCCACCGTTGCCAGACGTCGTTTCAAAGTCCCGATCCGCTCTCGCACCCTTCTCCGATCCACCTCCAACTGGGTTTCGCCAGGACCGCGAGTTCCAATCCCTCCTCCGAGACGGGAGAGATGGGTCCACTGGCGTGTCAAACGGGGAAGGAGATAATCCAGTTGGGCTAACTCGACCTGAAGTTTACCTTCGTTGCTCCTTGCCCTCTGCGCAAAGATGTCGAGGATCAATTGACTCCGATCAATGACCCGGATCTGAAAGGCGGATTCCAGATTGCGCTGTTGCGCCGGGCTCAGATCCTCGTCAAAAATAACCAGATCTGGTTTTATATCCCGCAGGACACCTTGGATCTCCTCTACTTTCCCCTGGCCGATCAGAGTAGCCGGACTTACCTTCCTTAGCTGCTGGGTAAATCTACCTACAATCTTCGCCCCGGCGCTCTGGGCCAGCTTTTCTAGCTCATCCAAGTTGTACTCCAGAGGGATCCTATGGGTCTGCGATGGAAGCTCTACACCTACTAGGACGGCCCTTTCTTGGAATCGATGCTGATGGGATTGGACTCGCTTCAAGATTCTAAAGGGTAAAGGTGATGCGACTGCCGAAGAGCCGCTCCAATTCCCCTAACAGCGGCGGGGTCGAGGCAACCTTGAGATGGATCGGAAGTTCGATGATGGTTTCGCTTCTATCCGGCATAAAGAGATGGAGAAAAACTTTGCTGGGTCCTGGATACTTAAGTAGCGTCTCATGAAGCTGGCCCAATTCGCGGGATGTCACCTCCGGCCCACGGAGATACAAATGCACCCCGCCGCCGTTCTCCTCTTTCCTAGATTTGACCTCTGGGGAGGCGGTCAGGTGAGCCTGGGGGGATACCTGCGCCAGAGGGGTAACGTCGTTGGCAATGATCTGTACCCTCTCTTCCCCAACCTCCAGTCTTCCCTGCACGAGAATGGGATCATCCAAAACCAGAGTCTCCATGCAGCGACGGTAGAGATCGGGCCATACCATCACCTCAATAAACCCGGTTCTGTCCTCTAACTGGAAGCTCGCATAGCGTTCCCCTTTCTTGGTGTTCCTGAGCCTTAGCGCAGTCACAACTCCGCCAACCTTGGCCTCCCCGCTTGGAGGTTTCTCTCGTAAGTTGGCTACGGTACCACTGGTTAATTTCTTGATAGCGCCCTCATACTTATCCAAAGGATGACCCGTTATATAAAACCCGAGGGACTCCTTCTCGAAGGCCATCAACTGCTGGTCTGACCACTCTTCGACCTCGGGATAGATGTCCCCGCCTTTCTGTTCCCCGTTTCCTCTACCTCCAAAGGCATCGAAGATATCGATTTGATTGCTTTGACGACCCTTCTGATAAGACTGCCCCACCTTGATAGCTTCGTCCAGAGCGGCCATCATCCGTGCCCGTGAAACGCCGGTCGAATCAAAGGCCCCGCATTTGATGAGGCTTTCAACAACCCTCCGGTTTACCGCACTCAAATCGACACGCCGGCAGAAATCAAAGAGGGATTTAAAACCCTCTTCTCGCTCGCGGCTCTGCAGGATAACCTCCACCGCCTTTTCACCCACATTCTTAACCGCCGCCAGACCAAACCGAATCTTATTTCCCACCGCGGTGAAATCGGACCGGCTCTCGTTGATATCCGGGGGAAGAACTTCGATCCCCATTTCCCGACACTCTGCCAGGTTCTTGATCACCTTATCCGTATTGCCCATCTCCGAGCTCATTAAGGCAGCCATGAACTCCACTGGATAATGGGCCTTCAGGTAGGCAGTTTGGAAGGAGATGAGGGCGTAAGCAGCCGAATGGGATTTGTTGAAACCATAACGGGCGAACGTTTCCATCTGATCGAATATCTCGCCTGCCTTTCGAGCATCAATCTTCTTCTTGCGCGCCCCCTGGATGAATCTCTCCCCTTGGCTGGCCATCTCTTCCGGGTCTTTCTTACCCATGGCGCGGCGCAGGATATCGGCCTCTCCCATGCTGTAGCAGGCAAGCTCGCGGGCAATCTGCATCACCTGTTCCTGATAGACAATCACGCCGTAAGTATCTTTAAGGATGGGCTCCAGGGAAGGGTGAAGATAACGGATTTTTTCTCTTCCATGTTTGCGCTTAATGTACTCCTCAGCCATCCCGCTATCCAGGGGACCGGGACGAAACAGGGCCAGGATTGCCACCAGATCCTCAAAACAGTTGGGCCGGATCTTTACCGTCATTTCCCTGATACCCATGCTCTCAAGTTGGAAGATCCCTGTTGTGTTCCCGGAGCAGAGTAGCCTGTAGGTTTGATTGTCGTCCAACGGGAGGCCATTCAAGTCGATCTCGATACCCCGACTCGCCTGGATAAGTTTGAGACAATCATGAATCAGGGTCAGCGTCTTTAAGCCGAGAAAGTCGAACTTGATAAGCCCGATCTTCTCTACGCTCTCCATGTCGAACTGGGTAACGATCCCCCCATCCTTGTCCAGATAAAGAGGAACATAATCTACCAAGGGAAGATTCGATAGGACCACTCCCGCTGCGTGGGTGGAGGTATGGCGGGTGAGTCCCTCGAGGCGCAGGGCGTGGCCAATCAGGTTTTGCACTCGCGGGTCACTTTTCATGAGCCCCTGCAACCGAGGCTCCATCTTGATGGCATCAGTCAGCGGATAGTCAAAACCCTGCTTAGGGGCGGGAATGAGCTTGGCGATGGCATCGGTCTCGGCAAAGGAGAAACCTAGCGCACGTCCGACATCTTTAATCGCAGCCTTGGCTTTAAGAGTCCCGAAGGTGGCGATCTGAGCCACCTTATCCGACCCGTATTTCTGCTTTACATACTGAATGACCTGATCCCGACCTCGGATGCAAAAATCGACATCAATATCGGGCATGGAGCGGCGTTCGGGATTAAGGAAGCGTTCGAAGAGGAGCCCGTGACGGATCGGGTCAAGGTCGGTAATCTTGAGGGCATAGGCCACCAGGCTTCCGGCGGCCGATCCCCTTCCCGGCCCCACAGGGATGCCATGGTCTTTGGCATAGTTGATGAAATCAGCAACAATCAAAAAGTAGCCGGAAAACTGCATCCCTTTGATCACACTCAACTCCAAGTTCAACCGCTCCTCATAGAGTTTCCTGGATTCTGGATTCTGAATTCTGGATTCTGAATTCTGAGGACCCTCCAATCTCTCAGCTAACCCCTTGTGGGCGAGCTCGTCGAGACAATCGTCGAGGCTCATCGCCTTCGGAGGATCGAAGCGTGGAAAATGGTAGTTGCCGAATTCCAGTTCCAGATTGCACCGCTCTGCTATTTCCAGCGTGCGCTCCACCGCCTCGGGATAATAATCAAAGCCCTTTTTCATCTGCTCCGCTGACTTGACGAAAAGCTCATTCGTAGCCATCCTCATGCGGTTCTCATCTTGAACGGTCTTACCGGTCTGAACGCAGAGAAGGACATCGTGCGCCTCGGAATCTTCCCGCTCACCGTAATGGCAGTCATTAGTTGCAACTACAGGAATGGAGAGCTCTCTACCTAGCTCGACGAGCCTACTATTGACCTTCTCTTGCTGCGGGAGCTTATTGTCCTGGACTTCGAGATAGTAGCGATCATCAAAGATAGAGGCGTAGGTCTCAGCGGCGGCCTTCGCCTTCTCGACTTGACCCGCCCACAGGGCTGAGGCAACCTCGCCCTGGAGACAGGCGCTTAGGGCGATCAGTCCCCGGTTATGTTCTTTGAGCAGCTCCTTATCAACCCGGGGCTTATAGTAAAAACCCTCCGTGTAACCTGCAGTGACGAGCTTGCAAAGATTACGATAACCTTCCATGTTCATGGCCAGGAGGATAAGATGGTGGTTGTATTCTCTGTTCCCCTTATCCACACCCTTGCGCTCAAACCGACTCGTCGGCGCCACATAGATCTCACAACCTATAATGGGTTTGATGCCATGCCTCAGGGCCTCAGAATAGAACTCGATCGCCCCGAACATGTTGCCGTGGTCGGTCATGGCCAGCGCCGGCTGTTTGAGCTCCTTCACCCGCTCTAACAGCGGCTCGATCTTATTGGCACCGTCTAGGAGGCTATACTGGGTATGACAATGAAGGTGAACGAAACGGGAATGCTCCATAAGGGTTGTGCTATAAAATTACCCTAGCATAAAAAAGAATGGTGCACAATTTTTTTAAGAGTTGTCACCTTTTCTTCTTTAACCAACTTTTAAAAACAGTTAAACACTCCATTTCTGGCAGAACACGGCAGGGGTTAAGATCGGGACTCCTTCAAAGATCTTTAAGCCAAGAAGGTGTTCATCTCCTGAAATAATGACATCTGCCTTTCCTTCTACCGCTGCTTCCAGTACACGGTTATCTGGCGGATCCGCTGTAATGATATGAACAGTTCGCCTTGGAATGACAACCTGCTCCGGCGCATGGAGCCACTTGAGGATCTCCGCGAGATCTGGGTGTTGGGCGATAACCCGGAGCTTCGGATAAGTAAGAACCCTAGTTAGCTCTTCAAGGAGCTGTGGACTGGTAATGAGATCAAACTGTCCGGCTCGGCAGGCCAGTAAGATACGCGCCGGAGGCCCTTCCCACCCTATTGCAGAGACCAGAGCGTTGGTGTCCAGAACAATCTTCAAGACGACCGGACTTTGCGGATCGCTTCCTCAACTACTTCTCGCTTGATACCGGCCTTGGCCACTGCGGAGTGAATTCGGTCCAGAGCTTCTTGGAACCGGCTCTCAGCCGCCTGAGCTTCCTGTGCTTTAAGCCGCTCATATTCCTCATACCCCAATAGCACTGCCCGCTCGGAATTCCTCCTGGCAATGATAACGGGCTCTCTTGACGAAGCCACTTCAAGAACTAGCTTCCCAAGCTTCTTCCGCGCCTCTTCTATAGCAACCACTTTTTCCATAAGGAAATCCTTAAGGTAAAACTATAGGATAAACTGTGGCTTGTCAAGTACCTTCAGCTCCGACGTTGTGACACTGCACTTACCAATTCCGGTGGGCTCTGATATCCGCGATAATTGCGTCAGCAGTTCGCGCGTCCTGCCATCTAGGCTCTACGCCCGTTGCCGGCTTTTGCCAAAGCAATAGGCATCGATCGTGATGTTCGCCTCGCGGTCATCCTTTGAATAGTCTCCTTTTCTGGAATGTGGAGTGGCTTCTCACGGTTCTTAGTCAAATAGGCACAGACCGTTGAAAAAACTCACAGTACCAGTCATTCTGAGGAGCCGCAGGCGACGAAGAATCTCATAACCCATTGTTTTTCTTCGAGTGAGATTCTTCACGGAATTTCCCCTGAGATTCTTCGCTTCGCGCTCAGAATGACATACGAAGGGTTTAGAATGACCACATGGAAAAGGTTTTTCAACACCCTGGGCATGCCTGGCACCGGATTTCCGCTTCGTTTCATACTTTGGGTAGTAAAGATTCAATTGGGTTATAGGAAGGATCAAAAGCGCGTCTCTTATTCCCACTCGATAGTAGCGGGCGGCTTGGAAGAGATATCATAGACGACGCGGTTCACGCCGCGAACTTCGTTGCTGATTCGGTTGGAAATTCTGGTGAGAAGCTCGGGGGCAAGCGGGACCCAGTTGGCGGTCATGCCATCCTGGCTCTCAACTACGCGGAGCGCTATGACATTCTCGTAACTTCGCTCATCTCCCATGACACCAACTGTTTTTATGGGCAGCAAAACTGCAAACGACTGCCAGACCTTGTCGTAAAGCCCAGCACCCCTGATCTCGTTTAGTACAATGACATCCGCTTCACGTAAAACCCTCAGCCGCTCCTCCGTAACCTCCCCCAACACGCGGATCGCCAGACCGGGCCCAGGAAAGGGCTGGCGCTGGATCAGCTCTGGAGGCAGACCTAGTTCCCGGCCCAATCTCCGCACCTCATCTTTGAAAAGCTCGCGCAAGGGCTCGATGAGCTGAAAACGCATATCCGAAGGGAGACCGCCGACATTGTGATGGGTCTTGATGGTAGCCGAGGGCCCGACGAATGAAACCGACTCGATCACATCGGGGTATAAGGTCCCTTGCGCCAGAAAAGGGATTTCGCCCAGCTTCTTCGCCTCCTCCTCAAAGATCTCAATGAAGACGTGACCAATGGTTCGTCTTTTCTCCTCAGGATCTTCGACCTCTTTCAGGCGAGAGAGAAAACGCTGGCGGGCATCCGCATAGCGGAAGCTCCTGCCAAAGCGCTCACTGAATAGGCTACACACATGATCCGCCTCCCCCTGACGCAAAAGACCGTTGTCGACAAATATACAGACTAGGCGCTCGCCGATCGCGCGGTGCACCAAGGTTGCTACCACTGAGGAATCCACCCCGCCGCTCAGGGCACAGATCACTCGGCCATTTCCTACTTGATCCCGGATCTTTCTGACCGAGGTCTCAACGAAATGGCCCATGGTCCAAGTCGGCTCGCAGCCACAGATGCGAAAGAGGAAATTTTCCACGATCTCCTTCCCGCGCGCGGTATGGGCAACCTCGGGATGAAACTGTACCCCAAAGAGCTTTCGTCCAGGGTCAGCAAAAGCGGCGATGGGAGAGTTATGGCTGTGGGCCAGGATGCGCCACCCCTTCGGCAGGGAGGTCATCTTATCCCCATGACTCATCCACACCCGCACCGTGCCGTTATGAGGGAAACCATGAAAGAGATCAGCGTCATCATCAACGACCAGATCTGCGGGGCCGTATTCGCGTCGCTCCGCCCGCGCTACCTCGCCGCCGGCCGCCTGGTTGATGAGGTTCATGCCGTAGCAGATACCCAAGAATGGGACTCGGAGATCAAAGATGTCGCCTTCTACCTTTGGGGCATCTGCCTGATAGACGCTGGCCGGACCTCCGGAGAGAATGATCCCCTTGGGCTTAAGCTGCTGGATCTTTTCCAGGGAAAAATTGTAGGGATGAATCTCGCAGTAAACGTTTGCCTCACGGACGCGCCGAGCTATGAGCTGGGTGTATTGAGAGCCGAAGTCGAGAATGAGAATCATTCTGCCCTATAGTTTGGGGCTTCTTTAGTGATAAAGACATCGTGGACGTGCCCCTCTCTGAGCCCCGCTGAAGTGACCTGCATGAAACGGGCCTTCGTCCGTAGATCCTCAATGGTCCGGCAGCCCAGGTAACCCATCCCCGCACGCAGCCCGCCGACTAACTGGTGGATATTGAAAGAGAGGGACCCCTTATAAGGCACCTGCCCTTCAACCCCCTCGGGCACCAGCTTCCTCTCCTCCTCCACATCGCCCTGTCCGTAGCGGTCCCTGCTCCCCTCCCCCATGGCGCCCAGAGAACCCATACCGCGATAAACCTTATAAGTCCTTCCCTGGTAGAGAACAGTCTCTCCAGGACTCTCTTCGGCTCCGGCAAAAAGGCTCCCGATCATTACCAAATGGGCGCCCGCGGCAAGCGCCTTGGTGATGTCACCCGAGTACTTAATCCCGCCATCGGAGATGATGGGAATTCTGTGGCGCCCACCTACTTTCGCGCAGCTCGAGATCGCGGTGAGTTGGGGAACTCCAACACCTGAGACCACGCGGGTGGTGCAGATCGATCCTGGTCCGACTCCCACCTTGATCGCGTTGACACCGGCCTCGATCAGGGCAAGGGCCCCCTCCTCCGTCGCAACATTGCCGCCTACTAGATCCACATGAGGATGGTGACGGCGAATATGCTTGACCACATCCATGACATTCTTCGAGTGACCATGGGCCGTATCTACAGCAATCACATCTACCCCAGCCCTAAGCAATGCCTCCACCCTCTCTTCACAATCCAACCCGACACCCACAGCCGCACCGACTCGCAACCGCCCCCTCTCATCTTTACAGGCTAATGGGTATTGGGATTTTTTCTCTATATCCTTAACCGTAATAAGGCCCTTAAGCTGAAGATGCTCATCCACGAGCAGAAGCTTCTCAATCCGGTGGCGGTGTAGGATCTCCTTGGCTTTATCGAGATCCACCCCAGGTCTTGCAGTAACCAAATTCTCCTTGGTCATAACCTCTGATACCGGTCGGTCGAGCCTCTTTTCAAAACGCAGGTCCCGATGGGTCAGGATTCCTACCAAACGTCCCCCTTGGGTCACCGGAAGTCCTGAAATCCTATTCTTCTCCATGATCTCCTGCGCCTCGGCGATTTTCTGATCCGGTCGCACCGTGATCGGATCCACGATCATCCCGCTCTCGAACTTCTTTACCTTCTCGACCTCCGCCGCCTGGGCTGCCACCGACATATTGCGATGGATAAACCCCAACCCTCCCTCTTGAGCCATGGAGATGGCCGCACGCGACTCGGTCACCGTATCCATCGCGGCGCTGATTAGTGGGATATTCAGCGCGATCCGCTCGGTCAAACGAGTTGTGACATCAGTCTCCCGAGGGAGAACCGAGGATTCTGCCGGGACCAACAGGACATCATCAAAGGTCAGACCGAGGGGTAGGATTTCTTGATCTAACATGGCTCACCTCCGAAAGAGGGAATAAAAAAACCCAGACCAAGGCCTGGGTTTTTTACGGCGATTAACGCCTTCAGCACAAACATGAAAGTTTATACCAGGAAAAGTCTCCCTTGGCAAGACAATGTGGGCTGGCTCTACTGGCTCTTCGTCAAAAGTGGTTCTCAAGAGAAGCGGAGGGGCCCGCTCCTCAGCGGGAGCCGATGGGTCTCTGCTTCTCTGCCCCCAAGCACTGAACCTGTTGGGCTCACTG
>JAHFAO010000324.1 GCA_023250515.1 Deltaproteobacteria bacterium | reverse complement strand
ATGGGGATGTTTGGATGGCAGCGTTCGTTTGGCAAAAGTGTGGGAATGCAAATCCCCCTTGGTCCCCCTGAAGCTGTGAAAAAATCAAAAACAGTTGACATAGCTATATAACTATGGTATACTTGCCTCCATCATTGTCCCCGACGGAGGTGCTTTGCATGGCATACCTAACCAAACTCCAGGTGATCGAGCGGGCCAACGGGCAGCAACAGTTCTACCTGATTTGCCCGGCCCCTCTAGCTCAAGCTCTAGAAATGAACAAAGGCGAGACCCTTGAGTGGGTCGTCGAGGATAAATGGACTTTGAAATTAAGACGAGGCGAGGCTCGATCGGCCCAGGCGTCTGTGAGGTCCCATGGAAAACGATAAATTCTTGGAGAGTTCCAATACGCCCAAGCTGTCGGCTTTGGTGCGCTCCAAGCCGGTGCAACGTAACCAACTGTTGCTGCGGCCGGTCGATGTGGAGAAGCTTGTGGGCAAGCAGCATCCGGTCAGAGCGATCTGGGAGTTGGTGGGTCAGTTGGACTTGGAAGCTTTTTACACCGAGATTGGCGCTTTGGAAGGACAAGCGGGCCGGCCGGTGTGGGATCCCAAGGTGCTGATCAGCTTGTGGATCTATGCGTATAAGGATGGAGTCAATTCGGCGCGGGAGATTGCCGGTTTGTGTGAGCATCATCCGGCCTATCAGTGGCTGACGGGGATGGAGGTGGTCAACTATCACACGCTGGCGGATTTTCGCGTCGATCATCGCCAGGCGCTCGATCAATTGTTCATCGAGGTGTTGGCAGTGCTCAGCCATCAGGGACTGATCACGCTCAAGCGCGTGA
Source organism: Deltaproteobacteria bacterium (assembly GCA_023250515.1). Taxonomy (GTDB): domain Bacteria; phylum Desulfobacterota; class Binatia; order UBA9968; family UBA9968; genus JAHFAO01. Next base: position 1,367 of record JAHFAO010000324.1, on the reverse strand, counting down.
TGCACGATGGGACCAAGATTAAGGCGGCGGCATCGGATAAGAGTTTTCGGCGCAAAGCGACCCTTGAGGCTCATCTTAAAGCGGCTCAAGAGCAGGTTGAACAGATGGGCGATCCGCGCTCGGAACAACTCAGTCAACGGCGGGCTAAGGCCACAGAGCGAGCGTTGCGCGAGAAGCTCGATCGGCTTAAAGAGGCGCTCAAGGAGTTGGCAGAGCTTGAGGCCGTTCGCTCCAAGGAGTTGGCCAAGGCAGAGAGGGAGGGGAGGAAAAAAGAACTTCGGGTCAGCACCACAGACCCCCAGGCGCGTATCATGGTGCAAGCCAAAGGGGCGTTTGGTCCGGCCTATAACATCCAGATTTCCACCGATGCCAAGGCCAAGATCATTGTCGGGGTTGGCGTGAGCCAGTCGGCCAGCGACGCGGGGGAATTGGAAGGGGGAGTCCAACGAATCGAAACCAAGCTGGGGCAAAAGCCCGAGCAGATGGTGGCCGACGGGGCCTATCCGACCAAGGCGACCATAGAGGCGATGGCAGAGAAGGGCATTGATTTGATCGCACCTCTGCCACAGGCAAGAAAGGCCGGGTGGGAGGATCCCTTGAAGCGTCGCGGCGTGAGTGAAGAGTTTTATCCCGAGGCCTTTGGTTATGATCCCAGCACGGACCACTACACCTGTCCGGCAGGGAAGCTTTTGAGTTTCGAAACAGAGGAACGACAAAAAGGCTGGGTGAGACGTCGCTACCGGGCGCGATTGGCGGATTGCGCCAGCTGTCCGTTTCAGACTCAGTGTTGTCCCAAGACCAAAAAAGGACGATCGTTGGTGCGCCAGGAGCAAACCCCTCAACTGGCGGCCTTCGAGGCCAAGATGCACACCGAACAGGCCCGACAGATCTATAAGGAGCGAGCCGGGGTAGCCGAGTTTCCCAATGCCTGGATCAAAGAGAAAATGGGTCTGCGTCAGTTTCGCTTGCGCGGTGTGGTCAAGGTGGGGCTGGAATCCCTGTGGGCCTGCCTCACCTACAACGTTTGCCAGTGGACTCGTCTTTGTTGGCAACCCCAGCGGTTGGCGCCAGCTTAGAAGGGAAACCACAAAACCGATCCTCTGGCGGCCCTGGAGGCCAGAACCAAGAGGCAGTGAGGAAGCAATTGATGACTTAAAACTCTTCATGACCGATAGAGTACCGTAAGTCCATCGCAAAAAATCGCATGCAGCGAATCGAACCTCTGTGGCTCCTGAATTTTTTCACAGCTTCCCTTTTCCAAAGGGGGAAAAGATATTCGCCGGCGATCCGAACTTTACCTCCCGTGTCCAGCGAACGAGATGTGTCGCACGATGAGTTTCCAATGGGGGGAACAACCGGATCGGATC
>JAHFAO010000053.1 GCA_023250515.1 Deltaproteobacteria bacterium | reverse complement strand
TGATTGCCGGGGGCAACATTACCAACTTCATCCCTATTGATATCAAGGTAAGAGGGGTGATGAGGGCTTTAAAGGAACTCAAGATAGATCCCAAAAAATTTCCGGTTGTCTTCCGTTTTGCGGGTCCGGGGGTTGACGTGGCAAAGAAGCTCGCCGCGGAGCTTCCGGGCATTGAGTTCTATGACGCCGCTACTTCTCTGGACGAGGCGGTGAAAAGGATTGTCGAGCTTACAAGACCGGGATGAGTATCCTTCTTGATGAAAATAGCCGCGTGTTGGTCCAGGGCATTACCGGCCAGCAGGCCCGCACTCATGTTTCCTATATGATCCGCTATGGGACGAAGGTGGTTGCGGGGGTCTCACCTGGAAAGGCTGGAGTTGTGCTCGATGGAGTACCAGTCTATGACTCTGTGAGGACAGCCATCACCAAACATCCAGTGGATATCTCTGTTCTCTTTGTCCCTGCCCCCCATACCAAGGATGCAGCCCTAGAGGCTATTGAAAATGAGATCCCGCTTGTGGTGGTGTTAGCTGAGGGCGTACCCCATCATGACGCGGCCGAGATCATCGATCGAGCCGCCAAGAAAGGAGTCCGTCTGATCGGTCCCAACTCACAGGGAATGATCAGCCCCGGCAAGGCAAAGTTAGGCGGTACTGGTGGAGCAGAGCCAGAGCGCTTATATACACATGGACCGGTTGGTATCATCTCGCGCAGCGGCGGTATGGGAGGAGAGATCGCAAATGTTCTAACACGTAGGGGCATAGGACAAAGCACTTATATCTCTATCGGAGGGGATCTGCTAATTGGGACCGCCTTTGTGCCCCTGTTAAGACTTTTTGAGAAGGACCCGCAGACCAAGGTCGTGGTCTTGTTCGGAGAACCTGGCACCGGCCACGAGGAAGAGGTGGCCAAATTAATCCATGAGCGAAGCCTCACCAAACCATTGATAGCTCTGGTGGTGGGAGAGTCGCTGGAAAAAATGCCCCAAGGAATGAGCTTTGGTCACACGAGTTCGATTATCGGGCGTGGTCTTGGCTCTCCCTCCCGAAAGAAGCGGCTGCTCAGAGAGGCGGGAGTCCAGGTTGTGGAAACTCTTTCTGAGGTTGCTGTGCTTGTCGAGAGCGCACTAGCAAAAAGCTCATAACGGGCTGTTATTAAGGAGGAGCATCCATGTCGAATGAAATCGACGCACGCATTGACGAGTTTATCGCTAGAACCAGCAAGATGACTGGGTCCGAGGTCCGGGAGAGAGATCCCTGGAACAACGAAGCCTCGGCGGATTCTATTCGCCACTTTGCCTATGGCACCGACGATGGGAATCCCCTGTGGCTGGATCCAGCGTATGCGGCCAAAAGCCGCTACAAGAAACTGGTTGCCCCGCCGGCATTCTTGGTCTCTGTTATTTATCCAATACTTCATGGAGCACCCATGGATGCTCCGTTATCGTCTTTGATTGGCGGTGTGGAGTTTGAGTGGTTCTTGCCCATTCTGGTTGGAGATCAATTGGGCGCCAAATCGGTTCAGAAAGAGATGTATGAGAAGAAGAGCAGCAGTGGGCGGCGGCTGATTTTCGTTATCTCCGAATGCACCTATTGGAACCAAAACGATGCAGTGGTGGCCAAGGCGACCGGAACAATGATCCGGACCACCCAGGTGGGGAATGAGCTCCTCTTTGAAAGACCGATCTACCGGTACACCGAGAAAGAGCTAGAAGAGATCGATAAGGCATTCAAGGCAGAGAAACAAACGGGCAACCAGACTCTGTACTGGGAGGATGTCTCCGTTGGTCAGGATATCCCACCCATCGTCCGGGGTCCCCTCACCATTGGCGATATGGTGTGCTGGAACGCAGCGCTGGGTCCAGCGTATAAAGCCGGTAGGCTGGGCTATCTCGATCTTCTCAAGGCGCCGCACACGGCTGCTCGCAACCCGATCATTGGCTGGAAGGTCAAGTATTCACAGCAGCATGAGGACTTTAACCTAGCCTCGCAGCGGGGAATGCCAGGTCCCTTCGATAATGGTGTGATGCGGTTTGCCTGGGTCTGTCCGCTCGTGACAAACTGGATGGGAGACGACGGTTTCCTGCGCAAGCTTTACGTCCAGGTTCGGGCGCCGAACATCTATGGCGACACTACATGGTATCGCGGGAAGATCGTCGAAAAGACCGTAGAGAATGGAAAACGCATCGTGAGACTCGAGATCACGGGGGTCAATCAGGTTGGCACAACCACGACTGAGGGTCGCGCAGAAGTTGTACTGCCGGTCCGAATGGAGTAATTTCCGGCGAGGGAAAAATGAGAAGTTGTTCGGAAGCCCTCGTTGAGTTTGTTGATCAGCTCCGCCTCGATCGGATCCCTCGAGAGGTACGGGAGAAGGCGAAGCTTATCGTCCTGGACACGCTGGGCATCTCACTCGCTTCCTCGACGATGGATTTCGGGCGGATGGTGATCGAGGTAACGAGGAACTTGGGCGGTCCGGCGCAGAGCCGTATCATCGGCACGCCCTTGCGTGTGGCCAGCGCGAATGCGGTCCTGGCGAACGGGACCCTAGCCCATGGCCTGGACTACGACGACACGCTAGAGGAGGCCGTGGTCCACACGGGCTGCTGTGTGGTGACCACGGCCATGGCAGTGGGAGAGGAGATGGAGTCGACTGGCCGGCATCTTCTTGAGGCGGTGGCCGCAGGAATTGAGGTAATGGGAAAGATTGGGCTTGCTGTTCCTGGTAAATTCCCCGATCGTGGCTTCCACTCGACTGGTCTCTGCGGCACCTTTGGTGCCGCTGCTGCAGCTGGAAAACTTTGTGGTCTCAATGTGCCTCAGATGATGGATGCCTTTGGCATCTGTGGCAGTCAGAGCTCGGGGATCCTCGAGTGTTTGGCAGACGGCACCTGGACGAAGAGGCTCCATGCGGGATGGGCGGCGCACGCGGGGGTCATTGCAGCCCTTCTCGCGGCTAAGGGCTTTCGCGCAACCCCCTCGGTGTTTGAAGGGTGCCATGGTTTCTATCGGGCTTTCGCCAGTGACGAGGGCCAGATGCTCGCAGGCTTGGTAGAGGGTCTGGGAAGAGCCTGGGAGATTCCCCGGATTACCTTCAAACCCTACCCGTGCGGAGCGATCTCCCATCCCTACATGGACTGTGCCCTAAGACTACGCGAAGTCCATCATCTGAGACCCGAGGACATTGCAGAGGTGCGCTGTCGAACTGCCGAGGGCCCTATCCCGATCCTGTGGGAACCCCTGGCAGAAAAACGTCGCCCCTCCACATCTTACGGGGCGAAGTTTAGCCTACCGTACAGCATAGCCGTAATAGTGGTTCGAGGGAAGGCAGGCCTTGAAGAGTTCTCTGACGAGTCAATCCATGACCCGCAGGTGCTGGACTTGGCAGGTAAGGTGAGTTACGAATCGGACCCTTCCATCGACTTTCCGCGCCATTTCTCAGGCCATGTCAAAGCGGTCCTTAAGGACGGAACCATCGTGGAGGAGAATCAACCTCATCCGCGCGGCGGAATAGAGATGCCTCTACCTCCTGGCGAAATCGTTGAAAAGTTCCGTGACAATGCCCTTATGGCTTTGTCCCCGGAAAAGGTTGAGAAGATCATAGAGGCTGTGGGAAAGATAGAGCATATGCCGTCGGTCACCTCATTGGCGGAGCTTCTTACCCCCACTTAGATCTTTGTTACGTGGTAAATTATGGATCTTGGTCTGAAGGGTAAAGTGGCCGTGGTAACTGGCGCTAGCCGGGGACTCGGCAAGGCGATTGCCTATGGTCTCGCCGCTGAAGGAACAGCCCTTGCTGTCTGTAGTCGGAGCGAGCCGTTGATCACGGAGATAGCGCGTGACATCTCGGATCGCTATCAAACAGCGGTCCACTGGGAAGCGCGCGACCTTCTTAGCCCTGGGGCTTGCGAGAGTTTTATCAGAAGCACAATGGAGCGCTTTGGCTGCCTCGATATCCTTGTCAATAATGTCGGGGCAGGGCTTAGCAAACCTTTTGAAGATATAGCTGAGGAAGAGTGGCAACACATCCTCGATATTAATCTTAGGGTGGCCATACGCTGCTGTAGAGCAGCTATCCCTATCATGAAACAGCGAGGTAGAGGAAGGATCATCAACGTTGCGGCCCTTTCCGGGAGGGTGCCGCGTTTGGGTCAGATCGGCTCGAATGTGGCCAAGGCTGCGTTGATCAATCTGACCGAGAGCTTGGCGCGCGAGGTGGCCCCATATGGTATTCGAGTCAATGCCGTTTGTCCGGCTGCCGTAATGACGGAACGGTGGGAGGAGAGAATAAAGAAGGTGGCCAAGGAGAGCGGGGAAGACTTTGCAACTGCCATGCGGAATATGGCGAAAAGATCCATTCCCGTCGGACGGTTCGGTTCTCCAGAGGAGGTGGCATCGGCTGTTGTCTTTCTCGCCTCGGGAAAGGCCGATTTTATTACTGGGACTTGCCTCATTCTAGACGGGGGGATAGGGACGGGCATCTCCTTAGAGCTGAAGTGAAAGGACAAGGTGTAAGAACGATCATTACACCCAAAGACCCAAAAAGGCCTCAGTGGTCCATGACTATAGGAGAGTTCCTAGACGGGGCGGCTTCCCTCAACCCCCGCAAGACTTATCTCTATTTTCGTGGCCGAGAGGTAAGCTTCCGTGAATTTAAGGATCGTAGCCTTCGAGCAGCTACTCTCTTCCGCGAATTGGGCATTGGAAGAGGAGATAGAGTGGCTCTCTTTCTGCCCAATTGCCCGGAATTCCTCTACTCCTGGATGGGTCTTTCTCGGTTAGGGGCTATATGCGTCCCGATAAATACGGCCTACAAGGAGGAAGAAGGGGCCTTCGTTCTCAGCAGTTGCGGCGCAAAGGTTTTGCTGGCCCATCAGACGTTGCTAGGGGTGGCCCAACAGATGCGCGAGCTCTCTCCCGCGGTTGAAAAGGTGCTGGTGGTTAATGACGACGGAGAGAGCTTGCACGGATTTAAGGACTTCTTGCAAGAGCTTAGAAAGAGACCCCCACTATCGGAACCCGCAGAGGTAACGCCCCAAGATATATCGATGCTGTTGTATACCTCCGGGACTACTGGAAGACCTAAAGGGGTGATAGTAACGCAGGAAATGTACGTGGCCGCAGGACAAGGGTTTGCCACCTGGGTTGGGGCTACCTCTGAGGACCGCTTTTTTACCTGCCTTCCCCTTTACCACGGGAATGCCCAGTATTACTCCACTATGGGTTCTCTAGCCGTGGGCGCGAGCCTCATTCTGGAGGAGCGCTTCAGTGCCTCGAGATTCTGGGACCAAGTGAGGCAGTCCGGCGCTACGGTGGTCAACTTCATTGGCATGATGCTTCCACTGCTGATGAAACAGCCAGAGCTAAAGTCCGGACCAGTGAGCGCGGTTCGCGTATTCTATGGCTCGCCTGCCTTCTCTCCAGAACTGTTAACAGAGTTTGAGAAGCGGTTTGGTACAAAGGTTCTTATTGGCTATGGGCTAACCGAATGCTGCTACGGTACCATCGAGCGTCTTGGACAAGAGCGCAGGCCACGGGGCTCGGGGCTGCCCCGCTGGCATCCTGACCCACGTTTCAAAAACGAAGTGCGCATTGTAAACGAGGATAATATCCCCTTCCCGGTGGGCGAGGTGGGAGAGATCGTGCTGCGGAGCCCGGCGCTGACGCCTGGCTACTGGCAGGATGAAAAGCAGACGAGGGAGGCATTGCGGGGAGGTTGGTTTCATACCGGCGACCTGGGCTGGATGGACAGAGATGGATACCTGTACTTTTTGGATCGCAAGAAGGACGTGATCAGAAGAAGGGGAGAAAACATCTCCTCGTTAGAAGTGGAGGAGGTCTTAAAGAGGGAGCCCAGGATCATGGATTGTGCCGTGGTTGGCGTGCCATCAGAGTTGGCAGAAGAGGAGGTGAAGGTGTATGTGGTAGTTCGTCCGGGAGAGCAGATGAAGCCCGAGGAAGTCGTTTATTGGTGCGCCGAGCGGCTCGCCCACTTCAAGGTCCCGCGCTATGTGGAGTTTCGTGAAGAGCTTCCAAGGACTCCCAGCCTGCGCGTGCGTAAGGAGCTTCTGCGCCAGGAATCGGGGGATTTCAACATAGGTTGCTTTGATCGAGAAAAAGCAGGAATTCCTTTGCGCCTGCCTCGGTGATGCGGGAGGCTTATCCATGGTCGAGTCGAAACCCCACCTTCTTTCTCTGGAGCCGACCGTCCTAGAGGTGGGGGTATCAGAGGAAAAGTGCAGCCTCTTGGCCAACCGCTGTCCCCGGTGCGATCTCGTCTTCTTTCCTCGACGTCACTTCTGTACCCGGTGTTGCAGCCCCGAGCTTGAGGAGATTCGACTCAGCGGGAAAGGCTGTCTCAAGAGCCTTACCTCTGTGTACGAGAAGCCGAAGTATGCTGCGGTTGAGCCGCCCTATATGGTAGGGGAGATCGAGCTTCCGCAAAGGGTAGTGGTCTATGCGTTACTCACTCAGTGCTCTTCCGAAAAGCTAAAGATAGGCGCGGAGATGGAATTGACCACAGTTAAGGTGAGGGAAGAAGTGCAGGAGGGAAAACACGTTACCGTGCTCGCCTACGCCTTTAGGCCATCCTCAGTTCAGACCAAGAGGTAAGAGAGAGAGAGAGAGAGAGGAGATAGGTGGCGGAGGTTTATGTAGTAGGCGTGGGGTTGCATCCCTTTGGGCGTTTTCCTGACAGCACCTTTGAGGACTTGACCAGGGTGGCTGTTAGCAGCGCGCTGGAAGATGCGGGCATTTCTTTCTCCGCTATTGAAGCGGCATTTATTGGCAATGTCTCTTCGGGTCTCTACGACGCCCGAAGGGTCATTCAGCAGTTTGGCTGGACAGGCATACCTATCACCAGACTTGTCCAAGCGTCGGCCAGCGGATCGGCCACCTTCCGAGAGGCCTACCTGATGGTAGCCCACGAGGTCTGGCAGATTGCTTTAGTGGTAGGCTTTGAGAAGATGGAGAAGGGCTTGCTGCCGGGATCTGTTGGCGCCATGACAGGCCGACACCATTTGGATGTGTTGGGGCTTGATGCAATCCCGGCAAGGGTGGCGCTGGAGATGAAAAAGCGAATGGAGAGGTTTGGCGAGAGCCCAGAGATGTTCGCGCAGGTGGCAGTACAGGCCTCAGAATGCGCCGCCTTAAATCCTAACGCCCATTATCGTGTGAGACACAGCATCCAAGAAGTCCTGCAATCCCGCATGATTAGCGAGCCGCTCACCCTGTATCAGTGTTGCCCCACCAGTGATGGGGCTGCAGCGGTGGTTCTCTGTAATGGGGTTAAAGCTCGGCAATATGGTATGAGTCGATCTGTGCGCGTTATAGGGTGGGCTGCCGGTTCACCCGACTATACAGATTATGTAGGTGGCCCGGGAAGCGATATCGGAGGAGACTTTAAGGGCCAGAGCCTGACACGCAGGCTGGTGCGGACAGCTTACGAGAGGGCAGGGGTTGGCCCCGAGGACATCCGGGTAGCGCAAGTACATGATCCCTTTACCTTGGCTAGCTTGGTTGGCGTGGAAAGCCTGGGCCTTTGTCAAGAGGGAGAGGTAGGTGAGTGGTTCATGGCTGGAAAGACACACATCCACGGTAAGGTCGCCGTCAACACAGATGGAGGGCTCCTGTGCAAGGGGCACCCGCTGGGGGCATCGGGCGTCGCCCAGATCGCCGAGGTCGTGCGCCAGCTGCGCGGCGAGGCCAGCCCCCGTCAGGTTCCAGGCAGTCCCAGGGTGGGTCTCACGCATAGTTCGGGAGCCGGGATGATCAACATACATATTTTTCAGAAGTAACCAAGGGTTACACCTCCAAAGAAAATGCTATGATTTTATATATCGAGTGAAAAAGGGGAGTCGAGGTTGGCTAAAAACCTATGTTAGGTTATCATGTAACAAAAAGGAGGGAACGAAAATGAGAAAGATTTTTTGCCTTTTTCTGGTGAGCTTATTTTTTGCCTGGGTTGCTGCTTCTTCGGCCCAAGAGGCAGCGCTTGTAGAGGCGGCGAAAAAAGAAGGAAAGATTATATGGTATACTTCACTCGCGCTTCCCTCATCCACAGCGTTGGCGCAACTTTTTATGAGCAAATATAAAGGGATTGAAGTTGAGGTCCACCGCACGGGATCCCAGAGAGTCCTCCAGAGAGCGATGCAGGAGGTCGCGGCAGGGATTAAAAACTTCGATGTGATTCACACCTCTGACGCTGGACACTTTGTCCTGCTTAAAAATAAGGGATTACTCATGAGATACACGCCCAAAGTGGTGGAAATCTTTCCTGAGGGATTTAAGGACAAAGACGGATTCCACTATGGCATGCGGGCGGGCGTCTCCGCCATTCTGTACAATCCCAACATCGTGTCCGAAAAAGAGGCGCCAAAGACCTGGAGGGATCTCCTGGATCCCAAGTGGAAGGGTAAGATGGTGACGGCCCACCCCGGATATAGCGGGTTCATCATGACCCATGTTCTGGCGTTCGTGCATCAGTACGGATGGGAATATTTTCAGGAGTTGGCGAAAAACAAGCTCCACGTCGTTCAGTCAGCGAATGATCCCGTTGGATTGGTGGCTTCGGGAGAAAGGCCGGTGGCAGCTAATAGTGCGGAATACTTTGCCTATAAAAACATGAAGAAGGGAAACCCCATAAAAATCGTCTATCCTAAGGAAGGCGTCCCTCTGGTCATTTCGCCGACGGCTATTGCCAAGGATGCGCCACACCCGAATGCCGCCAAGCTTTTCACCGACTTTATCTTCACCAAAGAGGCGCAGCAAATGCTCGCTGATAAGGAGGGCTTGTACACTGGACATCCTGAGGTCACGTATCCTAAGGATAAACCCAGGCTCAAGGAGCTAAAGCTTTTGGCCGCGGAGCCGGCCGAGCTGGAAAAGAGGAATGAAGAGATAAAAAAGAGGTTCGTCGAGTTCTTTGGCGCTTAAGGCTGATGCGGGTTTCTAGTGCGGAAACAGTGGACCGGTACAAGGAGTGGTCCTGGCTTTCCTTAAAGGCGGTGGACCGAACGCTTCCGGTCTGGGTTGGCGCCGCACTGTTTCTGGTTTTTCTCATGCTTCTCCCCTTGAGCTGGATCTTTATCACTAGCCTTAAGGGAGAACAGGGTCCAAGCCTTAGAGGTTATTCTCAGGTCTTTACCGAAGTGGCCTTTCTCAAGGCCATTTGGAATACTCTCATTATCTCCTTTTGGGTCGGCATCGTCGCCGTTCTGATAGGCTCGCTTTTAGGCTGGTTAGTGACCCGGACCGATCTGCCATGGAAAAGGGCGATTCGTGCCCTGGTCATGGCTTCCTTTGTAACTCCTCCTTTTCTTGGAGCCTTTGCCTGGACCCTTTTGGCGGGACCTAATGCCGGTCTTCTCAACAAGCTCTACCGTTCACTAACGGGTGCGGAGGAGCATCTCTTCAATATCTTTACTATGGAGGGTCTCATCTTTGTTATGGCCCTCTACAGCTTTCCCTATGTCTTTTCCATGATTGCCAACGTCTGTGAGCTGATCTCTTCGGATCTCGAGGATGCGGCTAATATCTTAGGGGCGAATAAATTAAGAACTGCATGGACTATTACCCTGCCGCTGGCAGCGCCGGCATTGTTGGGAGGTTTCATCCTGGCCTTTCTCCATTCGCTTTCTCTCTTTGGCGCGCCAGCCATTCTCGGTCTTCCAGCCGGCTTGCACACCATTACCACCCAAATTTGGGCGCTTTTCCAATACCCGCCCCGCCTGGATCTGGCGGCGGCCTTTTCTGTTCCGCTTCTGCTGGCGACCATGGGTCTCATCGCCCTGCAAAAAAAAATCCTGGGCCGCCGCGGTTATAGCACCGTGGGGGGAAAAGGGGGACAGAGACGCCTGTTGCAACTGGGGAAGCTCCGCATCCCTGTCCTTTTGTTGGTCTTAGGGATACTCTCCCTTTCTGTATTTCTCCCCTACTGGATTTTACTAAAAGCGGCTTTGGCAAAGGCTTGGGCTGTTCCGCTCACATGGGATAACTTTACCCTGGAGAATTTCAGATTTGCCTTCTTCCAATATGGCGATACCCAAAACGCTATTCTCAATACCTTCGAGTTAGGAATCCTGACAGCGACAGTCGGCACAGTGATCGCTGCACTGATTGCCTACATCACCAATCGCCAGCTCTTCCGCGGAGCCCGCTATCTCACTTTCTTTGCGCTTGCCCCGTTAGTTGTCCCCGGGATCGTTCTGGCCGTTGGCCTGTTCATCGCTTATACCCAGCCACCCATTATCCTCTACGGTACGGTTTGGATCCTCTTTGTTGCCTATCTCACCAAGGAGATGCCGATTGGTTTTTCTCAGGCAGAAACCACATTCAAAAGTATTCACCCGGAACTAGAGGACGCAAGTCGCATTATGGGCGCGAATCGATTAAGGGCGCTGAAAGATGTGACGGCTCCGCTTGCCAGATCTGGGTTGATCGCCGCGTGGTGTTTTATCTTTATCGGGGTGATCCGAGAACTGAGCGCCTCTATTCTCCTTTTCACGCCTAAGTCCAAGGTTGTCTCTGTGGTTATTTTTGATCTCAAAGAGGAGGGGCAAGTAGGGGTAATTGCGGTGTTGGGCATTCTCCTTCTCCTGGTCTCTTTTCTCGTCATACTCACCGTGCAGCGAGTGATGGGTAGAGACGTATTGGCTACGAGGGAATAGCACTTGGCCACGGTCTCGCTTAAGGGATTAACCAAGAGATTCGCCGAGACGGCTGCCGTGAACGATCTCAACTTGGAGATCGAAGACGGGGAGTTTGTCTCTCTTCTCGGCCCTTCGGGTTGTGGCAAGACGACGACGCTTAGGCTGGTTGCTGGTTTCATACAGCCGGATGGAGGGGAGATCAGGGTCAATCAGGAGGTAATCTCTTCGCCGTCGGTTTTGGTTCCGCCCGAGCGGCGTAACATGTCGATGATCTTTCAAAGCTATGCGGTGTGGCCCCATATGACGGTGTTTCAGAACGTCTCCTATGGTTTGAAGTTCAAGAAGCTTTCAAGCGGGGAGAGCGAGAGGAAGGTGGAAAGACTTTTGCAGTTGGTCCATCTGGAGACGCTGAAAGATCGATATCCAACAGAACTCTCCGGAGGCCAGCAGCAAAGGGTTGCCTTGGCCCGTGCCCTGGTGGTTGAGCCTCAGATCCTGCTGCTGGATGAGCCATTGAGTAATCTGGACGCCAACTTGCGGGAGGAGATGCGCTTTGAGATCCGTCGCCTGCACGATGAGTTTAAGATTACCTCTATTTATGTCACGCACGATCAATCCGAGGCCATGGTCATCGCGGACCGCATCTGCGTGATGAATCAGGGGCGGCTCGAGCAGGTGGGGAGGCCCGAGGAAATCTACGAGAGACCGAAGACCCGGTTTGTGGCAGAGTTTATCGGGAAGACCAACCTCCTTTCAGGGACCTTGGAAGAAGGAAAAAGAATTAGCCTGGGAAATGGCCTCATGCTCCGGGTGGGAAGCGGAGAGAACTTTAGGAACGGGGAGAAGGTATGGGTATCCATCCGCCCCCACGATCTCCAATTGGACAGGGAGGAGTCGGAGCCGGAAGGATACGTGAAGATGGGCTTTAATCTCTTCTACGGGGCAATTAGTCGCCGGATCTATTTTGGAGAATCCATCGACTATCTCGTCGAACTTTCTGGAATCGATCTTGTTCTGCGCGTTATTACCCCGCCTATAAAGAAGTATGATCTGGGGCAGAAGGTATGGGTTCTCGTCGAGCCTCAGCGATGCGTTATTGTCGGGGAGAGGTAAACAGACCGTTGAAAAAGGTCCATCTGCTTCGTTGCGCTCGACCGCCTCGCCGCGGGTAACCGTTGCCCACGGGCGGATTTGCGCTCGTCCACGAGCACAAGTCACAAGTCACAAGTTAGTCCTTGACGTTCACCATAAATTTGGCCTATTTTATGCGAAACTAACTTCGGCTGGGTCACTCGATCCAGTCCCGTCTTCGATCCCGCATCATCGCCCGGACTGGCTTTCCCAGCCGGGTTTTTTGTTTACGGGGTCAGATGGACGATTTCAAGAGAGAGATTTTGGTGGGATGTTTGATTGCGAGACCTGAGCCTCCGAGTTCGGCGGTTGCCAAGAGAAAGCACGCTCTATGTCTGGCCAGAAATGCTTCTTGCGTCGACTGACGGAGTATCCATGATCAGTTCGTGGTGCTTTTCTCCGTCAAATTTGAGACGATAGGCTCGAAAGCCGACCTTGCCGTCATAATTAAGACATTCAAACATCTCTCGAGCTAACTGATAAAATCTTGGATCGCATGTAGTTATGATAAACTGCCTATCGTTGGCCAAGCCTCGAATAAGTTCTAGAAAGGCATAGGCATTCATATCGTCCATCTGTTGGACGGGGTCATCGATACAAATTGTCCGCAAGTTTGACCAACGCTGTTGAATAGTCCCAGCTAGAAAGATGCTCAGGGCTAACACGTTTATCTGAGCTTCACTAAAAAACTTTCCAGGAGAAAGGCGATTTTCACGAGAGGGGGCGCGTACGAGCGCAACCGATTCACTTGGCTCCAAGGAGAATCTGACAGTTTGGTCATCCTCCCTACCTGCAATCTGCACATTTACCTTTGTGAAGAAAGGGTGTGTGCTAAGACGGTTGTACAGCAGGTTGATAACTGGTTGTAGAGCGTGTAGTTGATCCTTAACGCTGTCAGCTTGTCGCCTTTGTACGGCGCCGCGTAAATGTGTCAGACAATTGATCCACTCCTCAATATTGTCTGCTGTTCTTTTTTTATGACCGGCCTGTGTCTTTGTGTCTTCCAATTCCCTCTTAAGAGCAGCTATTCTCTTCCTCAAATTCTCCATCTGGAGAATTGAGTTTAACCGCTCTATATCTTGCAGAATTTCATCCAATTCCCTGAGAGCATCTTCCGTTCTTCGAATTTCCAATTCCAGATCATTTTCTGTTAATTCACCTTTGAACCCAAGTTGAGCCAAGTCTCCTTTGAGACTAGCTCGAGCCTTCTGCGCTCGATCTATGGCTGCCTCCGACTCTGAAATGGTCCGTTTCTTCAAAGTCGTCTGGATATCGATTGAGGCAATTTCCTTCTCCAGCTCGGAAATGAGGAATTGTATCTTTGCAATTTCCTTTTCGTAGGTTTCAGCAAGTTGGTTTTTCTCTTGAAAAAGCGTTTGTATCCCGTCTTCGTTTAGGGATTGTTGCAAAAGGATACTCCGTCCACGACCATCATCTTCTAAAACTTCCAAGTCTTTCTGGAATTGATTTAACTGCTTGCGGGCAGTTTCCAGGCTGCTCGTGATATTGTCCAGCTCTTCTTTGCATCTGGCAAGCTGGCTTGCACAAACTGAGAGTTGAGCGTTAATATCGTGCTGCTGATGCTCAATATGCCCGGTCGAGAGAGCTTTCGCAGAATCAAAAAGCATCGGCTCAACCCGATCAAGCATCAGCATCTCATCGTCTGGCCAGGCGATCCCCACACCCATAAGATCCTGCCTAAATTTTTGTATTTCAGAAGTCAGGCCATTTTGTTCCTCTCCTAGGCTTTTGATCCGCGGCTGCAACTGCGCGATTCTTGACGAGAGAGTCTGAGTCTGCATGTTGAGGTCTGCAATTTCTCTTTCTATTAATTGACGGCTCTCCTGCAATTGTTTCATTTCCGGGGAAGTTACTCCCATTTTAGAAGCGACCCGATTAAGCAGCGTATCCATAAGGCCATGATCGTGACCGCACAAAGGGCACACTGAAGAGTCGATGTATTGCCGCAGCTCTTCCAGCAATTGTACCTTTCTGGTTATCGATTGTTCCAAGATGCTAAGCGCGCGTTTCACCGACTCCAGTGCATCGTTCTTTTCCTGAGTTTGCCGCTCTAAAATTTGTAGTTTGCTGTCGCAATCCAATAGTTCCCCGTTGGAGGATGTCAGCGTTAGCCCGAGCACACCTAATCTATTCAGGTCGTTTTGCAGTTGTGGCAGTTGGGCTAAGAGTCCCTTAATCTTTTGACCTTTTTGGTCCATTTGTAACCTGGTTTGTTTGAGCTTTGCACTCTGGTCTTGAAGGCTGTTGACCTCACTCTCCAGCTTTCGATTCTCCTCTTCCTTAGCGTTCTGGGTGACAGCTAATTCGTCGATTCTGTCGGCAAGATCCTTGTGCTCGCGTATCAAGCGTCTCCAAACCGGCAGGCTTCGCAAAAGCCATTGATTCCGACCGAGTTCCTCTCGCATTTGGATTAGTGAGCGACTTTGCTGTTCAAGCGACGTCCTGTAATCCCCAGTTCTTTGCGCCAGGAGATTTTGTTGTGTTGTCAGCTCTTCTAGCTCTGCCTTAGCTTTTGCTATTTCTCCATTTGCTTGCGCGGCCGACTTGTCTAACTGGGTCTGTTGACGGAATTGTTCCACTGCTGTTCGGAGCTGAGAAATTCGCTTCTTACGTTGTGACACTCCGGTTTGCACTTGTTCGGCAGCCAATACTGCAGTAGCCTCTGCCTCGTTCCCTAAGAGCGATATAGAGACAAGGCGAATCTGTTCATCCGACAAGAGGATGCCTTGAATAGCAAGACGGTTGCGAATGTCAGCGGCTTGGCCGGATGCCGATTCTCCCATGGCGGTGGAGACAGCGGATAGTGCCTTTTCTTCCTTGTCTATATTCGCCTGGAGGTTCTGGACTATTTGTGTTGTCGCCACCGCCTCATACCGAGAAATTTCCAAATGAGAGGACAGCTTTTCAATAATCTGATCCACCTTGCGCCTGAAAAACACGAAAGCCTCTGCTCCTAACATCTTGCTTAGTGAATCAAAACGCAACTTTGGAGTCGTTTTTTCCAGAAACTCCCTCAATGTACTCTGCCCAAGAAAATGGGAGCTTCGAAGCAACTCTCGCAAGGGCTCAATACGGAGCTTCCGTTCTTCATCAGGAGCGGACGTACCGACAATTTCGTCGATGATGTCGTGGTCGTTGTGAATCGGGCGGTCATTAATTTGGCGGAGCTTCGACTGCCAAAGGTCACCATGCCTAATAACCCGCTCCATATGATCACCTAGAGAAAGAGCCAAGCAGACGGCGGCATAGTCAACCTCAGAAAAAAGGTTAACTACGGGATCGGGCTGTCGCTTGTCGTCGTCAGGCCACGGATGACATAGGCGATTGATCCTACCTGTCATTATCCATTCAAGAGCCTCGATAACGGAAGTTTTGCCCGACCCGTTGGAGCCATGCACGAAAATAATATTCGCTGAAAGGTTCATCGTTAGGGTTCGGATGCCACGAAAGTTTTGGATTTCAACTTGGCTCAGCCGACGAGGTTGCTCTGAGATAGCTTTAGAGATGGCTCTAATCGAACGGGCATTGGCCGAATCGGAGATATCGGACGAATGGGAAGTCCTGGTTGAGACATCAACCCTGTACTTGTTTGACAAGATGTTCTGGACCATAGTGTCCACCCCAGGTGTATGACGATAAATATCCTGGACCAGGACTTCGTCGAATCCTTCAGTAGCAAGAGCTCTCAGTACATCAAACCCTGGGAGCCTGACAGCAGGTGTCTCTAATATCGGAGCCGGCCAAAAGGGAAGGTTTCGTAGCTGTCGACTTAGGTCCTGGCCGTCCACGAAGCAAAAAAACTTACGGCAGACATGCGGATCCGCTTTGATACGCTGGACCTCAGACAAGTCCAGTTGAACCCCCGGAGGTACAATCAAAACTAAATGCTTATCCCTAGGCCATGACCCTGCTTTGGTTTCCTGGACAAGCTTTGCTATCTCCTCCTCTGCATCCTTATAAGAGACTCCGAGCCCGGCGTCTTCTTTGATAACAGTAAAAAATACAGCTAAACACCGGCTACTGAGTAATGCGTCGCATGTATGTAATTCCGCTGTAGCCGGGATTAGACCGACCGAACTGGCATCGTTCAAAACTCGACGCAGATCCTGTTTTATTTCGTCACTTATCAATGTGGCTCCTCACGCGATCAAGAGCTTCCTCAATAGATCTGCAATTCTGTGCCCGATGCAGAGCAGGCGCAGGAACCGGAAACACCTGAAGTGGAACTGGTTGGGTCACGTTCCGCCCCTCTGAGAGGGCACTCTGTGGCTGATTGAAAAAGTCAGGCAGCCGGTCCTCTGCTGTAGCCTCTCCATGAAAGCGGTTAGCCACTAAGATCACCTTATCTTTGCCCGGCATAGGGTATGGCAGTCCTTCTAGGTACCGACGGTAGAGGAACTTCGCGTGGTTGATTCCTGTATTGTTGTCGCCATCGATAACAGCATAGAGGCGAGAGTGATCTTCGGCAGTGCAGGCTAGCGTTGACTGTAATTGCAGCGGATGATTCAACGAACAGATTGAAAGAGATCTTGCCAGTTCGCGAACGGCTTCCCCATCTTTGGCTTGTACCCAAGCGTCGCTGGAATTACTCCGAACGCCACGGACATCGTTGATGAACAGGAGTCTGACAACATCCCGTGCACGTTTTGCGTCCAATCCGAGTAGAGATAGCCTTATACCTGAGTAAGCTTCTTTTAGCCTGCGATTGAGAGCGCTGTCGTCACACCTTAATCGCTCAGTGAAGGTTTCGGAGCACGGTTGCACGTCATCAGCTTCACAAAGATAGTCGGCGAATTTCAAAGGGAGAGATTCTGTAACCTCAGCGATCCAGCTACCTGACGATGGATCGCGGCGGCAAAACTGTCCGGAATCAATTGGAACGCGAGGATCACTACTTTGCATAGCGTTTACCTCAGGCAGAAGATATATAAAACTAAACACGCCTCCTATTTTACGCCTGAAGAGGAAACCTTGAAGGTCCGACCGGGGCTTAGAGGTAAAGTAGAGAGCCGATTCCTCCTGAGGATATTGCCATCTATTGGATTGAAATAAGAGCCCGGTTTGACCATGCGAGCCATGAATACATTCGCGGGAAGAAGCAACGTTTGAAAAAATCACCAGCCCATTTGCCATATTAATTTGCTGCGGAGGCCGTAGGAATTTGGCTGCCGCTTCTACGAATTTTTGGTCCCAGGGCTTAGGATTGTACTGGATGTTAATGACGGCGTGGAGGAGAATGCTCTGATGGGGTCCGGCCCGTGCACCGATTTGGCGAACTAAGTCGTCAATAACCTGTATGTTGGACTCGGAGGATATAAGATCGAAGCAAACTAAAATCAAAAAGTTGAATTTCTTTGTAAGGAAAAGATAAACCTCCCCTCCTTTTAGCATTCGCAATCTCTCTGCTTCTAATTCGCTAGCTCTAAGCTTGGCCTGTATGAAACTTTTACATATGCCAGCGCTATCTTTTGCCAAGATAACACAGCAATTCGCAAAAGCACCCGGCGAAGGGCTGGAAACAAAAATCGGGGAGGACTTTAAGGACGGGAGGACCCTTTCGATTTCGGAAAGTTTAGATCGTGTGCAAGACTCCAGGCCTGCAACGACGACAGTATTTGCGGGACCATGTTGGAGTCAGTTAAGAATCTCCTGGAGAGCCCCTGGGTTTTCATAAGCTACAGAGTACTCGGGCAATATAACCAATCTCGATTCCGTAGCAAGTTCGTCAGCCGCCTGCAGGGATTGCTTTACGTACTGAAGTGCCTCCTCTCTGGATGAATCCGCTATTCTAAACGGAGGATTTGTATCCTTGTATAACTCTAATCGTGGCTGAGCAATGACGATGCCTAGGCGGTTTGTTTCTGCCAGAAGTAGACCGTCAAGCTCCTCAAATGTGACTTGGACACTCATCAGTTGCGATGCAATAAGGGTCGTGTGGAGTCAGGATCAGCTCCTGCAAGCCATCATCGGCCCATTCGTGATTTGAATACCTCCTAGTGGAGACGCGATCTCGCCAGAGTTTGGGTTGTTTTCAGAGGCATGTCAAGTGGCCACAGCGACAGGCTTTTATTGTGTCCCAGATCATTCCGGACGACTTGGGACCGTTAATCGGAGTAGAGCGAATCGGCAATGGGACAATCTCCTTGTTCAACGCGGCGGGAGACCGGGGCAGTACGATCTGAGAATCACGGGATTGTCTCCGGCCTTGGTGCTCTCGGTAGGCAGTAGGTTAGAGTCTCTTCCTCTTTTTTGGTCCGACGTAGGATGCCTTTCTGTCTGAAACAAACATCAAACTTCTCTGTCCTGGGGCAATATAATCGTCTACGGACGGAGCTTCCATTAAATGCGAATAGAGTTCTCTTGCTTCCTGCGAGTTCAACTCGTCGACGAACCGAAAAGCCGATGCTGCCAGATAAGAGTGCTCCATCTCGAGGGCGATCCATTTGCGATCAAGGCTCTCTGCAGCTTCACCTGTCGCATTTGATCCCGCAAAAATATCCACGACTAAGTCTCCTGGATCGGTCAGAAAT
>JAHFAO010000323.1 GCA_023250515.1 Deltaproteobacteria bacterium | reverse complement strand
ATTGGGACCTTCGCTATGGCCTCAGCCATCATCGCTGAAGCGAGCTTGAGCTTCCTGGGATTGGGTGTCCCACCGGAGATTCCAACCTGGGGCACGATGCTGGCCGATGGGCGCATCTACATCAGCACTGCTTGGTGGCTGGCGCTCTTCCCCGGCCTCTGCATCTTCCTTACGGTCCTGGGCATCAACCTGCTTGGGGACGCGCTCAGAGATATCTTGGACCCACGACTGAAACGGGCGGGAACGGGGTTGTAACGGCACCAAGGTGATCACCTTTTCCAGGCCGTTGAAAAAAGATCCATCTGTCAACAGCCTGCCGTAGGCAAGCGGTGATGATAGTCGCGCTTGACCGCCTCGCTTCCTTACCCGTGCATAGGGAACCTTTTTGACCGGCCCAGGTTCATTGTTTTTCTACACCCTGTTTTCGGATTTACTCCTCCACGGATTGATTCCACGCCCTACTCATGTAGATTAGGAAAGATGCGGCGAACCAAGATTGTTTGCACCATCGGACCTGCGAGCGAATCTGAGAAAGTCTTGAGAGGACTCATTCAAGCCGGCATGGACGTCGCCCGGCTGAACTTCAGCCACGGCGATTATGCCTTTCATGCGCGGATCATTAAAAAAATCCGCCAGATCGAGCGCAGGCTCGACAAACCTGTGGCCCTATTACAGGACCTTCCTGGCCCCAAGATTCGCATGGGACCGCTCGAGGGAAACCGGGTCAGATTGCACAACGGCCGGCCTTTAGTCCTCACCTCTCGAAAGATCGTCGGCAACAATCAAATCGTCTCAGTCAGTTACAAGGACTTTCACCGATACGTCAAAAAAGGAGATCCCATTCTGCTCGGCGATGGGGAGATCGAACTGGAGGTCGTCAAGAGCAGCCGCGAGGCGATCACCTGCAAGATCACCGTCGGAGGGGTGCTGAGCTCGCATAAAGGCATCCACCTCCCCCGGGGCAGTCTCGATCTGCCCTCATTGACCCCCAAAGACAAACGCGACTTAGCCTTCGGCATCGATCAAGGAGTCGATTTCGTAGCTCTCTCTTTCGTGCGCGATAGCAAAGATATCTCTGATGCTCGGCGCCAGATGAAAAAGAAAGGAGCTGAGATCCCGATCATCGCCAAGATCGAAAAGCACGAAGCCTTAGATCACATTGACTCCATCCTGGAAGCCATTGACGGGATCATGGTGGCGCGCGGAGATCTTGGACTGGAAATAGCCCCTGAGCGGATACCCGCAGTTCAGAAAATGATCATCCGGAAAGCCAATAGCCTGGGAAAACCAGTCATTACGGCTACCCAAATGCTGAGATCCATGCTGCAAAACCCCCGCCCCACGCGCGCGGAGGTGGCAGATATTGCCAATGCTGTCCTGGATGGAACCGATGCCCTAATGCTCTCGGAGGAATCGGCAGTGGGAAACTATCCTATTGAAGCGGTGAAGACTATGGCGAAGGTAGCTACGGAAACCGAAAGGACACTGCAATCCAGATATCAGATCGAGGGAATTAAGAAGAGCGTTCCCGAAGCCATCAGCCACGCAGCCATATCCTTGGCGCGTGACCTCCAGGTAAAAGCTTTCCTCATTCCCACCACCTCTGGAAGCACGGCCCGGATGATTGCCCGCTATCGGCCCTTTCAACCCCTCGTTGCGATCAGTCCCTACCCAAAAACAGTTAAAGCCCTATGCTTGGCCTGGGGAGTTTATCCTTTCCAAACCCGGTCTTTTGAGAGCACGGACGAACTCGTCAGGTTGGCGCAGAGAAAGGCCTTAGAATTGGGCTTTGTCAAAAAAGGGGATCTGGTAGTTATTACTGCCGGAGTTCCTCTTCATCAGGTCGGGACCACCAATCTGATCACGGTTAAGACCATAGATTAGCCCGAGTTCCTACTGAAGATTAGCCCGAGTTCCTACTGAGGATTCTTTAAGGGTAGCTCCTACTCGTAATAACGCCCCTCAATCGCGACACCATCCTCGTGCTTGTTCTCAAGAGAGTTTCCTGGCAGAGGTCCGCCCTCGGGGTTGATGCGGCTGATCTTGGGCCTTTCCTTCGCTGCTCCTACGCGCAGCAGGACCAGGGGGGTATCCCCACAGCTCTCGAACCTGTAGTAGGTGCCTTTGGGAAGCATGATTCCCTGGTTTCTGGTCAGCACGGAAATCTCACCGTCCTTGCCGACAAACCTCGCTGCTCCGTCC
>JAHFAO010000322.1 GCA_023250515.1 Deltaproteobacteria bacterium | reverse complement strand
GTGAAAGCTTTTCCTTTCTTGCTGTCTACGACGGCTTTCTTATGTTTGATGCCCGCCCAGCGACTGTGTCCAGACATGAAATCTCCTTTGCGGAATGGTCTTCAAAATCTATTTTACCATTATATCACAGCCAGTTCACTGTAATGTCCCATAAATACCTTTACGCTCGGTCGTTTTCTTATAACGCCTCAAGGAAACGACACTTCCTCGCTGAAGCTCGGTCGTCACACCGGCGAAAGCCGGTGTCCAGGTTCTAAAGACTCTTTTGAGGCGTTTTTAAAGCCTGGATTCCGGCCTGCCAGACTGTGTCAAAATTATACTTAATGGGGCGCAAAGATGATAAAATCATGGATGTTGAGAACAACCCCTGAAGAGGAGGTCGTAACCCATGCCTACGCTTTGCGGTAACCGCCAACAAATCGCCTTGCTGCCTTCCAGCATCGAAGATTATGTTTCTCTCCAAGATCGAGTCCGCGTCTATGACGCCTTCATAGAACATCTGTCGGAGAGTGGACAAATCCGATTGCCCGCTTCCAGCGAGCAGGGACGACCGGAATATGATCCGAAGACGATGGTCAAACTCCTGCTCTACAGCTACTCCTACGGGGTCCGCTCTTCTCGGCAGATTGAACGGGCTTGTCACCATAACCTTTCCTATATTTGGCTGACGGGGAACCTCAAGCCCGATCATAAGACCATCGCCCGGTTTCGCCAAGAGAATCTGAACCTCCTTAAAGGACTTCTCAAACAATGCGTGCATTTATGCGTCAAGCTCAATCTGATCGATGGGCACGTCTTATTCATGGACGGCACCAAGATCCGCGCCAATGCTTCCGCCAAGTGGAGCTGGACTCAAGAGAAGTGCTCCGAAGTCCTGGCGGACTTAGACGAGCGCATTCAAAAGCTCCTGGAAGAATGCCAAACCCTAGACCAGGCCGAGCAGTCCCAAACCAGTCATGTGCAAATGCCGGAAGAACTGGCTCGCTCTCAAAACTTGCGAGAGAAAGTTCAGAAAGCTCTTGAAGAACTCAAAACCAAAGAACAGAAACGAACGAATTTGACTGATCCGGACTGTGCTGTGATGAGAAGCATTCAAGGCAGCCATGCCGCTTACAACGTCCAGAACGTGGTGGACGAGAAGCTTGGGCTGATCGTCTCCACGGAAGCGGTGAGCGACCCCAATGATTCGCAGCAGTTCAACCGGCAACTGGATAATGCCAAAGAACAGTTAGGCCAGATTCCTCAGACAGCTTGCGCGGACGCCGGGTACGCCAACACCGAGGAACTACAAAAGGCCGAAGCGAAGGGAGTTCAAGTCATCGTTCCCTCCCAAACCCAAGCGCTGCACGAGGAAGCCGGTCCCTTTCATCACGATCAATTCAAATACGATCCCGAGCGCGACTGCTACGTTTGTCCAACTGGACAAATCTTGAGCTATTCCGGGTCTCAGAAGCCGGGCATCTCCAAAGCGTATCGGATGAGCAACGGCCGCATTTGTCGAGCTTGTCCCCATTTTGGAACCTGCACCTCGTCTTCCCGAGGACGCACCATCACCCGCATGCTCAACGAAGAAGCCAAAAAGCATTTTGAAGCGTTATATCATTCTCCTCAAGGACAAGACATTTACCTCAAACGCAAGCAAAGGGCGGAGCATCCCTTCGGTTATATCAAGCGCACCCTAAAAGCCGACGGTTTCCTGCTTAGAGGCCGGCAGGCTGCCCAGGCGGAATCCAGCTTGTGGGCCACCTGCTTCAATTTGATCCGAATGATCACTCTCTTTGGAGGCGTATCCCCGCTGATTGAGCAAATGAGCGGTTAGAAAAGCCTCCGGACACTTCTGCCCAAGCCCAATAAAGGGCAAGAGGAACGAAAGTACAAGCTCTTACTCAATTTGTGTATGTCAAAGAGCACGATAGACGCTCAAAAATTATATCCGCTCAGACTTTTGACACAGTCTGGCAGGCCGGAATCCAGGCATCTGAGACGGCTTATGGACACCGGCCTCCGCCGGTGTGACGGCTTATGTGATTTTCTGGGAAGTTGAGGGAGAAGTGGGAAAATAGGAAAAGAAATCTGATAATGCTTTACTGCGACAGAAGGAAAGCTTTCTGGGCTTCAACACGGGTTGACATGTCTCTCCAAGGCGTCATGAAGGCGAGTTGATTTGAGAACCATGTCATAAACCACACCCACGCCTCAATTCCTTCCACGTTGAA